>NZ_JAAFKF010000061.1 GCF_013299175.1 Sphaerotilus sp.
TGCGCGACCGGGTGGAGCTGGACCAGCGCATCGCCGAACTGCTCGATGTCTACACCGGGCCGCTCGGCCTGAAGGTCCAGCACCAGAGCATGGGCGGGCGGCTGGAGACGCTGATCCGGCACCTGCACGCGCAGACCGGCACCGGCGTCGTCGTGCTGATCGACGAGTACGACAAGCCGATCCTGGACAACATCGAGCACCCCGACCGCGCCCGCGAGATGCGCGAGGGGCTGAAGAACCTGTACTCGGTGCTGAAGGATGCGGATGCGCACCTGAAGTTCGTGTTCCTGACGGGGGTGAGCAAGTTCAGCAAGGTGAGCTTGTTCTCGGGGTTGAACCACTTGCAGGACATCACGATCGTGCCGCGCTGGAGTTCGCTGTGCGGCTACACGGACACCGACATTGACACCGTGTTCGCGCCGGAACTCCCCGGACTCGACCGCGACGAGATCCGGCGCTGGTACAACGGCTACAACTGGCGCGGCGAGTCGGTCTACAACCCCTTCGACGTGCTGCTGCTGTTCCAGAACCGGGAGTTCATGTCGTACTGGTTCGAGACCGGCACGCCCACCTTCCTCGTCAAGCTCCTGACCGATCGACAGCAGTTCACGCCCGACCTGGGCCGGCTGGTGAGCACCGAGTCCATCCTCTCCACCTTCGACGTGGACACGATCCCGACCGAATCGCTGATGTTCCAGGCCGGATACCTGACGATCGCCTCCGAACACCGCCGCCCCGGCCGACTCGACCTGCAGTTGAAGTACCCGAACCAGGAGGTCCAGTCCAGCCTGAACGACGTGCTGCTGCAGCAGCTCGCGGGCGGCGTGTCGGTGCCGGGGCCGCAGATCAGCCGGCTGTGGGATCTGCTGGAGCTGGGTGATCCGCTGCCTCTGCGTGAGTTGTTCCATGCATTCTTCGCCAGCATCCCCAACGACTGGTACCGCAACAGCCCGCTCGCGCAGTTCGAGGGCTACTGGGCCAGCGTGTTCTACAGCCACTTTGCCGCGCTGGGTCTGGACATCCGGGTGGAGGACACGACGAACAAGGGCCGCATCGACATGGTGGTGCTGACCTGCGGGGCGGTGTGGGTGTTCGAGTTCAAGGTGGTGGAACTCGTGCCCGAGGGCAAGGCGCTGGCGCAGATCAAGGCCAAGGGCTACGCCGAGAAGTACCGCGACCGGGGCGAACCCATTCACCTGATCGGCGTCGAGTTCAGCCGGGTGGAGCGCAACCTCGTGGCGTTCGACGTGGAGACGCTGCCGCGATGACCCCCACGCTCACCCTGCACGACAACCCCACCACGCTCGACGCCGCCGCCTGGGACGCGCTGCTTGCCGCATGCCCGACGCCGACGCCCTTCCTGCGCCACGCCTTCCTCGCCGCGCTGCACCGCAGCGGCAGCGCCGTCACCCGCACCGGCTGGCAACCCGTCTTCATGACGCTGACCGCCGAAGACGGCACGCTCGCCGCCGCCGCCGCGCTCTACCTGAAAAGCCATTCCTACGGCGAATACGTCTTCGACTGGGCGTGGGCGGAGGCGTGGCAGCGGGCCGGGCAGCGGTATTACCCGAAGCTGCTCGGCGCCGTGCCGTTCACGCCGGTGCCAGGGAGTCGCTTGTTGGCGCGCTCGGACGCGGCGCGGGCCACGCTGCTGCAGGGCATCGAGACCTTTGCCCGCGACCAGGGGCTGTCGTCGGCGCACCTGCTCTTCCTCGACGACGCCGACCGTGCAGCGGCGCAGGCCCAAGGCTGGTTGTTGCGCGAGGGCGTGCAGTTCCACTGGTCGAACCGCACGCCCGAGCCGTATGCCGACTTCGCCGATTTCCTGGCCAGCCTGACCCGCGACAAGCGCAAGAAGGTCCAGCAGGAGCGGCGCTACGTGCGCGAGGCGGGCGTGACGTTCGACGTGCTGCGGGGTACGGAGATCACGGCAGCGGACTGGGATTATTTCTACCAGTGCTACGACACCACCTACCGCGAACACCGCTCGACGCCCTACCTGACACGGGCGTTCTGGGCCGAGGTGGCACGCACGATGCCCGAGCACTGGCTGCTGTTCGTCGCCCGGCGCGCCGGGGAGCGGGTCGCCGCATCGCTGGTGGCGCTTGATCCGGCGCAGCGTGTGGCTTATGGGCGCTACTGGGGCTGCACGGAGTCGGTGGCGCACCTGCATTTCGCCGCCTGTTACCACGAACCGCTGGACTGGTGTGTCCGTGAACGCTACGTGCGCTTCGAGGGCGGTGCGCAGGGGGAACACAAGATGGCACGCGGGCTGCTGCCGGTGAAGACCACCTCGGCGCACTGGCTGCGGCACCCGGGGTTCGCGGATGCGGTGGCACGGTTCCTGGACGAGGAAACAGCGGGGATCGAAGCGTACGTGGGCGACTTGCGGGAGCGAAATCCGTTCAGGACCAGGGAGCCGTGACCGGCACCTGCAGTCCGCAGCCCGTCGGCCGTGTCGCCTACTGCTGCAACGGTGTGGCGGGACGCAATTCGTCCACGGTATAGCCTTCCTTGGTCAACGCCTCGCGCAGCCACTGCGGTTGCGTGCCGCGGCCATCCCAGACCTCCAGGGTCACGGGATGGCGGTAGCGCACCTCTGCCGCTGCGGACGGGCGCGGCACGGCGATCGGGCGCCCCCGCAGCTCCGCCGGCGAGATGCGCCAGAAGTCCATCAACTTGCGGATCTTGCGGATCGCGGCAATGCGTTCAACGTCGTCTCCGAGATCGACGATCTGGCGTTCGGTGTTCTTCATCGAGGAATGACAGCCCTGAAAGCTGTAACAGGAATTCAATAATCGCACAGAACCGCATTCGACACAGCCACTCGGCCAAGTCGATTACAATCACCGGTGACGGGCCTCCCTGCATGGGGGCGCGGCCAAACGGGTCAGGTCGGGAACGAAGCAGCCCTAACCGTTAGCCTCCAGTGCCAGGGTTCAGGCTCGTCACCCTCCCCCACTCCATTTTTCACGCTTCACGCCTTGGCAACCAGTTGCCACAGCGCGGTCACTTCCGCTGACCGGGCTGCGTGCAGCACATCGCCGGCATCGCCCGCCTTCGGGTGCCGCGGACGGATGGTCGGACACGCCAGCACACGCAGCCCCGCCTGGTCGATCCACGCCAGCAACTCGGCGCGCCGGCGCAGCCCCAAGTGCTCGGCCAGATCCGACAACACCAGCCAGCCCTGTCCACCCGGCGTCAGATGTTCGGACAGCCCGTGCAGGAAACCCCGCAGCATCCGGCTGTCCGGGTCGTAGATGGCGTGTTCGATCGAGGAACTCGGCTTGCCCGGCAGCCACGGCGGATTGCAGACGACCAGTGGCGCCCGGCCTGGCGGAAACAGATCCGCCTTCACCAGCTCGACCTGCCCGGCATGGCCCAGGCGTTGCAGATTGTCGGCGGCACAGGCCAGCGCGCGGTCATCGAGTTCGGTCGCGACGATCCGCTGTACGCCCCGCTGTGCCAGCACCGCCGCGAGCACGCCCGTGCCGGTACCGATGTCGAACGCCAGCGCCTGTGATGGCAGGGGCGCGGCGGCGACGAGGTCGATGTATTCGCCGCGCACCGGAGAGAAGACGCCGTAGTGGGCATGGATGCGCCCGCCCGCAGCCGCGATCGGCACCCCCTTCTTGCGCCACTCGTGGGCGCCCACGAGACCGAGCAGCTCGCGCAGGGAGACCACGCTCGCCTGCCCGTCCGGTGCGCCATACGCCTCTGCGCACGCCAGGCGCAGATCGGGTGCTCGGCGCAAGGCAATGGCGTAGTCGGCTTCGAGCAGGACCGTGACCGCCGACAGCAGCCGCGACCGCTGCGCCTGCGCCAGCCGGTGGCGGTGGAACGCCTCGGCGGGAACAGCAGCACCGGCTGGCGTCTCCGGTGCCGGTGACGATGACGTGGAAGCAGCCCGTGCGCCCGTGCGGTCGAGCCGTCGGCCCATCGCCTGCAGCAGCAGCCGGGCGCTCTGGAAATCGCCCCGCCACAGCAGCACGCCCCCTTCCCGCGCCAGCTTCAGGGCATCGTCGGCGCGGGTCTGGTCATCGGCCACCACGACACGCCGGGGCAGCACCGCACCGTTCTCGGACCTCCAGCGTGCGGTGTGAACATGACCGGATTCGGTCCAGGTCAGGGTCGGGGACAGGGGCAAGGACATGTGCAGGAGCGGGCAGCGGCGGTCGTGGCAGAAGACCGCAGTATCCCCGACCTCGACCGCCCGGCGATGGGCCTGGAGCCAGGACTACTTGCGCATCCGGTTCGGGTGCCAGTAGAGGAACTTGGCGTAGATGTCCACGTCCTTGGTCTCGCGGATGAACAGCATGCCGACCACGAAGGTCAGTGCGGCCACGCCGATCGGGTACCAGAGTCCGTGGTACATGTCGCCGTTCTGGGCCACCATCGCGAAAGCGATGGTCGGCATCAGCCCCCCGAACCAGCCGTTGCCGATGTGGTAGGGCAAGCTCATCGAGGTGTAGCGGATGCGGGTCGGGAACATCTCGACCAGCGTCGCGGCGATCGGGCCGTAGACCATCGTCACCAGCAGCATCAGCACCACCAGCACTGCCACCACACCGACGTGGTTGATCTTGGCCGGATCGGCCTTCACCGGATAACCCGCCGTCTTGAGCACATCGGGCAGCAGCTCCTTGCGGAAATGCGCGATCTCGAACAGGCTGTCCGTCTGGAAACGATCCCCCTCGGGGGTCAAATGCCCATTCGGCGGTGCCAGGACCGTGCCACCGATGTGGATCTCGGTGGAGGAACCCGACGGCAGCGCCTCGTTGGTGTAGCTGGCGGCCAGTTGGGCCAGCGCACGCTTGGCGATGTCGCACGCGGAGGTGAAGTCGGTCTCCTTGGCGACCGGGCTGCCCTGGAAGGAGCAGGTCATCGGGTCGGCCTTGACGATGATCTGCACCCGCTCCTGCGCCGCCGCGAGATCCGGGTTGGCCAGCGCGGTCAGCAGCTTGAACAGCGGGAAATACGCCAGACAGGCGATCAGCAGGCCGGCCATGATGATCGGCTTGCGACCGATCTTGTCCGACAGCGTGCCGAAGACCACGAAGAACGGCGTGCCGATCAGCAGCGCGATGGCGACCAGGATGTTGGCCGTCGTCGGATCGACCTTGAGCACGCCGGTGAGGAAGAACAGCGCGTAGAACTGCCCCGTGTACCAGACCACCGCCTGACCCGCCACCAGCCCGAACAGCGCCAGCACGATGATCTTGAGGTTCTTCCACTGCCCGAAGCACTCGGCCAGCGGCGCCTTGGAGGTCTTGCCCTCTTCCTGCATCTTGCGGAAGGCCGGCGACTCGCTCATCGACAGGCGGATCCACAGCGACGCGGCCAGCATCACCGCCGACAAGCCGAACGGCACGCGCCAGCCCCAGTCGGCAAACGCCGCCTCGCCCAGCACGCTGCGCGTGACCAGGATCACGATCAGCGACAGGAACAGGCCGACCGTGGCCGTCGTCTGCACCCAGGCCGTGTAGGCACCGCGGCGGTTCTGGGGCGCGTGCTCGGCCACGTAGATGGCCGCACCGCCGTACTCGCCACCGAGTGCCAGACCCTGCAGCATGCGCAGCAGCACCAGCGCGATCGGGGCGAAGGCGCCAGCCGTGCTGTAGGACGGCAGCACGGCCACCAGCGCCGTCGAGATGCCCATGATCACGATGGTCGCCAGGAAGGTGTACTTGCGCCCGACCATGTCGCCCAGACCACCGAAGACCACGGCACCGATCGGTCGCACGATGAAGCCAGCGGCAAACGCCAGCAGCGCGAAGATGAAGGCCGAGGTCGGCTCCAATGCCGTGAAGAACTGCTTGGCGATGATGGCGGCCAGTGCGCCGTAGAGGTAGAAGTCGTACCACTCGAAGATGGTGCCGAGCGAGGAGGCGAGGATGACCTTGCGCTCCTGCGCGGTCATCGGGGCGGCGTCGTGGTAGCCGTCGTCGGTGCCGGTGTCGGCAGCGGTGTCACGGGCGTCCTGCAGATTGGACATGCTGTTCTCCTGCCGCAGCGGGCGATCGGGTCGCCCGCACACGCGGCGCTGTGGTCATGGCGAAGGCCGTGCGGTGCAGTGGCGCCACGCACACAGGCCGTTCGGATCGGCTCAGATGCGCAGGCCCTTGATCGTGGCCAGCAGACGGCGGGGCGAAAATGCTTTGGCTTCCGGGACAGTTTCGGCCACCTCCAGGCCGCGCTTGAGCACCTGGTCAGCCCCCGCACGACCAAACGCATCGCCCAGCGCCAGATACACCACGCGGGTCAGCTCGGCCAGCTCGGCGTGCGTGCCGGGCAACTGCCAGTCGTGCTGCAGGGCGCGGCTCCAGCCGCTGCGGAACTGCTGGCGCAGGGCGGGGGCGGCCATTGCGTCGTCCAACCGCTGCAACGCGTCCTTGCGCACCTCGTCCAGTGCCTCGCGGTGGTGCTGGTACACCTCGGCCACGACCGCCCGCATGAGCGCGCCGAACACGACCGGCGGCTCCTCCGAGACAGGCACCTGCTGCGGTGCGACCGCCTGCGCTGCAGCCATCGCCACGGCCACCGGATTGGTCACCGGAGCCACGGTCGGCGCAGCCGGTGGCGCCACGGGAGCCGGGGGCGGAGCGGGTGGGCGGGTGGCCGCGCGGGCGGCTTGCATGGCCGGCCAGGGATCTAGCGGCAAACGTTCGGAAGGCTCGCGCAGTGCCTTGTAGAAGCCGTTGTAGAGCCGCTTGACGGAGGCCACGTCCAGCAGGTTGCGCTGCGCCACCGTGTCCACGAACGAAATGATGTCCGAGACGTTCTCGCCGCGCATCGATTCGTGCTGGAGCCAAAGCGCCTCGGTGAGGGCGCCCTCGTCGAGCAGGTCCGAGAACACGGCCACAGCCGCCCGGCGTCGGGTTGCTTGCATGTCGGCCATGGTCAAGCACCCCCGCGTTTGTCTTGAATTGATAATTTCATGCTATCCCGCGAAACGCCGTAGGTTCGGCGCCTTTGTTGTCAAGAACGATGCTCAAGAAAACTGTGAAAACATCAAATCCTGACATAAATTCACGCGAAATTGCAGCACACCCCCCGAATCACGGAGCGGTACCACATCGTTTTTCACGCCAAGGCCGTCGATTACCCTGTATCGACAGGGTGAACCGAAATCCGCAGGAACACATCACTTTCAAGTTGTAACAGGTCGATCCACCGCCATACCCCTGCTTCAACCCCGCCGGCGCAGACACGCGGCCAGGAAATCCGACAGGATCGGCTGTCCATCGAACTGGGCTGCGTCCCGCACTTGCTGGGCCATGAACTCCGGGTGCCACTGCATGCCGAAGACATAGCTCGGCCCGTTCCAGCGGATGGCTTCCACCAGCCCGTCCGGCTGGGCGCGGGCCTCGACCGTGAGGTTGCGGCCCAGGTCTTTCACCGCCTGGTGGTGGATCGAGTTGATGACGGACGTGGTCACGCCGGGATAGAGCGCCGACAGCCGTGTCCCCGGCACGATGTCCATCGCATGGAACTGCTGATCGTACTGTTCCAGGTGCAGGTGGCGCACGGAAGATGGCGCCTGGGTGGGGATGTCCTGGTAGAGCGTGCCGCCGAGGGCCACGTTGATGAGCTGGCAGCCCCGGCAGATGCCCAACACCGGCTTGCCCGCGGCCACGAACGCCTCGAACAGGTCGATCTCGTAGCGGTCGCGGATGCGGTCGCCGCTCCACTCGGGGCGCAGCGGGGTTTCGCCGTAGCTCTCGGGCGCGATGTCGTTGCCACCTTGCAGCACCAGGCCGTCGAGGTGGCTGGCGTACTCGGACAGGCTCATCTGGCTGCGCTCGATCATGCCGTCGCTCTCGATGGCCGGGATCATCACCGCCAGCGCCCGCCCGCCGAGCACCCAGTGCGCCACCGACTGCTCCAGGTAGTGCAGCGTGCGGGTGAAGACACCGCCCAGATCGGCCACCGGCGTGTTGGGAAAATAGATGCGGGCGGAAATGCCGATCAGCGGAGGACGCGACATGGAGGCTCCTTGGGTTCCATTCCAGTGCGTCCATTCTTGCAAACCCTTAGTCCGACCCACCGGCAATGTTGTGGATTTGTCCGGGTTAATCCATGCGCAACCCGCTTTGCGCAGGAAAAACCTTGGCCTGCTACGATTTCCGACCACTCCGGATGCCCACTGCACGATGAACAGCCCCACCGAATTCCCAGCGCCCACCGTGGCCGGTGCCCACGAGACAGACACTGCGGACGCCGGGCGCCCGATGTCCGCTGTCATCCGCGCCCGCATCCAGGCCGCGCACCGCCGCTTCCACGCCAACGACAACATCGCCGAGTTCATCCAGCCGGGCGAACTGGACGCCCTGCTCGACGAGGTGCAGGGCAAGCTGGCCGGTGTGCTCGACAGCCTGGTGATCGACACCGACAGCGACCACAACACCCAGGACACCGCCCGCCGCGTGGCCAAGATGTACCTGCAGGAGGTGTTCCGTGGCCGCTACGTGCCGCAGCCGCCGGTGACGCAGTTTCCCAACGTCGAGCACCTCAACGAGCTGATGATCGTCGGCCCGATCACCGTGCGCAGCGCCTGCTCGCACCACCTCTGCCCCATCATCGGCAAGCTCTGGATCGGCGTGATGCCCAACGCGCATTCGGCGCTGATCGGCCTGTCGAAGTACGCGCGTCTGGCCGAGTGGATCATGTCGCGCCCGCAGATCCAGGAGGAAGCCGTCACCCAGGTGGCCGATTTGCTGAACGACAAGATGCAACCCGACGGGCTGGCCGTCATCATGGAAGCCGACCATTTCTGCATGGGCTGGCGCGGTGTCAAGGACCTGGACTCCAAGATGGTCAACAGCGTCATGCGCGGCTCCTTCCTGAAAGACCCGAATCTGCGCCGCGAATTCCTCGCCCTCGTCACCCACCGCAAAGGCTGAAACCCCATGCTCGTCCGTCTGCTGTATGCGAGCCGCGCCGACGCGGTCACGCCCGAGGTGATCGATGCGATCCTCGCCCAGTCGCGCGCCCACAACCCGGCGCTCGGCATCACCGGCATCCTCTGCCACAGTGGCAACGTTTTCATGCAGGTGATCGAGGGCGGGCGCGACACGGTGAACGCGCTCTACAACGCCATCGTGCGCGACCGCCGCCACCACGACGTGGTGGTCTTGCACTACGAGGAAATCACCGAGCGGCGCTTTTCTGGCTGGACCATGGGGCAGGTCAACCTGGCGCGCATCAATCCGTCCATCGTGCTGAAGTACAGCGACCGGCCGGTGCTCGATCCGTTCTGCGTCTCGGGGCGGGCCTCGCTGGCCATGCTGGAAGAGCTGATCGCCACCGCGTCGATCGTCGGACGCACCACCTGAGCGTCCCCTCGGACGCAGGGCGCGCCACCCGCCCGGTCAGGTGTGGGGCGGGCATCGCCGAATACCGTGAACAAGTTCACAATCGTCGCCATGCCTTCCCTCCCTGGCCTGTCCACGATGCTCACGCCCGCCGCAGACCTTGACCACCCGGTGACGATGCGCCATGCCGGGCGCGAGTTGCTGTCGCTGGCCCTGATCGACGCCCGCAACCGCAGCCTGCGCCTGTTTGCCGCGTTCGAGGACGCCGCCCGGCCCGACGCACTCGACGGCACGCCACCGCCGCTGCAAGGCTCGCCGCTGTGGTGGCTCGGTCGGCTGGGCTGGCTGCAGGAAGTCTGGGTGGCGCGCAACGTGCAGCGCCACCGCGGTCGGCGCTGCGATGCACGCGGCATCCGGCTGGCCTCGATCGACCCGCGTGCCGACCGGTGGTGGGACCAGCGCCTGCGGCTGCCGGTCGAGCGTGGCAGTGGCGATCTGCCCCCTGCGGCCACGGTGCGGCATTACCTCGCCGAGACGCTGGAGGTGACGCTGGAGCGGCTGATGGAGACGCCCGAGCAGGACGACGCGCTTTACTTCTTCCGCGATGCGCTGTTCCGCGAAGACCAGCAGGCCGAGCGGCTGATCGAGGCCGCGCAGATGCTCGATGTGCCGCTGCCGGAGGACACGGCACCAGGCGTCCGGGTACCGCACCAGCCGCTGGCGGTGGCCGGTGGGCACTGGCACATCGGCATCACGCCCGAGGAGGGTGGCTACGTCTTCGAGAGCGAGCGCGGCCGGCGTCTGGACTCCTGCCCCGACCACGACATCGACGCGCAGCCGGTGTGCTGGCAGCAATTCCTGGAATTCGTGGCGGACGGCGGCTACCGGCAGTCGCGCTGGTGGAGTCCGGCGGGCTGGAACTGGGTCTGCCAGCAGCAGCGCAGCGGCCCGGCGATGGTGGAAGACCCCCACGACGGCTTGACGCAAACGCGGTTCGGCCGCGCGGTGCGCATCCACCCGCACCACCCTGTCGTCCACGTCAACCTGCACGAGGCGCAGGCGTGGTGCCGCTGGGCGGGCAGGCGCCTGCCCAGCGAGGTCGAGTGGACCCACGCCGCCGAGCGCCTGGGCAGCCGCGGTTTCCACTGGGGCGAGGTCTGGGAATGGACGGCCGACCGGCTGACCGCGCTGGAGCCGGACCTGGGTGACTGCAACCTGCCGCAGCGGACCGCATTCCTGGCCGCCTGCGGGCAGCACCGCGTGCTGCGCGGCGGGGCGACGGTGACGCGGGCACGGCTGCGCGACGCGCGCCACCGCCAGCACCGCCTACCCGAGGACCACCACGGCTTGACCGGCTTCCGCAGTTGCACGCTGTGACGCTGCCCAATCCCGCAGGAAGGGCGCGACCGCCTCGACCCGCAGCGGCCGTGCCACCAGATACCCCTGGACCGCGGCGCAGCCCTCCTCCAGCAGCGCCGCCATCTCGGCCTCGCACTCCACACCCTCCGCCAGCGTCGTCATGTGCAGCCCGGCCGCCATGTCGATGATGGCGTGGACGATCACGCGCGCGTCCGCTTCGGTGGTCAGCGCCTTGACGAAACAGCGGTCGATCTTGAGCTTGTCGAACGGGAAGCGCCGCAGGTAGGCCATCGACGAGTACCCGGTGCCGAAATCGTCCAGCGCAATCCGCACGCCCAGCCGGTTCAGGCCGTGGAGCTGCGCCAGGGTGGCCTCGGTCTCATTGAGCAGCACGGACTCGGTGATCTCCACCTCCAGCCGCTCCGCCGGCAGCCCGGTGGTCGCCAGCACCCGCCCGATCAGTTGCGGCAGATCCTGCGTCATCACCTGCACGGCCGAGAGGTTCACCGCCACCGACAGGTGCGGCGGCCAGGTACAGGCGACCTGGCACGCCCGCTCCAGCACCCACGCGCCGATGTCGTTGATCAAGCCAGCGTCCTCCGCCACGGCGATGAACTCGTCCGGGCGCACCTCGCCCAGCTCCGGGTGCCGCCAGCGCACCAGCGCCTCGAACCCCGTGACGGCCCGGCTGACCAGATCGACCTGCGGCTGGTAGACCACCGAGAGCTGCTCCAGCGTGATCGCCGAGCGCAGCGCCCGCTCCAGTTGCAGCCGCCGCACCACCCCGGCGCTCATCGCCGCGTCATAGAAACAGGCCCGCCCCCGCCCGCCCGCCTTCGCCGCGTACAGCGCCAGGTCGGCGTTCTTGAGCAACTGCTCGGGCTGGTCGCCATCGCGGGGCACCAGCGCAATCCCCACGCTGACACCCATCGGCACGGTCAAGCCCGCGATGTCCACCGCGGTACACAGGGCGGCGAGCACGCGGTCGGCGATGCGCTGCACCTCCTGGGGATCGGCCAGCCCGCGCAGGACCATGGCGAACTCGTCCCCGCCCAGCCGCGCCACCAGATCCCCATCGCGCGACACCGATTTCAGGCGCTCCCCGACCAGCGTCAGCAGTTGATCGCCGACATCGTGGCCCAGGGCGTCGTTGACCGTCTTGAAGCGGTCCAGGTCCAGGCACAGGATGGCGAAGGGATGGCCGGACAAGTGGATCAGTGCCTCGTCGAGCATCAGCCGGAAGTGGTGCCGGTTGCTCAGACCCGTCACGGCGTCCACATGGGCGAGCGTGAACAGGCGGGCCTGCTGGCGCTGCAGCACCACATCGCGGGACTCCAGCTCGCCCAGCAGGCGGTTGAAGCCATCGTAGAGCGCCCCGACCTCATCGCGGCGCCGGGTGCTGACGCGGGTGACATAGACGTGGGTGCGCGACACGTCGTCCATCACCTCGGCCAGCCCGGCGATCGGCTCGACCATGGCGTCCTGCACCTTGACCGCCGCCGCGCTGGCCAGCAAGCCGATGACCGCCGCCCCCAGCAGCACCAGCGCCGCCCGTGCCAGCGTGGCGCTGAAGGCCGGCGAAGCGTCGGTGCAGACCACCAGTTGCCCCACGACGTTCCCGTCCAGGCGGACTAGCTCGACCGTGTAGACCAGCGCACTGCGGGCATCGGCAGCGCCCGCCGTGCGGCGACCGATCTCGAAGGCCGACGGCACGGTCTGCGCCTTGGCCGCGTGGGAGGCGAACACCACCGCATGCGCATCCAGCAGCGCCGCCCAGCGCACCTCGGGCACGACACCCAGCCCGTCCAGCACGCGGTGTGCGGCGGTCGGATCTTCAAAGGACAGTGGCGCGCGCAGGTTCTGCGCCAGCACCCGCGCCAACCCCTGCGCCCGCTCCTCGACCCGGTGGCGCGAGTCGTTGTATTCCAGCAGCGTCACCACCGCGAACAGCAGCAGCGAGGCCATCAGCGTCGAGGCGATCACCACCAGGCGCAGCTTGGTGCGCAGGCGCAAGTCTTGCAACATGCGAACCACCACGGCGCGGATCACAGCGCACCCTCCCGCCGCACAGGCCCGTCGAGCACGCTCGTTGCCAACGTCAGCAGATCGGCCGACAAGCGCAACCCGGCGGTCTGTGCGGCACCCCGGTTGACCTCGAAACGCAACCGGCCACTCTGGCGCACCAGCCCGATCACCCCGCCTTGCTGCGCAAAGCCCGGCAGGTCGCTGACCGTGAGCACCGGCTGCCCGCCCAGCGACGCCAGCGACAGACCCGGCTCCGCCACGAACAGCACATGGCAACCGCGCACCTCGTCCGGCCGACCCACCTTGCGCCACTGGAGCGGCGCGCCCTGCAACAGCCGCCCCTCCAGCGCCCGGAAAGCCAGCGACAGCTCCTCGCGCGCACCGAACTGGCAGAGCTGCATCGCCGCCTGGCGCGTGGCCGTGCCCGCGGGTGGCCACTCGGTGAATTTGGCGAAGTTCAGCACGAACGCGGCCTGCACTGCCGATTCGTCCGGCGCCGCCTCGGCCACATCCTGCACGCCCACCACGCCCAGCAGACCCAGGACAACAGCACACACCACCCTGGCGGCGGGCGGCCGAAGCGATCGGCAGACAATCACATGGATGGCGCTGGTCATGCCCGGTCCCAGACCCGCGCTCAGTGGCTGACTTCGAGACGCAGACCGACGCCGGGACGGGTTTCCACCGGTGTCGAGTAGCCCAGATCGGGCTGGATCTCGACCCGGCGCGGCCCGCCCAGGTTGTAGGCCCGCGCGCTCACCACCACAGAGCGCGCCACCGACCAGCGCGCACTCAGATCCAGCGCCGTGCGGGCCGGTGTGTAGCTGGCCAGTGTGCTGTCGCTGCCACGCTGGCTGGTGTAGCGGGTCCAGGCGTCCACGCTCAGGTAGGGCGACACGTCATAGGACAGGCGCAGCGTCAGCAGGTGGCGGGGACTGCGGGACAGGGCACTGCTGTTGCCGTTGCCGGCCAGGGCCATCGGCATCTCGGTGTTCAGCAGCGTGTAGCCCAGTTGGTGTCGCAGCGAGGGCACCGGGCGCCAATCGACGGACAGCTCCAGCCCCTTCGCCACCGCATGGCCCGCGACCCGACCGATGGAGGCATCGATGTACGGCGTCGGCGCCATCACCACCTGCGGGTTGACAGGCACCGTGGAGCGAAAGCCCAGCGGGTCGTAGAACTGGCGGAACAGCGTTGCGTCCAGCACCAGCCGGTCGTTGATCCGGCTGCGCAGACCCAACTGCAGTGCGCTCACCGATTCGACCAGCGTCGGCGCATCCGAACCGGAGCGCAGCAACACCGGCAGCGGATTGCCCGCCATCCCCGGCGGAACCACGGCCACGGCCAGATCGGCATCCTCTTCGCCACGCGATGGCACGCGGATGGCCTGGGACAGCGAGGACCACAGCGTCGTGGCCGGTGTCTGCTTCCAGGCCACGGCCAGACTGGGCTGGCTGCGCGTGCCGGCAAAGTAGGTGTGGTCCAGCCGCAAGCCGCCCACCACCGAGAGTCGCTCATCGACCCCGACCCAGCGGTCCTGTGCAAACAGGCGCCAGTCCAGCATGCTGCGCCGCGCCGGGTCGAAGCGACCGATGCCCTGGGTCTCGTTGTGGTCCTCGTACAGGCGTGCTCCCGCGCCCCAGGTGATCTGGTGTGCCGCGCCGAAGGGCTGGAAGGCGTGGGAGACCTCGACATCGGTGGTGTGGCTCTCCACGCTCTGCGAACCGCGCTCTTCCCCCGATTCGAACGCAACCAGTCCCGACACCGTGAGCTGGGAGTGTTCGGCCAGCCGGTGCGTCAGCACACCGTGGGCATGGACACGCTCGAATAACTGCATGGTCGGCGACTGCAGCACATACGGCGCCACCACCACCGGCCGCAGCCGCGTGTCGTGGACCTGCGAGCGCAGTACCTGCGCCTGCGCAGTGACCTGGGTGTGGGCGTCGAGATCGCGGTCGTAGCGCAGACCCGCCGTGCTGACCTGCGAGGCATCGTTGGCCGCACCGCCACCCGGCTCGGACGAAGGACCGGTGCCATCAGCCTGCGCGTACACACGCCAGGCGCCCGACTGGGCCGAACCGGTGCTGCGACTGCCATGCAGGACGGCAGCGCCTTCGCTGCCCAGCTCCACCTCGGTGCGCGTGCCCAGGCTGTCCTGGGCACGCCGGGTGATGATGTTGATGACCCCGTTGACGGCGTTGGCGCCCCAGACCGCTCCGGCCGGGCCGCGGATGATCTCGATGCGCTCGATGTCGGCCAGCGGCACGCGCTGGGTCTCCCACATCACGCCGGAGAACAGTGGCGAGTAGATGCTGCGTCCATCGACCAGCACCTGCAGCTTGTTGGAGAACCGCCCCGCGTCGCCCCGGACGCCCACCGCCCATTGCGCCCCCGACAGCCGTGCCACGTCCACCCCCGGCGCCAGCCGCAACGCCTCGGGCAGCGAGCGCACGCCGGTGCGCAGGATGTCGTCCCGCGTGATCACGAACACGGCGGCAGCCACGTCGCCGAGCCGGTCGCTGCCGCGGCTGGCGGTGACGACCTCGACGCGCATCAGGTCTTCCAGCGACAGATCCGCCAGTGCCCGCACACCGCCAGCGTTCTGCCCCAGCGCCACGGGGGAAATCAGCGCAAGGCACATCAGCGCGGTGAGCGTTCGGGTTGCATGCATGGTCGTCCGAGGCGGCTTACAGCCCCGCTCCAGGAAAGGTTCTCGTTCTTATCGGTTCCGGCAGGCGGGAACTTGAACCGGAACTGGAGGTGTCACTTTCTGGCGCAATCTCCCGGTCAGACCGGGTTAATGCCGACTGGCCCCGCCCCGGGCCACGCAGGTACACCGCCAAACTGAACCCTTGTCCCTGCCATGACCCCGACCACCCACTCCGCTTCGCCCCTGCTGCACCCACGCCTGCGTCCGACGGCGCTGGCCGCCCTCGCCTGCCTGCTGTCGGGCCTGCACGCACCCCACGCCCTCGCTCAGACCCCCACGGCCGACACCGCGCTGGAGACCGTCGTCGTCACCGGCTCGACCCGCGAGCGCAAGCTCACCGACGTGCCCTACGCCATCACCTCGGTCAATGCGGAGGCGCTGCGCAACGGCGGCCCGATGGTCAACCTGTCCGAGTCGATGGCGCGGGTGCCGGGGCTGGTGGTGGCGAATCGGAACAACTACGCGCAAGACCTGCAGATCAGCTCGCGCGGCTTCGGCGCACGGGCCGGCTTCGGCGTGCGCGGGCTGCGGCTCTACGCGGATGGCATCCCCGCGTCCATGCCCGACGGCCAGGGCCAGGTCGCCCATTTCGACCTCGCTGGGGCCGAGCGGGTCGAGGTGCTGCGCGGGCCGTTCTCGGCGCTGTACGGCAACGCGTCGGGCGGCGTGATCGCGCTGTTCTCGAAGCCGGTGCGCGAGCGGCAGTTCGAGGTCGGCGTCGATGCCGGCAGCTTCGGCCTGCGCCAGGGCCGCGTGTCGGTGGCCGCGCCGCTGGGGGACGGCTTCGACGTGTCGGCCAGCCTGTCGCGCCTGTCGATCGACGGCTTCCGGCCCCAGAGCGACGCCGACCGCCAGCTCGCCACCGCCCGCCTCGGCTGGAAAGGCGAACACGACCGCGTGACCCTCACCGTCAGCGACCAGAACCAGACCGCCACCGACCCGCTCGGCCTGACCCGCGCCCAGTTCGCGGCCAACCCGGACCAGACCACGCCCGAGGCCGCGCAATACGGCACCCGCAAGGTCATCCGCCAGACCCAGGCCGGCGCGAGCTGGAGCCACCAGTTCACCGACGCCGGCCCGCTGTCGCGCACGCAGGTGAGCGGCTACACCGGGTCACGCGGCGTCATGCAGTTCCTCGCCATCGCCCCCGCCACGCAGGCCAACGTCCGCCACGGCGGCGGGCTGGTGGACTTCGACCGGCAGTACAACGGCGTCGATGCGCGGGCGCTGTGGCACTGGGACACCGTGGACCTGACCACGGGCGTCAACGTCGAGCGGCAGACCGACGACCGCCGCGGCTACAACAACTACACCGGCCCCGCCGCGACCCCCACCGCGCTCGGCGTCCAAGGCACGCTGCGCCGCAACGAGACCAACCGCGCCGACACCCGCGAGGTCTACGCGCAGGCCGACTGGGCCGTGGCCGACGACTGGCAGGCGAGCCTGGGCGTGCGCAGCGGGCGGGTGCGGCTGCGGGTGAGCGATGCGTACCTGAGCAACGGCGACGACTCGGGGGCGCTCGACTACCGCTACGCCAACCCGGTGGCGGGGCTGCGCTGGCGGGCCAGTTCGGCGCTGACGCTGCACGCGGCGGCGTCGCGGGGCCACGAGTCGCCGACGCTGGGCGAACTCGCCTACCGCCCGGACGGCAACAGCGGCTTCAACACCGACCTGCAGGCGCAGACCAGCCGCCAGATCGAACTCGGCGCGAAGTGGCGCGAGGGGGGCTTGTCGCTGGACGCCACCGTGTTCCGCATCGACACCGACCAGGAGATCGGCGTGGCCACCAACGCGGGCGGACGCTCCTCGTTCCGCAACGTCGGCCGCACCGAACGCTTCGGCGCCGAATTCGGAGCGGGCTGGCGCGTCATGCCGGGGCTGCGGGCGCAGATGGCCGTGACGCTGCTGCACGCGCAGTACGCCGACGCTTTCCGCACCTGCACCGCCATCCCCTGCACGCTGACCGCCGCGACCAACACCACCACCGTCCCCGCCGGCAACCGCATCGCCGGCACGCAGCCCGCCTCCGCCTACGCCGAGCTGGCGTGGACCGCGCCGTGGAGCGCCGACGCCGAAACCGCGATCGAGTGGCGTGCCCAGGGCCGCACGGTGGTGAACGACACCAACACCGACCACGCCGGGGGTCACGGCCTGTTCAACCTGCGCTACAGCCACCTGTGGCGCGTCGATGAGGCGGGTTCGCTGCAACTGCTGGCGCGCCTCGACAACGTCGCCGGGCGGCGCGTCGTCGGCAGCGTGGTCGTCAACGACGCCAATGGTCGCTACTTCGAACCGGGTGCGCCCCGCAGCGCCCTGGTCTCGCTGCGCTACCTGCGGCGATTCTGAACCGGAGCACCTCCACATGCGGCGAACCCGTCACCGTTCCCTGATCGCCGCGCTGCTGTCGCTGTGGCTCGTCCACGCCACGGCAGCGACGGCCCCGGACCCGTTCGAGGGCGATCCGTACCAGTCGCATCCCTGGGTGGACATGCGCAAGGAATACCTCGGCGCCGACGCGAAGACCGTGTTCGACGCGCGGGTGCAGGTGCGCGGCCCGGCGTTCGCGGAAGACCCGATGAACGTGCCGATCACGGTGTCGGTGACGGACCTGCCGGGCGTGGACCGCATCGTCGTGCTGGTCGATCGCAACCCGATCCGCAAGGTGCTGGAGTACCAGCCGATGAGCGCGCTGCCGAGCGTGTCGTTCCGCTTCAAGCTGGAGCAGGCCAGCCCGGTGCGCGCCGCGGCCCGGACGGCGGATGGCGTCTGGCACGTCGGCGGCACGCTGGTGGACTCGACCGGCGGCGGCTGCACGGTGTCCGGGGCGACGCGCAAGGACGGTTCGTGGACGCAGACGCTCGGCCTCGTCAGCGCCCGGGTGTTCGACGCGACGCCGATTCCGGGCGAGGCGACGGCGGCGGTGGGTTCAGGTTCCCGGCTGCGGCTGAAGGTGATGCACCCGATGGACACCGGGCTGGTCGGCGGCATCCCGGCGTTCTACGTCAACCGGCTGTCGGTGCGCGACGGGCGGGACGTGGAGTTGCTGCGGCTGCAGACCTTCGAGCCGGTGAGCGAGAACCCGGTGTTTTCGTTCGATTTCCCCGCCAAGCCCGCCGGCCCGCTGCGGCTGGTCGGCACGGACAACAACGGCAACCGCATCGATGCCCGGATGGAGTGAGGGAGCGCCCACATGACGAAATCCACCTCCGTCTGGCTGCAGACCTTCGTGCTGGCCGTGGTGCTGACGCTGCTGGCGGCCGTGCCGGCGCTGGTGTTCGCCGCACCGCCCCAGGTGGACCTCGCCCGCTTCGACCACGGCCTGAGCGCACGGGCATTGGCCGAGGGCGTGTACGTGGTCGAGGGTGCCAACGACGACTTCACGCTCGCCAACGGCTGCAACATCATCAACACCGGTTTCATCACCACGGGCGCGGGCGTCGTCGTGGTCAACACCGGCCCGAGCCGGCGCTACGGCGAGCAGTTGCGCCGCTTGATCGCCCGCACGACGACGGAGCCGGTGGTGCAGGTGGTGCATCTGAACCTCCACCCCGACTACTTCCTCGGCAACCAAGGCTTCGCCGACGTGCCCCGCTCGGCCACCCCGACCACCCGCGCCGGCATCGCCCGCGAGTCCGCCAGCTACGAGACCAACCTGTACCGCCTCTGCGGCGACTGGATGCTCGGCACCGAGACCATGGCACCTGACCGCGACACGCCCGCCGCGACGGCACCGGGCGGCGGCGTCTGGCAGGTCGGCTCGCGCACCTTCGAGCTACGCGAGTTCAGCGGCCACACGGCGTCCGACCTCGTGCTGATCGACCGCACGAGCGGCGTGGGCTTCGTCGGCGGGCTGGTGTTCGTGCAGCGCATTCCGACGACACCGCACGCCGAGGTCGGCCCGTGGCTGAAGAGCCTGGACGCGCTGGACACACTGAACCTGCGCACGCTGGTGCCGAGCCACGGGCCGGTGCAGACCACGCCCGAGGGCGCCCGCGACGGCATCGCGCAGACGCGGCGTTACCTGCAGTGGCTCGACCGCCAGTTCGGCGCCTGGGCGCGCCAGGGGCTGGAGATGAACGAGGTGCTGCGAGCGCCGGTGCCGGCCGAGTTCCGGGGCTGGGCGGCGTTCCGAACCGAGTACACGCGCAATGTCGCGCACCTCTACCCGGTCTACGAACAGCGCGTTCTGGGTACACGATGAGCGGCCAGTGACACAGGAGACCGCCCATGGACAGCCTCGACCTGCAAGTGCTTCAACAGGCGCGTGACTGGCACGCCGCGGGCCACGCCGTCTGGCTGGTGACGGTGATCGAGACCTGGGGTTCGGCGCCACGGCCACCCGGCGCGCTGCTGGCAGTGTGCGACAACGCGCAGGTGGTTGGCTCGGTCTCGGGCGGCTGCGTCGAGGACGACCTGATCGACCGCGTGCGCCGCCAGGAGCGGGTCACCCACCCCGCGCTGATGACCTACGGCGTGACGAAGGAGGAGGCGGCCCGGTTCGGCCTGCCGTGTGGCGGCACGCTGCGGCTGGTGCAGGAGCCGCTGGGCGACACCGCGTGGATCGACGAGGTGCTGGCCCGCACGGCGCGGCACGAGCTGGTGGCGCGGGTGCTCGACCTCGACACCGCCGCCGTGACGATCGAGCCGACGGCGCGGGGCGAGGCGTTCACGTTCGATGGCCGACGCCTGCGGGCGCTGTTCGGGCCGCGCTGGCGGATGCTGATCATCGGCGCGGGGCAGCTCTCGCGGGCGGTGGCGCAGATGGCGCTGATGCTCGATTTCGAGGTGATCGTCTGCGACCCGCGCGAGGAGTACCACCTGGGCTGGGACGTGCCCGGCACGACCTTCAGCACCGCCATGCCCGACGACCTCGTGATCGAACTGCAACTCGACCCGCACAGCGCGGTGATCGCCGTCACGCACGATCCGAAGCTCGATGACCTGGTGCTGCTGGAGGCGCTGAAGTCGCCCGCGTTCTACATCGGTGCGCTTGGCTCGCGCAGCAACACCGCCAGGCGCAAAGAGCGGCTGGCGCTGTTCGACCTCTCGGCAGACGAGATCGACCGGCTGCACGGGCCGATCGGGCTGGACCTCGGCAGCCGGACGCCAGCAGAAATCGCGGTGTCGGTGGTGGCGGAGGTGGTCGCGGTACGCAACGGGGTTGCGTTGCAGCAGAAGAAGGTGGGATCGGCGGCACCGCTTCCCGGCACGGGGTGTGCGCTGCCAGCGCGGCACCCATGACGGTCAGCCTGCTGGGTCAGCGGCCGACGACAACCCGGGCTGCTTGCGCAACACCGACACGCCCGCCGACTTCGCCCCCTTGAGCGACCACCACGGCAGCGCCCGCGTCAGCGACAGCACGTCGCCAATCTCGGCCGCGCGCTCGTAGCCCGGCAGGGTCTGCAGTGCCGCCTGCCAGCGCGGACTCTGCAGCACCTGCCGCAGCCGCAACACGGCCGGGTGTTCCAGCGCATCCTTGAGGCAGACCAGAAAGTAGTCCTCGGCCACGATCGGCACGAAGTCCAGCCCGAAGGCTTTCGCCGCCGCCTCGATGCCCATGCCCACGTCGCCCACACCGCTGGCGATGGCCGCAGCGACCGCGAGGTGGCTGTCCTCGGAAGGCTCGAAATAGGTGGCGATGGCGCTGGGGGCAACCCCGGCCTGCTGCAGCAGGTGGTCGGTCAGCAGCCGGGTGGCCGAGCCTTCCTGCCGGTTGACGAACCGCGCTGCGCTGCCCGCCAGATCGCCCAGGTTGTGCAGACCGAGCGGATTGCCGCGGGCCACCATCAGACCCTGGGTGCGTTGCGTGCAGCCGATCAGCTTGTGCTGGCCAGGCTTGAGCAGCGGCTTGAGCGCCCGCGAGAAGAGCGGCGCCGCGGTGCGGATGCGCGGCACGTGGAAGCCCGCCACGAGGCAGCGCCCTTCCGCCAGCGCCCGCAGCGCGTCGATGCTGCCGGCAAAGCGCAGGTCGATGTGCAGCCGCTCGTCACTGCTGGCGATCTCGCGCAGGTGGGGCAGCGCCAGATCGTGGCTGGCGTAGAGGGTCAGCACATGCTGCGAGCCATCGAGTGCCTCGGTCAACACCCGCTCCAGCTCGGCGCGCAGGGCCTCGATGTGCGGCGTCATGCGCGTGCGGGCGCGGGTTTCGGCCCACAGCAGGCGGTCGGCGAAGGGGGTGAGGCGCGCGGGCTGGCCCTGGGTCCAGACGACGAGCGATTCGCCCATCGCCTCTTCCCACTGCTTGAGCGAACCCCAGATGTGGCGGTACGACGCACCGAGCGCCTTGGCGGCCTGCTGGATGGAGCCATGCTCGCGCACGGCATTCAGCAGATCGAACAGGGGATTCTGGATCTCGGCGCCGCGCTGGTCGGGTGGCCCGAAGGTGTATTGCAGGTGGATGCCGCGGGTTTTCATGGCCGCGACGATACCGCACGCGGGCGCGCCCGCGCAGCCACCGCTTCAGCCGCCGCCGCGCTGCATGTACAGGTCGAAATAGCGCATGAACCGCTGGCGGGCGTCCTCGTCCACCCCGGTGAAACGGAACCCGATCGCCAGCCGCGGCAGCCGCACGAGGGCGATCTGACGCGGCGGCAACGGGTGCCACGTCAGGTCGAGCACCCCGCCGTCGATGTCCACCCGTGCCACGCCGCCCGAAGCCGGCAAGGTCAGCGCGTGGCCCCGCACCGCGCCAGGCAGCCACGCCAGCCACTCCGCCTCGGTGCAGCCCTGGTCGCGCTCGAACGCGGCGGCGTAGTGGCCGATCACGGCTCAGCCGCCCGCGATCGGCGGCCAGATCGCCAGCACGTCGCCCTCGACCAGCGTGCGCGTGGCGCGGTCCACAGGGTAGACGTACACGCCATTGATCAGCACCAGATGCACCAGGTTCATCGGCAGGTTGAACGGCGCGATGATGGTGGCGATGGTCGATTCGGGTTCGATCTCCAGCGCCATCCAGTTGCTGGTGCGCCGGTCGGCCGGGAGGAACTCGGTCAGCGAAGCGTAGAGCTTGAACGTGATCTGCACAGGCCCGACCTCACCACTTGCCCGCGACGAACTGGTGCTGCGACTGCGCACAGGCGATGTACGCCTCCATCAGCAGCGTCGGGTCGGCGATGAGCTTGTCCTTCCACTCACCCAGCCGCACCTGACCCTCGACCAGCCCGCGCATCACGCCGACGTGTTCGGTCCAGCCGATCGAGTTGCAGCCGATCAGGCGGTCGCCGTCGAACTGCAGGCTCAGGTGGCGCCCGGCCGGCAGGTCCGTCAGCTCCACATGCTGCCCGCCAGGAACGCCGTCCCACTTGCCGAACGACGCGGAGATCATGCCCAGCGTGTCGAGCACGTTGATCTGCGTGACGCCCTTGAGGGTGGCCTGGGTCTGGCCGACCATGTTGAGCGCGGCCACGCGGGCTTGCTCGGCGGCGTTGGGCTGGATGGCACTGACGATGGTGGTGCCGCTCACCTTGTCGAAGGCTTCGGCGCAGTCGCCGGCCGCGTAGATGCCGGGCACGCTGGTCTGCAGGCGCTCGTCGGTCAGCACGCCGACCAAGCAGGTGATGCCCGAATCCTTCAGGAAGCCGATGTTGGGCTTCACGCCGGTCGCGCTGATGACCAGGTCCGCCGCCAGTGACTCGCCCGTGGACAGCCGCACGGTCATGCCTGCCGCCTTGTGCGCCGGCTTGATCCCGGCCATCGCGGCGAGCTTGTCGAGGATGCCGGGCGCGGGCCGCTCGATCGCCTCGACGCGGGCGCCGGTGTGGACCTTGACATTCTTGGTCTCGCACCAGTCCTTGATCATCGTGCCCGCGGTCGGCCCCATCATGCGCGGCACCATCCGGTCGCCCATCTCGACGACGGTCAGCTCGACGCCACGCGTCGCCAGCGCCTCCATGATGATGCAGCCGATGAAGCCGGCGCCCATCTGCAGCACCTTGGCGCCCGGCTGGGCCAGTTCCATGATGGCTCGGGCATCCTGCAGGGTCCAGCACGGATGCACACCCGGGCCATGGATACCAGGGATCGGCGGCGAGGCAGGCGACGAGCCGGTAGCGATCAGCAGACGATCGAACACCACGGTGGTACCGTCATCCAGATCGACGGCGCGACCCTGGACATCGACGTGCGTGGCGCGGGCGCGGTGCAGCGTGATGCCGAGCGCGGCGTAGTGGTTCTCGCCGTGGCGCAGGTGGGTGCCCTCTTCGCCGACCTTGCCGATCAGCAGATAGGGAATCGCCATGCGCGAATACGGCGCTTCCGGCTCGTCGCCGATGACCACGATCTCGTCGTTCGGCGCGTGCTTGCGGATGGTTTCGGCGGCGATGATGCCGGCGGGGCCAGCGCCCAGGATCACATGTTTCATGTTCGGTCTCTTCAAAAAAACAAGGCGGTCTCAGACCGCCTTGTTGTTCAGTTCAGCACAAGCCGGTCACAGCCCCAGGCGCTCGCGCGTGGCGGCCTTGAGCTGGCCATCGCCGTCCCAGCCGCGGATGTCGTAGTACTTCGGCAGCATCTCGGGCAGCTTGCTGACCAGACCCTTGGCGGGACCGGTCTTGGCCGGCTCGTTGAGCAGGCGCGGGGGCAGCGTGTCGTCCTTGCTGGTGAAACCGGCGCGGTTGTTGAAGTCGCGCTCCAAGTTCCAGATCCGCTCGCCGATCTGTGACAGGTTTTCCAGCGTGAACTCCTCGCCGCAGGCCGCCGCGACCTGCGGCTGCACGTCGGCCAGGCCCCAGGCAAAGCTGGTGAAGATGCAGATGCCGGCCGAGTCGAACGCAGCAGTCGCGTCCTGGAAGGCCATCACGAGTTCGGGCTTGCCGTCCGCCGTCAGCGGGTCGGTCTTGACCGGGATGCCCAGCACTTCCGAAGCCACGGTGTACGAACGCAGGTGGCAGGCGCCGCGGTTCGACGTGGCGTAGGTCAGACCCATGCCCTGGATGCCGCGGGAGTCGTAGGCCGGGAATTCCTGGCCCTTGACGGTCATGCTCAGCTCGGGGTGGCCGTACTTGGTACACAGGCGCTTGCTGCCCTGGCCGATCTCGATGCCGAAGCCTTCGCCCTTGGCCGTGATCTCGGCGAAGTGCGCGAGTGCCTGCGCCGAGCCGAACTTGGCGTCGATGCCGAGCTGCTCCTGGGTCAGCACGCCCATCTGGTACAGCTCCATCACCGCGCCGATGGTGGCGCCGAAGGTGATCGGGTCCATGCCCTGTTCGTTGCACAGCACGTTGGCGTATTGCAGCGCGTCCAGATC
>NZ_JAAFKF010000062.1 GCF_013299175.1 Sphaerotilus sp.
TCACGAAGTTGAAGCGCACGCCGCGCACGCCGGCCGCGTGCATCGCCTGCAGTTCGTCGTCGGTGACGCTGCGCCGCACGGTGGCCACGCCCCGCGCCTTGCCGCCCGAGGACACGCAGGCGTCGAGCATGGCGCGGTTGTCGGCACCGTGGCAGGTGGCCTGCACGACCACGTTGCGGGCGAAGCCGAGGTGGTCGCGCAAGGCGTACAGCTCGTGCTTCGAGGCGTCGCACGGCGTGTACTTGCGCTCGGGAGCGTAGGGGAACTCGGCGCCGGGGCCGAAAACATGGCAGTGCGCATCGACGGCGCCCGCAGGCAACTGGAAAACGGGCTGGGTCGGGCCGGTGTACCAGTCCATCCAGCCTGCGGTCTTGGTGAAATCACCGGTGGTCGGTTTGCTCATGGTGGATCGCCTCAGTCGATGTACTTCAGCCCGGCCTTGGCCAGTGGCTCGCGCATCTGGTACATGTCCAGCCCCAGGATGCCCGAGGCCAGCTTGTCGCGCTTCTCGCCCTCGAAGCTCTCGCGCTTGGCGGCCAGCTCCGCGATTTCGACAACCCGCGCCGCTGGCACGCAGCACACGCCGTCGTCGTCGGCCACCAGCGCATCACCAGGATTGACCAGCATCCCGGCGCAGACGATGGGGATGTTCACCGAGCCGAGCGTGGCCTTGATCGTGCCCTTCGCGCTGATCGCCTTCGACCAGACCGGGAAGCCCATTTCCTTGAGCGTCTTCACGTCGCGCACCCCGGCGTCGATGATGAGCGCCCGAGCGCCGCGGGCCATGAACGAGGTCGCCAGCAGGTCGCCGAAATAACCGTCGGTGCAGTCGGCCGTGACCGCCGCGATGACGATGTCGCCCGGCTGGATCTGCTCGGCGGCGACGTGCATCATCCAGTTGTCGCCCGGCTGGAGCAGAACCGTGACCGCCGTGCCCGAAACCTGCGTGCCGACCTGGATCGGGCGCATGTACGGTTTCAGCAGGCCGACGCGGCCCATCGCTTCGTGGACCGTCGCCGAGCCGAGGGCGGCCAGTCGGTCGGTGGCTTCGCGGTTGGCGCGGGGGATGTTGCGGTAGACAACGCCGAGTTCGTGCATGGCAGGGATTCCTTCGGTCTGGCGAATGATGGCGTGCATTCTGGGGCGGTGCGGCCATGCCGACTACAGGTGCAATGAACTAGCAGTTATCTTGTTTCGGCATGTCCAGTCGTCCCAGCGTCAGCGTGAACCGCCCGCCCGCCCCGTCTTGCCTGTCTGCGCACTCCCCGCCGCCCAGCGCCAGCAGCCGGCCGCGGTGTCGCTGCGCCACCCGCTGCACGAACTGCAAGCCCAGTCCGACACCGCCCATGTCCTCGGCGGGCAGGCCGTCGTCGCCGTGGTTCAGGCGTTCGCGCTGGGCGGGCGAGAGTCCCGGACCCTGGTCGCGCACGGTCAGGTGCAGCGCGTCCCGTTTCGCGCTGTAGCCCGCCAGCACAGTGACCTGCCCGCCGGCCGGGCTGTGCTTGAGCGCGTTGGACACCAGATTGCCCACCGCCCGCTGCACCAGGGCGCGGTCCATCGGCCAGTGGTCGGCCGGCGAGGCCGCGCTGTCCGGACCGGTGCGCCAGACCAGGACCACGTCCGCCGCGACCGCCTGGGGCCGGAAATCCGCCGCCACCTCGTCCAGCAGCGCCGCCACCGCGACCGACGACACCTGCAGCGGGCGCGATTCCACATGCGACACGCGCACGAAATCGTCGGCCAGTTGCAGCGTGCGCGTGCCCAGGCGCTGGACTTCGACCAGGAAGGCGTCCAGAGGCATGTCCATGCGGCCGCGCTGGTAGAGATCCGCCAGCAGCACGATGGTGTTGGCGGGCGAGCGCAAGTCGTGCGACACGAAGGCCAGGGCGCGGTCACGCCGCCGCTGCGCCTGCTTGATGGCACTCACGTCGGAGAACGTCACCACCCAGCGTTGTTGCTCCAGCAAGAGAACCGGCGCGAAGTGGAGCAGGAAATCGCCCAGCCGCTCCGCCTGCACCTCGACGGTCCAGCCGACCGGCGGGGCACTGCCGGGCTGGAAGATCGCCTCCAGGTCCACCGCGCCCCCTGCCCCCTTGGCCGGCACGAACTCCACCAGCAGGCCCGGCAGCTCCATCCCCAGCATGTCCTCGGCCTTGTCCAGCTCGAACAACTGCGCCGCCAAGGCGTTGGCCAGCAGCACGCGGCCCTGTGGATCGGTGACAGCCATCGCGGTGGGCAGGCCGGCCAGGGCGTCCGAAAGGAAGCGCCGGGCACTGCGCAAGGTGTCGGTGGCGGTGTGCAGCGTGTCCAGCCGCAGCGCCAGCACATCGCGCCGCCGCGACGCCGGCCACGCCGCGATCCCCACGTCCAGACCACTTTCCGGCACCAGGCGGCCGATCTCGGCGTCCAGCGCATCCACCGCTTGCTCCAGCCGCCGCCAGCTCCACAAGGGATACGCCAGTGCCGCCGCCAACGCCCACGACACCGGACTCCACCACAGCCCGCCCCCCAAGGCGAGCAGGCTGGCCCCGATCACCACCGGCCACGCCCCCACCGCCAGCGCCAGCGCCCAGCGCGCCCCCAGCCGCTGGATGCCCGCCATCAACACCAGCACCAGCACGGCCGCCAGCACGCCACTGGCCAGCGGTGACACGGCCCGCACCGTGTCGCCGCTGCGCAAGGTGTAGAGCGCGTGGCCCAGCACCTCGACGCCGGGCATGGCGTGGCGCTGGCGGTTCACGGGCGTGGCCACCGTGTCGCCCAGCCCGGTGGCGGTCATGCCCACCAGCACGTAGCGCCCCGCCAGCCGCTCGGGTGGCACAGCGCCGCGCAGCACATCGACATACGAGACCCGGTCCAGATGCCCCGGCGGGCCGGCGTAGCGCACCAGGAAGCGGGCGCCGCGCTGCCAGGGTCCGGCGGCGAGGTCCAGGTCGTCGTCCGTCGTGACTGGCAGGCCCGGCGCCGGAGATTCGCCCACCGCCTGCAGCAGCGCCATCGCCATGTGCGGCACGGGCGACTGCGCGGACCCTGCTGACAGAAAGGCATGGCGCATCACCCCGTCGGCGTCCACCGAGGCTTCGGCCGTGCCCAGGCGCACGCCCGGCGGCAGGCCCGTGACCGGGGCGAGCAGCGTCGGCGGCTGGCCAGGGCCGGCGGACATCCAATCGACGGAGAGGACCACGGGTGCCGCCTTGGCAAGCTGTCGGGCGAGCAGCGTGTCCTGCGCGGGATCGGGGTCGGGTTCGCTGAAGGTCACGTCCAGGCCGATCGCCTTGGGCTTCGCTTCGGCCAGCCGGGACAGCAGCGTCGCATGCACCGCACGCGGCCACGGCCAGCGCCCGATGGCGGCCACGCTGGCGTCGTCGATCGCGATGACCGTGATGCCCTCGGGGACGGGGCGGCGCCAGGTGGACAGGCCAATGTCGTAGACCAGCCGGTCGGCGCGCCACGTCCACCCGCTCAGCGGCAGCACGAACGCCACCGCCACCAGCACCAGGGCCACCCCCGCCGTGCCACCCAGCCGTGGCCAGCGCCCGGCCCGCCAGTTCATGGCTCGATCAGGACCGGGGAACCAGCGTGGCTCGTGGTGCAGCCGCCCTGCCCGTCGCGCAGGCAGTGGGGGATGTCGAATTGCTGGGGCGCGGTGTAGGGGCCGAGGTAGCCGTCCGGGTCACGCGCCCGCAGCCGCACGAAGTAACGCCCCGTGCCGGGCAAGGTCACGTCCAGCGCCAGCGCCGTGGTCTGGCGCGCCAGCTCCACGGCCGCAAAGCGGGCGTCACGGGCGAACTCGACCTCGAAGGTCTGTCCGGGCAAGCCCTCCCACGCCAGCCGGATGCCGCCGGTCCCGACCACCGGTGGCGGCAGCGGTACGGGAAGCGCCCGCAATTCGAGCCGCTGCACGGCGCCAAACGGACCTTGGTCACTGGGGTTGCGCTCGCTGGCCAGACGCCAGTGGTAGACGCCTGGGGGCAGATCACCGACCGAGAGCGTGGTCGCGTCCAGCCCGTGCCGGTCCTGCAGCGGAGCGCGGAAATCCTCGCTGTCGGCCAGTTGCCAGCGGTAGCTGCGGGCGTCCTGGTTGGCGGTCCAGGTGAACCCGACCTGGGTCGCGGTGAGGATGGCGCCGACCGCCGGCGCGGTGGGCAGCGGCGGTTCGGGGCGGGCTTTCAGGGTGAGGGTGTGCTGGGCGTCCAGTCCTTGCAGCCCCCGCGCGTCTTCCGCCCGCACGCGCAGCACGTAGCGGCCGTCCGGCAAACCCGCGAACCGCAACTCCGCCGCACCGCCGCGCACCTCGGCGCGCACCGTCTGCAGCACCGGCTCGAAACGGGTGTCGGCCGCGATCTGCCCCAGATACGCCACGGCGCCGGGCTGGGCCACGATCGGCATGCGCACCAGCACCCGCTCCTGCAGCACCGGCAAGCCCGCGACCTCCGGCGCCACGAGCAGCGGGACTGGCGGCTGCACCGCCCCCGTGCGGTCCACGACGACGCCAAACCCGGCGTGGACACGCTGGCCGGGCTTGCCGTCGTGGCCGTCGGCGGCGACCTGCCCTTCCAGCACCTCGCTGCGCGTCACTTCGGCGAGACCGTCCACCGCCACCCGGAACTCCGTGCCCCGCACCCCGAGCAGCCCTTGCGGCGTGCTGACCGAAAAACCGGGCAGCCCCGCGTTGACGGCCTTCTGCGCCTTCACCTCGATCTGGCCCTCCTGCACCCGCACGCCGGACAGGACACCGCCCACGCGCGGCAGGCGCTGCGACGCGTCCACTTGCACCGCAGTGGACGGCCGCAGCCGCAGCACCGTGCCATCGACCAGCCGGACCGTGGCCTGACCGTCGCCGGTGCGCAGGCTGTCCCCTTGCGGCACTGCCTGCCCCTCGGCGACCGCCCGGCCATCCGCGCCGCGCACATCACCCGACACCGACAACACCTGGGCGGGCACGGACTCCTTGGCCAGCAGCCGCACGGGGATGCGCAGCACCGTGCCAACAGCCAAGCGGCGGGGATCGGCGATCTGGTTGAACGCCTGCACCTGCGGCCACTGCTGCGGATCGGCCAGGAAACGCCGACCCAGCGCGATCAGGGTGTCGCGGCTGGCGGCGGTCACGGTGTAGGGGAAGCTCGGTTCGGCCCCCGCCGCAGACAGGGGCACCGAAGCAGGAACCGGAGCGGCGGCCACCGCGCTGGTGCTGGCGGCCAGGGCCAGTGACCACACGAGAACCTGCACGCAAGACCAGGAACGAGGCGGCATGGAGGCAGGTGGGCTAGGACAGGAAGGACAAGGAATGTAACGGGAGAGTTTAGCCTTGCACGCGGCCCAACCAAGCCACCAAGCCCGCAGGTTGCGGCTGGTTCACGAATATTCAGAAAGAAACCGGGAGGTGTTCGCGCCAGAGGTACGCAAGCGTCCCGGTCGTTGGCTCAGCGGCCCTTCGCCTTCAGCGCCGCGTCCATGCGCGTGAACACGCGGCGGGCGTTGCCTTCGTAGACCATGTGTCGCTCTTCGTCGGTCAGATTGGCGGTGGCGGCGACATAGCGTTTCGTGTCGTCGTAGTAGTGGCCGGTTTCCGGGTCGATGCCGCGCACGGCGCCGATCATCTCGCTGGCGAACAGGATGTTCTTGACCGGGATCACCTTGGTCAGCAGGTCGATGCCCGGCTGGTGGTAGACGCAGGTGTCGAAGTAGATGTTGTTCAGCAGGTGCTCGCTCAGCAGCGGCTTTTTCAGCTCCTGCGCCAGCCCGCGGAAACGGCCCCAGTGGTAGGGCACCGCGCCGCCGCCGTGCGGGATCAGGAACTTCAGCGTCGGGAAGTCCTTGAACAGGTCGCTGGTCAGGCACTGCATGAACGCCGTCGTGTCCGCGTTCAGGTAGTGCGCGCCGGTGGTGTGGAAGCAGGCGTTGCAGCTCGTCGAGACGTGGACCATCGCGGGGATGTCGTACTCGACCATCTTCTCGTAGATCGGGTACCACGACTTGTCCGACAGCGGCGGGCTGGTCCAGTGGCCGCCCGACGGGTCCGGGTTCAGGTTGATGCCGACGTTGCCGAACTGCTCGACGCACTTGACCAGCTCGGGGATGCAGGTGGCCGGATCGACGCCCGGCGACTGCGGCAGCATCGCGGCCGGGATGAAGTGGTCCGGGAACAGCTCGGCCACGCGGAAGCAGAGTTCGTTGCAGATCGCGGCCCAGGTGGACGAGGTCTCGAAGTCGCCGATGTGGTGGGCCATGAAGCTGGCGCGCGGGCTGAAGATGGTCAGGTCCGAGCCGCGTTCCTTCATCAGGCGCAACTGGTTCAGCTCGATCGACTCGCGCAGCGCGTCGTCGCTGATCTTCAGGTCCGAAGGCTTCGGGGCCTTGGACGGGTCTTTCAGCGCCGCGATCTGCAGGTCGCGCCAGAGGCCGAGGGCGGCCGGAGCGGTGGTGTAGTGGCCGTGAACGTCGATGATCATGGGGAGTCTCCTGGTGATCCTGGTGAACGTGGGAGGTGTCAGGCCGGGTCCATGCCCTGGCGGCGCTTGGCCTCGTCCGCATCGGTCGAGGCCATGAAGGCGAGCATCTGGCGCACCGCATCGGCCTGAGCGGGCGCGGCCGTGGCGCAGACGCCTGCGGAGAAGGTGGTCGTGATCTGGATGGCGGGCGGCAGCGGGCCGAGCACGTCGATGCCGCCGAGGTTGATCAGCTCGCTGTACTGCTGGAAGCCGAGTGCCACCTCCCCCTTGGCGACCAGCGAACCCACGGGCACACCGGGCGGCGCGGTGACGGTGCGGCTGCGGACCGCGTCGGCGATGCCCCAGCGGTCGAACAGCTTGGCCAGCGCCACGCCGCTCGGTCCGGTGGAGTAGCTGAGGTTGCGCGCCGCCAGCACGGCACGGCGCACGGCGTCCTCGTCGACAATGTCCGGTCGCTCGGACCCCGCCTGCACCGCCACCGCCACGCCGGAATGCACCAGATCGACCTTGCTGTCGGCCAGCACGCGGCCGGCGGCGATCAGCTTGTCGATCGCGTCCGAGGCGAGGATCACCACGTCGAACGCCTCGCCCGCCAGCACCCGCTTGGCCGCATCGACCCCGCCAACCGACTCGATCGCCACGGTACCGCCCGAGCGCAACCCGAACGCCGCCACCAGATCGGCCAGCACCTGGCGGGTGGCCATCGACGAAATCCCCCGAATGGTGGGCATCGGGTCGGGATTCCGGTCAGGATTCAGGGTCTGCGGCATGGGCGGGTGTCCGGGGCTGGGCTGAAAGTGTGCGGATTCTGTTCACTTGCAGCCATGCCGACCAGTGCATTCCTTCACTAGCTGCTATACCGTGACAGCATAGCTCTGCGCTGACCGTTTCCTTGGAACAGGACACTCCCATGACCCCTGCTGACACCGCCGACACCGCCGGCTCACTTGCACTGCGCGGCCTGGCCACCACCGGGGCCGGACTCACCGGCTTCGGCCTGGTGCTGTGGATCGCCGCGAACTGGGCGGTGCTCGGACGCTCGGGACAGTTCGCCCTGCTGCAGGCGGGCGTCCTCGGTGCGTGTGCGCTGGCGTGGCGGCTGCGGGCGGCGCGGCCGGCGGCGGGGCTGCTGGCCTTGCTGGGCATCGGCGGGCTGTTCGCGTTTTTCGGGCAGACATACCAGACCGGTGCGGATGCGTGGCAGCTCTTTGCGCTGTGGGCGGTGCTGGCGGTGCCGCTGGCGGTGGGGGTGCGCAGCGATGTGGTCTGGGCGCCGTGGTCGCTGGTGGCGCTGGCGGCCGTGGCGCTGTGGGTGCAGGCCCACACGGGGCACCGCTGGCGCACCGAGCCAGGGGATCTGCCGGCGTACCTGATCGGCTGGACCACGGCGATCGGGGTCTGTGCGCTGTCCGGCCCGGCGCTGCGCCAGCGGCTCGGCACGGGTCCGTGGGCCTTTCGCGGCAGCGTGACCTTGGCGGTGGTGATGGTCAGCGCGGCGGCACTGTGGGGATTGTTCGACCACCGCGTGTCGCCACATTACCTGCTGGGTCTCGCGCTGCTGGCGGCCGCGGCGGCGCTGTTGAGCCGTGCCGCGGGATTCGACGTGTTTGCGCTCAGTGCCGTGGCGCTCGGGCTGGACACGCTGCTGGTGGCGGGCCTCGCGCGGCTGGTGTTCGACTCCGGTGGCGGCGACACCATCGGCCGGCTGCTGCTGGTGGGGCTGTGCGCCGCCGGGTTGCTGGCGTTCAGCGTGTCGGTGATTCTCAAACTGGCACGGCGCACGGCGCTGACTGGAGTGTCGGCATGAACGCGCCCTCTTCTTCCACGGACTCCGAGCGGCCCTGGCCCGTTGTCCTGCTGACCGCCCTCGGCGCGTGGCTGGCCACCCTTCCGCTGGCGGGTGTCGTCGGGCTGCTGCTGGGTGATCTGCTGGTGTCCGGCGTCGGGCCGTACCTCGTCGGGCCGTTGCTGCTGGTCGGTGCCGGCGTGGTGCTGCGGGCGCGGGGGGTCGGGGCGTTTGTCGAACAGCTCGCGGTGCCGATGCTGCTGCTGGGCGGCGTGACGCTGGGCTTCGGGCTGTACCGCGATCTGCCGGTGCTCGGCGCTTCGCTGGTGCTGGCGGTGGTGGCGCTGGGGATCGCTAGGGTGGTCTGTGGGGCATGGCTGCAGGCGCTGCTGGGGGCCTGCGCGGTCGGGCTGCTGCTGGTCGGGTTGACCGTCCGCGGGTACCACGGCGGGAGCCTCTGGCTGTCCGTCCACGCTGCCGTGCTGCTCTGGACTCTGCTGCCCACCCGACGCACACCCCCGTTCGCAACCCGGCTCGACGCCATCGGCACCGGCTGGCTGCTGGCCACCCTCGCCGCGCTGGCGGCCGGTGCCGGCATGACGTTCATGGTGGGCGCCGTGGTCGATGGCGCCGTGGGATGGTGGACCGGTGGCCTGGGGATGACTGGGGGTTGGGCCTCCTGGCCGCGGTGGGGATCGGTCGCGCTGGCCGCTGCAGCGGGTGGCCTGCTCTGGCGGGATCGGCCGGAACTGCAGCGCCCCTGGTGGGCGGGTGCGCTGGCCGTGGGGCTGCTGCTGGCGGGGTACATGCCGTGGCTCGGTGCGGCATGGTGGGTCGCGGCACGCTGCATCGCCCGGCACCAGCCCCGCCGCGCAACTGCAGCGCCCCTGGTGGGCGGGTGCGCTGGCCGTGGGGCTGCTGCTGGCGGGGTACATGCCGTGGCTCGGTGCGGCATGGTGGGTCGCGGCACGCTGCATCGCCCGGCACCAGCCCCGCCGCGCCGCCGCCGCCGGGCTGGCCGCGGTGTGGATCATCGGCGCGTTCTACTACGCGCTGGACTGGCCGCTGGCGACCAAGGCCGCGCTGCTCGCCGGCACGGGCGCAGTCCTCGGGGCATTGGCGTGGTGGGGCCTGCGCGCCAGTCATACCGCGTCCACATCGACGGCAATCCCCACTGCACCCGCCGCGGATCGGGCGCGCCTCGGCATCGCCCTGAGCGCCGTCGCCGTGCTGACCGTGGCCAATGTCGGCATCTGGCAGAAGGAAACTCTCATCGCCCACGGCCGGCCGGTGTTCATCGAACTGGCGCCAGTCGATCCCCGCTCGCTGATGCAGGGTGACTACATGGCGCTGAATTACCGGCTGGGTGACACGCTGCGCAGCCAGCTCGACGGCGCCGACCGGCTGACCCAGCCGCAGGTGCTGGCCCGCATCGATGCGCGCGGCGTGGCGCAACTGGAGCGGCTGCTGGACCCGGACACCGCCACCGCCACACCCCTGCCCGCCGACGCGCTGCGCATCGCGCTGTCCCCCAAGAACGGCCGCTGGGTGGTCGTCAGCGATGCGTGGTTCTTCCGCGAAGGCGATGGGGTGCGCTGGCAGGCCGCGCGCTACGGCGAATTCCGGATCGCGCCGGACGGGCGCGCCTTGCTGGTCGGGCTAGTGGGTGCCGAGCTGAAACCGATCAGCCCGGCAGGGACTGCGCCGCCGCCGCCTGCGGCAATCCCCGCACCAGCTCCTCCAGCAAGCGGCGGGTGAGGCGGATCAGCGGCGTACTGCGCTGGCGGGACGACGCCGCCAGACACAGCACGCTCGGCAGACTCGGCGCCACGATCGGCCGCACCGACAGCACGTCCGCCCGCCCGGACGCCGCCACCGCACTGGCCGTGAGCACCGCGTGGCCGTAGCCGGCGCAGACCAGATCGATGATGGACGCAACACTGGACACCTCCCACGCGATGTCCAGCGTCAAACCGGCCAGCATCGCCTGCGTGTCGAGCAACCGCCGGATCACGTGCGCCCGCTCGGGCAGCACCAGCCGCACCGCCGTCAGGTCCGCCAGCGACACCGGCGCGCGGGTCTGCGAATCGCCAGGCTCCAGCCGCTGCACCAGACACAGGCGCTCCTCCAGCACCGGCAGGATCTCCAGCGTCGGGTGGGCCTCGGGGTTGTAGAGCAGGCCAAGATCGACCCGACCCGAGGTGATCCACTCGGTGATGTGGGTGGACAGCCCCTCGACGATCGCCAGCCGCGCCTGTGGCATGCGGCGCTGGAAACCGTCGATCAGCGGCACCGTGAGCTGGCGGCCGATGGTGGGCGGCAGGCCGACGGTGATGTGGCCCAGCGGCTCGTCGCGGGTCGCGGCCATCTCGTCGCGGGCGCGCTTGACGCGCTGCAGGATACCCACGCTGTGCGCGAACAGCCGCTGCCCCGCCTCGGTCAGCACCACGCCGCGGCCGTTGCGCAACAGCAGCGTCTCGCGCAGCTCGATTTCCAGCGCCCGCACCTGCCGGCTCAGCGCCGATTGCGCGATGTCGAGCACCAGCGCCGCCTTGCTGAAGCTCTGGTGTTCGGCGACATGCACGAAGTAGTCGAGTTGCTTGAGGTCCATGGCGCGATGATTGCACGGTGCTACGCTCACCCTCCCTGATGATTCCTCGCCGTTTCGCGCTGCCCCCACCATGACGACCCTGACCTTCGACGACAACGAAACCCTCGAAGCCGCCCGCCTCCGCAATGTCCAGGACGCCCTGCGCGAAGACATCGGACGCTGCGACTGGACCGCGATGCTGGTACCTGCCGAGCGCGCCGTCCACGCCCGCGTGATGGCCAAGGAACACGGCGTGCTCTGCGGTCGCGACTGGTTCGACGCCTGCGTGCTGGCCTGCGATCCGGCCGCGCAGGTCGAGTGGTTCCTGTCCGAAGGCGACGCCTTCACCGCCACCACCGAGGTCTGCCGCATCCGCAGCAATGCCCGCGCCCTGCTCAGCGCCGAACGCTCCGCCCTGAACTTCCTGCAGATGCTCTCGGGCGTGGCCACCGTGACGCGCAGCTACGTGGACGCCATCGCCGGCCTGTCGCCGAACCCGCGCGGCTGCCTGGTGCTCGACACGCGCAAGACGCTGCCGGGGCTGCGGCAGGCCCAGAAGTACGCGGTGCGCGTCGGCGGCGGCGCCAACCAGCGCATGGCCTTGTGGCACGGCATCCTCATCAAGGAAAACCACATCGCCAGCGCCGGCAGTGTCAGCGGCGCGCTGCGGGCGGCCCAGGCGTTGCACTCGGGCGTGTCGATCCAGATCGAGGTGGAGAACCTCGCGGAGCTGGAAGAAGCGCTGCAGGCCGGCGCCACCAGCGTGCTGATCGACGATTTTTCCTTCGACGACATGCGCGCGGCCGTGGCGCTGAATGCCGAGCGGGCGCTGCTGGAGGTTTCTGGTGGCGTGGACATGACGACGATCCGCGAAATCGCCAGCACGGGCGTGGACCGCATCTCCATCGGCCGGCTGACCAAGGAAGTCCACGCGATCGATCTGTCGATGCGGGTTCTTGGTTGAACAAAATCGTGATTTATTTGGCACTTCATTGCTTTGTAGAGCCACGTTGATCCACAAGCTTGGGGATGCCCCGAAACCGGAGGCTTCCCAGAATCTCCTCACTGCCCACCACGGCGTGTTGCCGTCCCTCCCCGGACAGCCAAGGAGATTCTCATGGCCACCAGCAAGCCCAACGTTCCCACCACGACCACCGCCACGCCGGCCACCGCTGCCGGCGGCACCCCTGCGGACATCGAAACCACCGCTGCTGCGGTCGGCCACGGCCTCGGCCGGGCCGTCGCTGGTGCGCAAGGGCATCTGGTGGCACGGGCCGCCCCCAGCACCAACCTGACCAGCGAACTCAACAACATCGACTTCCGCAAGATGATCGGCGGGCCGCTGCAGGCCGCCGTCGATGCGCAGGTCGCGTCCTCGCTGGCGACGGTCAACTTCATCAACGCCGTCGGCTTCGAGACCGACGAAGAGGGGAAAAAGAAGCTGGTGATGGTGGACTTCAGCCACTCGCGCAAGGATGTCGATGCCGAAGGCAACGAGGTCAACAAGGACATCTCCATCAAGGTGCCGCTGCTGGCGATGCTGCCCATCCCGAGCCTGCGCATCGAGCACGTCATCATCGATTTCAAGGTCAAGCTGAACTCGGTCGAGTCGTCGAAGGTGTCGGACCAGCTCGGCGTGAGCGTGTCGGCGGGCGGTGGTTTCGGGCCGGTCAACTTCAAGGTGTCGGCGTCGTACCAGCGCCAGTCCTCGACCGGCGTGGAAGTCAAGAAGGAATACGCCCTGAGCGTCAACGTCAAGGCGGTGCAGGACGAGATTCCGGCCGGGCTGGAGAAGATCCTCAACATGCTGGCCGCTTGAGGCGCCCACGTCCCTGCGAGGCCGCACCATGTCCGAGATCACGCTGTCCGACTACACCGGCTACATCTTCCGCGAGCTGATCAAGGCGCGGCAGATGTCGGACGAGTACGCCCGGCAGGTCGCCCTGTCCTATGCGCAGGACCCGGTGCTGCAGCACTTCACGGCGCCGCGCTTCAAGATCCCGAAGATGGAGCTGACCATTCCCGTGCTGATCGCCGGGGCGCGCTACACCTCGACGCTGAAGTTCACGATGCCCGCGCGCACCTTCGTGGACTTCATCGGCGGCAAGCTCGCCAGCATCGAGTACTCGCTGCGTGCCGCGGGCGGCCGGATCCTGGTCAAGCCGGACCTCATCAAGCTGGAGTTCCTGAACCGAAAATCCCTCCACACATCCACCAGCACCAGCACACCCGCCGGCACGTCCTCCCGCGATACCCCACAGAACAGCGGCGAGGCCATCAAGCTGCTCCACGAGGCCCTGCTCACGAGCAACGACCTCGGCCACCCCGAGGGCATGGTCAGCTACGCCTGGGGCACGGTCCTGCAGTTGTGGCTGAACGAGCGCAAGCTGGTCGAGCTGTACCAGAAGTACAGCCCGAACAACGAACTCTCGAAGCAGGCATACACCGAGATCCTCGCCGGCATCAAGGGCGCGGTCGTGGTGGACAAGGTGGGCATCGACAACCTGCTGGTCGATCCGGAAACCAACCTCATCAAGAACGGCAGCGACGCCACCTCGGTGTTCACGATCAAGGCCGAGCTGATCGAGGAAGGCTTCTTCGTGCGCTCGGTCCGGGACGACACCACCGGCCAGGTGAGCCAGATCGTCGAGTTCGAATGACACCGGACCGGTGACCCCCCATGCGGCCGATCCTGCACCACCAGCTCGCGCAGACCGACACCCTGCTGGTCGATCTCGGCCGGCAGCTCGCGCGCTACAACGCGGGGGACAGCGACGTGGACGGCGCGGTCTCCGCCCTGCTCGCCTCGGCCGCCGCGCTGTACGAACGCCAGGGCCGGCACGACCTGCAGGCCCGCTTCCTGGCGATGGGCGCCGAGCTGGTGACCGCCCGCCGCGGCACCGACCCGGTGACGCTGGAGCCGATGCGCCCGCGCCGCGACGGCGTGCGCCGCACGGTGTTCCGGGTGCTGACCACCGCCGAAGCGCAGATCGGCACGGACTACCGCCAGACCCTGTCGAAGCTGGACACCTTGCGCGAGCAACTTGCGGCGCTGCTGGCCACCGGACTGGAGCGCGGGCTGCTGCAGCCGCTGCTGGGCAGCGGCCCGCCCGATCAACCCACGCTGCAGGCGATCTGGGCAGCCCTGACCCGCGACACCGGCACGGGCGGCGCCGCGCTGCGCATCAACCTGCAGTACGCGGTGTATGACGTGCTGCTGCTGATCGACGACCTGCTCGCCCCGCTGCTGCGGCCTGCCGCGCCACCGTGACAGCGCGGCGGTGGCTCAGGTCGCCAGCGTCTGCCGCACGGCGCGCTCCCACTGCGCCATCAACGCCTCGGCCCGGTCGCGCCCCATCGTCGGCAGGAAGCGGCGCTCGACCTGCCACTGCGCCGACAGCTCGTCCCGGCTGTGCCACACCCCCGTGGCCAGCCCGGCGAGGTAGGCCGCGCCGAGCGCCGTCGTCTCTGTCACCTGCGGGCGCACGACCGGGATGCCCAGCAGATCGGCCTGGAACTGCATCAGCAGGTTGTTGACGCAGGCGCCGCCGTCCACCCGCAGCTCCGTCACGGCCGCGCCACCATTGGCGACCGCGTCACGGCTCATGGCCTGCAGCAGCGCGGTGGACTGGAACGCGATGCTCTCCAGCGCGGCGCGGGCGATGTGCGCCACCGTCGTGCCGCGCGACAGGCCGACGATGGCGCCGCGGGCGTCCGGCTGCCAGTACGGCGCGCCCAACCCGGTGAAGGCCGGCACGAACACCACGCCGCCCGCGTCCGGCACGCTCTCCGCCAGGCCCTGCACCTCGCCGCTGCCGCGGATCGCGTTCAGCCCGTCGCGCAGCCACTGCACCACCGCGCCGCCGATGAAGACGCTGCCTTCGAGCGCGAACTCGGGCGTCGGGCCGGTCTGCGCCGCACTCGTCGTGAGCAGGCCGTTGTGCGACACGGGGCGCTGGGTGCCGGTGTGCATGAGCATGAAACAGCCGGTGCCGTAGGTGTTCTTGGCGAGTCCCGCCGTGAAGCACGCTTGTCCGAACAACGCGCTCTGCTGGTCACCCGCCATGCCCGCCACGGGAATCGACACGCCGAACAGCGCCGCGTCCGTCTCGCCGAACACATGGCTCGACGGATGCACGGCGGGCAGCACCGACGCCGGGATGTCCAGCCGCGCCAGCATCGCCGCATCCCAGCGGTTGGCGCCGATGTCGAACAGCATCGTGCGCGCCGCGTTGCTCACGTCGGTGGCGTGGACCCTGCCGCCCGTCAACTGCCACAGCAGCCACGCATCGACCGTGCCGAAGGCCAGCTCGCCGCGCTCCGCCGCAGCCCGCGCGCCCGGCACCTCGTCGAGCAGCCACCGCAGCTTGGTCCCTGAGAAGTACGGATCGACCACCAGCCCGGTCGTCGCGCCAATCGCCTCCGCCAGCCCCTGCGCCCGCAGTTCGGCACACAGCGGCTCGGTGCGGCGGTCCTGCCAGACGATGGCGTTGTGCAGCGGGCGGCCGGTGCGGCGGTTCCACAGCAGCGTGGTTTCGCGCTGGTTGGTGATGCCGATGGCGGTGATGTCGCGGGCGGTCAGGCCGGCCAGCGCCAGCGCGGCGTGGGCGGTGGCGAGCTGGGAGGTCCAGAGGTCGTCCGGGTCGTGCTCCACCCAGCCGGGCTGCGGAAAGATCTGGCGGAACTCGCGCTGCGCCTGGGCGACGATGCGCCCGGTCTCGTCGAAGACGATGCTGCGGGAGCTGGACGTGCCCTGGTCGAGGGCGAGGATGTACGGCATGGGGGAACTCCTTTCGCGGTCGAGCGGCAGCCTCAGGCGATCTCGCACTGCACGCCGGCCTCGGCCAGCAGCGCGGGGAACGGCTCGGGCGGCGCGCTGTCGGTGTAGAGCCGGTCGAGGTCGGCGAAACGGGCCACTTCGACCATCGCCGGGCGGTTGAACTTGACGTGGTCGGCGGCGAGCCAGACCTCGCGCGACTGGGCAATGATGGCCCGTGCCACCGTCACCTCGCGGTAGTCGAAGTCGCGCAGCGTGCCGTCGGCCTCGATGCCGGAGATGCCGATCAGGCCGATGTCCACCTTGAACTGGCGGATGAAATCGACCGCCGCCTCGCCGATCACGCCCCGGTCCCGCGGGCGCACCACGCCGCCGGCCACGATCACCTCGCAGTCCGGGTTGGCGCAGAGGATGCCGGCGACGTTCAGGTTGTTGGTGATGACGCGCAGGCCGCGGTGCTGCAGCAGCTCGCGGGCCACGGCCTCGGTGGTCGTGCCGATGTTGAGCAGCAGCGAGCAGCCCTCGGGCACGGCGCGGGCCACGGCGCGGGCAATGCGCTGCTTGCCTTCGGCGTTGAGGGTTTCGCGCTGGCGGTAGGCGAGGTTTTCGGTGGTCGAGCCGGGCAGGCGCACGCCGCCGTGGAAGCGGGCCACCAGCCCCGCCTCGGCCAGCAGCTTCACATCGCGGCGCACCGTCTGCAGCGTCACGCCGAAACGCTCGGCCAGCGCCTCGACCGTGACCGAGCCGCCCAGGCGCACGGCGTCCAGAAGATCGGATTGGCGGGGATTCGGTGTCATGGGAGCGCAGCCTACACAGGCGCAAAACGAACACAAACCGGGTAAATACTCACACTTGAATCGGGTGTCTGCGGTTAAAACGAAAAAAGGCGATCAAAACAAAATCAAAAAAATCAAAAACGAATCGCAAAACCACAGAAACGAACTCCATTGCTTACAACGCCCATGACGCCATGACGGCCAGCGACACCCCCCCAGACTGCGACGTGCTCATCGTCGGCGGCGGCATCAACGGCGCCGGCATTGCCCGCGACCTGGCGGGGCGGGGCTGGCGCGTGGTGCTGGCTGAGCAGGACGACCTGGCCTCGCACACCTCGTCCTCGTCCACCAAGCTCATCCACGGCGGGCTGCGTTACCTGGAGTACTTCGAGTTCTCGCTGGTGCGCAAAGCCCTGCAGGAGCGCGAGGTGCTGCTGAAAAGCGCCCCGCACATCATGTGGCCGCTGCGCTTCGTGATGCCGCACGACCCGTCGATGCGCCCGGCGTGGCTGATCCGGCTCGGCCTGTTCCTCTACGACCACCTGGCGCGGCGCGAGGTGTTGCCCGGCTCGCGCGGCATCAACCTGCGCACCCAACCGACCGGCGCACCGCTCAAACCCGCCTTCACCCGCGGTTTTGTCTACTCGGACGGCTGGGTGGACGATGCGCGGCTGGTGGTGCTGACCGCACTCGATGCGCAGGCCCAGGGCGCGCACATCCTCACCCGCACCCGCTGCACCGCCGCCGTGCGCAGCGCCGACGGCTGGCGCGCGACGCTGCAATCCAGCGATGGCCGCGCCCACACCGTGCAGGCGCGGGCGCTGGTCAACGCGGCCGGGCCGTGGGCGGAATCCTTCCTGCGCCAGCAAGCCCAGTCCGCCCGCGGCGAGGCGCTGGCCACCCGCAGCCTGCGTCTGGTCAAGGGCAGCCACATCGTCGTGCCGCGCTGCTTCGCGCACGACCACGCCTACATCTTCCAGAACCCCGACAAGCGGATCATCTTCGCCATCCCCTACGAAGGCGAGTTCACGCTGATCGGCACCACCGACCAGGAACTCCACGGCGACCCGCGCGGCGCCCACATCGACGCCGACGAGATCGCCTACCTGTGCGAACAGGCCAGCCGCTACTTCACGCGCCCGGTCACACCCGCCGACGTGGTGTGGAGCTACTCGGGCGTGCGGCCACTGCTGGACGACGCCTCGGGCGACCCGTCCGCCGTCACGCGCGATTACCTGCTGGAGTCGAACACCGACGCCGCGCCGCTGCTGAGCGTGTGGGGCGGCAAGATCACCACCTTCCGCAAGCTGGCCGAAGACGCCGCCACCGAGGTCGGCCAGATGCTGGGTGACGCCCGCCAGCCCTGGACCGAAGGCCGCACGCTGCCGGGCGGCGATTTCCGCGACTGGATCGGCGCGGCGCGGCGGCCGGACACCGATTTCGAGCGCCTCGTCGTGCAGGTGCAGCAGCGCCATCCGTGGCTGCCGGCACCGCTGGCCCGGCGGCTGGCGCGGGCGTATGGCAGCCGGATCGGCGCGCTGCTGGCGGGCATCCACGACCTCGCCGGCCTGGGCGCCGAGATCGCGCCGGGGCTGCACGAGGCCGAACTGCGCTTCCTGCAAGCCACCGAATGGGCCACCTGTGGCGATGACGTGCTCTGGCGGCGCAGCAAGCTCGGGCTGCACTACAGCGCCAGCGAACGCCAGCGCGTGCAGGACTGGATGGCCGCCGCACCGCCACCACCGCTGAACGACTCCCCCGACAAGAACCCTTCCAAGATGAAAGCCTCTCCATGCAGTTGACCTTAGAGGGCATCGGCAAGCGGGTCGGCGCCGAGACCTGGCTGCAGCCCATGACACTGGCGCCACAACCGGGCGCCGTCACCGTGCTGCTGGGCGCGACCCAGGCCGGCAAGACCAGCCTGATGCGGATCATGGCCGGGCTGGATGTGCCGACCACCGGGCGGGTGCGGGTCGATGGCCGCGACGTGACCGGCACGCCGGTGCGCGAACGCAACGTGGCGATGGTCTACCAGCAGTTCATCAACTACCCGTCGATGACGGTGTTCGACAACATCGCCTCGCCGCTCAAGCTGCGTGGTGACCGGGGTGACGCGCTGCAGCGGCGGGTGCGCGAAATCGCCGCGCGGCTGCACATCGAGGTCTTCCTCGACCGCCTGCCGGCTGAACTCTCGGGCGGCCAGCAGCAGCGCGTGGCCCTGGCGCGGGCGCTGGCCAAGGACGCGCCGCTGATGCTGCTGGACGAGCCGCTGGTGAACCTGGATTACAAGCTGCGCGAAGAGCTGCGCGAGGAACTGACCCAGCTCTTCGCCGCGGGCCAGTCCACGGTGGTCTACGCCACGACCGAGCCGGGCGAGGCGCTGCTGCTGGGGGGTTACACCGCCGTGCTGGACGCGGGCGAGCTGTTGCAGTACGGCCCGACTGCGGAGGTCTTCCACCAGCCGAAGTCGATCCGCGTCGCCCGCGCGTTCAGCGATCCGCCGATGAACCTGCTGCCAGCACAGATCGTCGCGGGGGGTGCGCAATTGCGAGGGGGGCCGGTGCTGCCGATGGCGCTGCCCGGCGCCGTGGGCCGCACGCTGACGCTGGGCATCCGCGCCGGCGCCCTGCGGCTGGAAGCCCGCCCCGGCGACATCACCCTGCCCGGCCTCGTCGAGCTGGCCGAAATCTCCGGCTCGGACACGTTTGTCCACGTCCACACCCTCGTCGGCGAACTCGTCGCGCAGCTCACGGGTGTCCACGATCTGGCGATCGGCACCGCGGTAACGCTGCAGGTGAGTCCGGCGCAGGTTTACGCCTTTGACACCGCTGGCGATCTGCTGCTCGCACCGCACCGCCTGGGAGGACCGCGCTGATGGCCCGCATCGAACTCGATCTCGCGCACTCGTACAAGCCGAATCCGAACCCGAAGGACGACGCCGACTACGCCCTGCTGCCGCTGAAGATGACCTTCCACGACGGCGGCGCCTACGCGCTGCTCGGCCCCTCGGGCTGCGGCAAGACGACGATGCTCAACATCATGTCGGGCCTGCTCGTGCCGTCCCAGGGCACGGTGCGCTTCGACGGCGAGGACCGCACCCGCGCCACGCCCCAGCAGCGCAACATCGCCCAGGTGTTCCAGTTCCCGGTCATCTACGACACGATGACCGTAGCCGAGAACCTCGCCTTCCCGCTGAAGAACCGCAAGGTGCCTGCCGACCAGATCCGCCAGCGCGTCGGCCAGATCGCCGAGATGCTGGAGATGAGCCACCAACTCGACCAGCGCGCTGCAGGTCTGTCGGCCGACCAGAAGCAGAAGATCTCGCTCGGGCGCGGGCTGGTGCGGCCGGACGTGGCGGCGGTGCTGTTCGACGAGCCGCTGACGGTGATCGACCCGCACCTGAAATGGCAGTTGCGCCGCAAGCTCAAGCAGATCCACCGCGAGCTGAAACTGACCCTGATCTACGTGACGCACGACCAGGTGGAGGCGCTGACCTTCGCCGAGCAGGTCGTCGTGATGACACGCGGCCGGGTGGTGCAGCTCGGCTCGCCCGAAGCCCTGTTCGAGCGGCCGGCGCACCGCTTCGTCGGCCACTTCATCGGCTCGCCGGGCATGAACTTCCTGCCGGACGGTGACCGCACGCTCGGCATCCGACCCGAGTACGTGACGCTGCATCCACCCGGCACCGTCGGCACGCTGGCCGCCACGGTGCAGCGGGTGCAGGACATCGGCACCTACACGGTCGTGACCTGCGAAACCGCGGGCCAGGGTGGACCGACCGTGAAGGTGCGCCTGCCCGGCGAGGCGCCCGTGCCGGCGGTTGGCGAGGCGGTCGGTCTGCAGGTGCGCAATGCCCACACCTGTTTCTATGGTCCCAACGAGGAGCTGGTGGCATGAGTGCCCTGAACGCCCCGATCAAGCCCGTCAACCAGAAAGCCTGGTTCCTGATCCTGCCGATGCTGGTGTGCGTGCTGTTCTCGGCGGTCGTGCCGCTGATGACGGTGGTGAACTACTCGGTGCAGGACATCATCAGCCCCGAGCGGCGCGTGTTCGTCGGCACCGAGTGGTTCGCCGCCGTGATGCGCGACGAGGATCTGCACGCCGCGCTGTGGAACCAGTTGCAGTTCTCCTGCGCCGTGCTGCTGGTGGAGCTGCCGCTGGGCATCGCGCTGGCCCTGTCGATGCCGGCGGACGGCTGGAAGGCGTCGGCCACGCTGGTGATCGTGGCGCTGTCGCTGCTGATCCCCTGGAACGTGGTCGGCACGATCTGGCAGATCTTCGGCCGCGCCGACATCGGCCTGATGGGCGCGGCGCTGCAGGGGCTGGGCATCGAGTACAGCTACACCGGCAACGCCACCCACGCCTGGCTCACCGTGCTGCTGATGGACGTGTGGCACTGGACGCCACTGGTGGCGCTGCTGGCCTATGCCGGGCTGCGCTCGATCCCCGATGCGTACTACCAGGCCGCCCGGATCGACGGTGCCAGCAAGTTCGCGGTGTTCCGCTACATCCAGTTGCCCAAGATGCGCGGGGTGCTGATGATCGCCGTGCTGCTGCGCTTCATGGACAGCTTCATGATCTACACCGAGCCGTTCGTGCTCACGGGCGGCGGCCCCGGCAACGCCACCACCTTCCTCAGCCAGTACCTGACGCAAAAAGCGGTCGGCCAGTTCGACCTCGGCCCGGCGGCGGCCTTCTCGCTGATCTATTTCCTCATCATCCTGCTGTTCTGCTTCGTGCTCTACAACTGGATGCAACGCCTCGGCCAGACCGCCCAGACCACCAAGGAAGGAGCCGGCCATGCATGAGCACCGCTTCCACAAACGCTCGCTGTTCCTGCTGGCCTACATGGTGTTCGCGCTGCTGCCCATCTACTGGATGGTCAACATGAGCTTCAAGACCAACAGCGAGATCGTCTCCAGCTTCAGCCTGTTGCCGCAGCACTTCACCTGGGCGAACTACGCGCTGATCTTCACCGACCCCTCCTGGTACTCGGGCTACATCAACAGCCTGATCTACGTCGGCATCAACTCGGTGATCTCGCTGACCGTGGCGCTGCCGGCGGCCTATGCCTTCAGCCGCTATTCATTCCTGGGCGACAAGCATGTGTTCTTCTGGCTGCTGACGAACCGGATGACGCCGCCCGCGGTGTTCCTGCTGCCCTTCTTCCAGCTCTACAGCACGGTCGGGCTGATGGACACGCACATCGCCGTGGCGCTGGCCCACCTGCTGTTCAACGTGCCGCTGGCGGTGTGGATCCTGGAGGGCTTCATGTCGGGCATTCCGCGCGAGATCGACGAGACCGCCTACATCGACGGCTACAGCTTCCCGCGCTTCTTCCTGACGATCTTCCTGCCGCTGATCAAGGCGGGGGTGGGCGTGGCGGCGTTCTTCTGCTTCATGTTCAGTTGGGTCGAGCTGCTGCTGGCGCGCACGCTGACCAGCGTCAACGCCAAGCCGATCGTGGCGACGATGACGCGCACGGTCAGCGCCAGCGGGATGGACTGGGCGACGCTGGCCGCGGCGGGCGTGCTCACCATCGTGCCGGGCGCGATCGTGATCTGGTTCGTGCGCCACTACATCGCCAAGGGCTTCGCGATGGGCCGGGTTTGAGGAGACCACCATGTTCGACTGGATGTTCTGGACCACCCCGGTGGCCGTGTTCTTCACCTGCATCGGGCTGATGCTCGTCGGCATGACGGTGTGGGAACTCCGCTCGCCCACCCTGCTGCGCAAGGGCTTCCTGCCGATCGAGACGACCCGCGGCGACCGGCTCTTCATCGGCCTGCTCACCGCCGCCTACATCAACCTGGTGTTCATCGGGCTGGCGGGCAAGTTCGCCGAATGGTTCTCGCTGAACGAGGAGCCGAGCATCTGGATCAGCTTCGTGCTGTCGATGGCCGCCCTCGCGCTGGTGATGCGCAAGGGATAGCCAGGGATCGCAAAAGGTCAGTACCCGTTTTCTGGACATTCGGCCGGTGCTGTTCCGGGGTCGGGTGTTCTTTCAGATGGCCGGAGCAGCTCAACGAGGAGACAGGCATGAAGACGAAGAAGACAACGATGCAGACGCTGTGCCACACCGCGGTGGCCTTGGCTGCGATGGTCGCGGTCGGTCAATCGGCCCACGCCGACGAAGCCGCCGCCAAGAAATGGATCGACAGCGAGTTCCAGCCCTCCACGCTGAGCAAGGAGCAGCAGGCCGCCGAGATGAAGTGGTTCATCGACGCCGCCGCCAAGCTCAAGGCCAAGGGCATCAAGGAAATCTCGGTCGTCTCCGAGACCATCACCACGCACGAATACGAGTCCAAGACGCTGGCCAAGGCGTTCGCCGAGATCACCGGCATCACCGTCAAGCACGACCTGATCCAGGAAGGCGACGTGGTCGAGAAGCTGCAGACCTCGATGCAGTCGGGCAAGTCGATCTACGACGGCTGGATCAGTGACTCCGACCTGATCGGTACCCACTACCGCTACGGCAAGATCATGAACCTGACCGACTACATGGCCGGCAAGGGCAAGGAGTGGACCAATCCGGGGCTGGACCTGAAGGATTTCATCGGCACCAGCTTCACCACCGGCCCCGACAAGAAGCTCTACCAGTTGCCCGACCAGCAGTTCGCCAACCTGTACTGGTTCCGCGCCGACCTGTTCGCCCGCAAGGATCTGAAGGACAAGTTCAAGGCCAAGTACGGCTACGAGCTGGGCGTGCCGCTCAACTGGTCGGCGTATGAGGACATCGCCGAGTTCTTCACCAACGACGTGAAGCAGATCGACGGCAAGCCGATCTACGGCCACATGGACTACGGCAAGAAAGACCCGTCGCTGGGCTGGCGCTTCACCGATGCGTGGCTGTCGATGGCCGGCACCGCCGACATTGGCATCCCGAACGGCAAGCCGGTGGATGAATGGGGCATCCGCGCTTCCGCCGACGGCTGCACCCCGCTGGGCGCTTCGGTCGAGCGCGGGGGCGCCACCAACTCGCCGGCTGCCGTCTATGCACTGACCAAGTACGTGGACTGGATGAAGAAGTATTCGCCCAAGGAAGCCATCGGCATGACCTTCGGCGAGGCGGGTCCGGTGCCGGCGCAGGGCCAGATCGCGCAACAGATCTTCTGGTACACCGCCTTCACTGCGGACATGACCAAGAAGGGCCTGCCGGTCGTCAACGAGGACGGCACGCCGAAGTGGCGCATGGCCCCCGGCCCGAACGGCCCCTACTGGAAACAGGGCATGCAGAACGGCTACCAGGACGTGGGTTCATGGACCTTCTTCGAGAGCCACGATGCCAACAAGACGGCTGCCGCCTGGCTCTACGCCCAGTTCGTGACCGCCAAGACCACCTCGCTGAAGAAGACCCTCGTCGGCCTGACCCCCATCCGCGAGTCCGACATCCAGAGCAAGGCCATGACCGACATGGCGCCCAAGCTCGGCGGTCTGGTCGAGTTCTACCGCAGCCCGGCCCGCGTGGCCTGGACGCCGACGGGCACCAACGTCCCCGACTACCCGAAGCTGGCGCAGCTCTGGTGGAAGAACGTCGCCCAGGCCGTCACGGGTGAAAAGACCCCGCAGGGCGCGATGGACAACCTCGCCAAGGAAATGGACGACGTGATGGCGCGGCTGGAGCGTTCCGGCATGGCCAAGTGCGCGCCCAAGCTGAACAAGAAGGAAGACCCGAAGAAGTGGCTGTCCGACAAGGCGGCGCCGTGGGCCAAGCTGGCGAACGAGAAGCCCAAGGGCGAGACGATCGACTACGACAAGCTGCTCGGCGCCTGGAAGGAAGGCCGCGTGCGATGACACCTGAACCGACCAGCCTTTGCTGCTGATGAACGCAGGCGCCGCCGACTGTCTCCCGGCGGCGCCTGCCCCGTTTTGCGCGCCGTGGCTCTATATAGTGGAACGCCATGACGCCCACACCGCCCGCCCGTTTCGACCATCCCCGCTTCATCCGGCTCGCCCGCCCAGGCGGCATCGAAGTCACGTTCATGGACTGGGGCGCCACCTGGCTGTCCTGCCGGGTACCGGTTCCCGGTGAAGCGCCGCGCGAGGTGCTGCTCGCCCACCCGACGCCCGAGGACCACGCCACCCGTGGCGGCTACCTGGGCGCCA
>NZ_JAAFKF010000063.1 GCF_013299175.1 Sphaerotilus sp.
CCCGCGATTCCCCATGCGCCGACGGACTGGCGCGGGCCTCGGCGAAAATGCCGCCATGCGCCCACGCCAGCTCCATTCCGCCTCTGCCGGCTTCGAAGCCGCCCTGCACGTCGATCTCCTGCCCGACGGCCACCGCTCGCGCCGCCTGCACGGCCACAGCTTCTTCGCCACCGTGCGCGCCGAGCTGCCGGCCGGCTGGGCGCCATTCCCCGGCGGCGAGGTGGTCGAGCTGCAGCGCCGCATGGACGCCTGTGTCGCGCCGCTCGACTACGCCCAGCTCAACGCCATCGACGGACTCGCTCAGCCGACCGATGAAAACATCGCCCGCTGGATCCGCACCCGGCTGGAGACCACGTTCGACGTGCCTGGCATCGTGCAGATCGGTGTCCAGAGCACGGCGCACACCGGTGTCGATCTCGACCGCGCCGGCCACGCCCACCTCTGGCGCCGCTACCGCTTCCAGGCCGCGCACCGCCTGCCCAACGTGCCGCTCGGCCACAAGTGCGGGCGCATGCACGGCCATGGCTTCGAGGTCATCCTCCACGCCGACCAGGACATCGGCACCGGCGATCTCGGCATCGACTACGACCGCATCGACGCGGTCTGGGCGCCGTTCCAGATCGCGCTGAACTACCAGTGCCTCAACGCCATCACCGGGCTGGAGAACCCCACCAGCGAGGTGATTTCCGCCTGGCTGTGGCAGCGGCTCAAGCCCTTGCTGCCCGAGCTGTCCTGGGTGACGGTGTACGAAACCGGCTCCTGCGGCGCCAACTTCGACGGCGCGCACTACCGCATCTGGAAGGAAATGACGCTCGACAGCGCCATCCGCCTGCGGCACGCGCCCGCGGGCCATCTGCTCGGCGCCATCCACGGCCACACCTACACGCTGCGGTTGCACCTGAGCGCGCCGCTGGACGAGGTCATGGGCTGGACCGTGGACTTCGGCGACGTGAAGACGCAGTTCGATCCGATCTTCAAGGCCATCGACCACCGCCCGCTCCACGAGATCGCCGACCTGCCGGACGGGGACGCGCTGTCGCTGGCGCGCTGGGTGCTGGACAAGGGCAGGGCGGTGCTACCGGCGCTGGACCGGGTGGATCTGTATGAAACGCGGGGCTGCGGCGCGATCGTGATCGCCGCGACGGCCACGCAGGAGCTGGTGCCGGTATGACCTACACCGTCAAGGAACTGTTCTACACCCTGCAAGGCGAGGGCGCGCAGGCGGGCCGTGCGGCGGTGTTCTGCCGCTTCGCGGGCTGCAACCTGTGGAATGGCCGCGAGGAAGACCGCGCCGCCGCCGTCTGCAGCTTCTGCGATACCGATTTTGTCGGCACGGATGGCCAGGGTGGAGGCAAGTTCACGGCGCCCGAGGCGTTGGCGGAGGCGGTCGCGGCGCTGTGGCCAGCCGGGGCGGGCGGGCGGCCGTATGTGGTCTGCACGGGTGGCGAGCCGCTGCTGCAACTGGACGCGCCGCTGATCGACGCGCTGCACGCCCGCGGCTTCGAGATTGCGGTGGAAACCAACGGCACGCAGCCGGCGCCCGCGGGGCTGGACTGGATCTGCGTCAGTCCGAAGGCCGGCGCGGCGCTGCAGCTCACCCGCGGCGACGAGTTGAAGCTGGTCTACCCGCAGTTGCTGGCGCGGCCGGAGCGGTTCGCCGCGCTGGACTTCGCGCACTTCTTCCTGCAGCCGATGGACGGCCCGCAGCAGGCCGAGAACATCCGGGCGACCACGGCCTACTGCATGGCGCATCCGCAGTGGCGGCTGAGCGTGCAGATGCACAAGGTGGTGGGGATCGATTGACCGACAGGCCGCAGACGCAGGAGCCGGACCCGGACCCAAGCGACATCAGCACCGAGGAGTGGAATTTCGTGGCACCTGCGCCTGACGATGCGTTTCTCTGGACAGAACTGGTCCGGGCGGCGATCGCCCGCAACCACCCCTGGCGCCAGCCCGTGCTCGCCACCACCTGTGCCCGCCGTGGCGCACAGGCGCGCACCGTGGTGCTGCGCGAGGTGGATACCGCCCGCCGCACGCTGCTGCTCTACACCGACACCCGCTCACCCAAGGTGGCGCAGCTCGACGCCGATCCGCGGGCGCAGATCGTGTGCTGGTCGCCAGCGCTGGGCTGGCAGTTGCGGCTGAGCGTGGAGATCGGCGGCGAGACCGAGGGGCTGGACGTGACCTCGCGCTGGGCGCTGCTGCGCCACACCCGCGCCGCGCAGGACTACCTCTCGCCACAGGCGCCAGGCAGTGTGCTGCCGACCAGCGGGGACGCGGCTGCCGCACCGGCTGGCGCGCCACGCGGCGCTTTCGCCGTGCTGCGGGCACAGGTGCTGGACATGGACTGGCTCGCGCTCGACCCGGCTGGACACCGCCGCGCCATGTTCGATTACCGTGGCGCCGCACCACAGGTCCGCTGGTTGGTACCGTGAAGTTCAGTTCAGGCTGTGCGCGTGGCGGGTGCAGCGGTGACAATCACCGGCGCCTCCACTGACGAAACGAACCACCGTGTCCGCAATGCCTCTTTCGACTGCCGCCGCTCCTTTGTCCGTGCCCGATCGGCTGGCGGTGCGGCTGGGCCACGCGGGCCTGGTGCCGTTCGTGCTGGGGGCCTTGCTGGCGCTGCTGGTGCGGGTCGATGTGCTGCCGTACGTGGTGCTGTCGCTGTCGGTGTATGCCGGGCTGATCGTGTCGTTCCTGGGCGGCATCCACTGGGGCATCCTGATGGTGGCGCGCGACGCCACGCCGCGCCGGCTGGTCTGGGCCGTGCTGCCATCGCTGTTCGCATGGGTGTCGGTGGTGATGCCGCCGCACGCGGGGCTGGTGATCCAGGCGCTGCTGCTGATCGTGTGCTATCTGGTGGACCGGCGGGTCTACCCGGCGTACGGGTTGTCGAAGTGGCTGACGCTGCGCTTCAGGCTGACGCTGGTGGCGTCGATGAGCTGTTTCATGGCCGCTGCGGCCAGTGCCTGACCACGCCCACCCCGCCCTCCACGGAACCCCCCGCATGATCCGTTACCACGTCGAGATCGACGACCTCCACCGCCACCACTACCGCGTCACGCTCACCCTGCCGAACCCGGCGCCGCGGCAAAGGCTGTCACTGCCCGTCTGGATTCCCGGCAGCTACCTCGTGCGCGAATTCGCCCGCCACCTCTCGGCCCTCGACGCGCGCCAGGGTCGCCGCCTGGTGGCGCTGACGCAGTGTGACAAGCACACCTGGGAAGCCACCTGCACCGGCCGCAGCGCGTTGACAGTGAGTTGGCGCGTCTACGCCTTCGACAACTCCGTGCGCTGCGCCTGGCTGGACACGCAGCGGGGCTTTTTCAATGGCACCGGCCTGTTCCTCTGCGCTGAAGGGCGGGAAGCGGACGAGCACCGCGTCACCTTCGGCCCGCTGCCCGACGGCTGGGACATCGCCACCGGCCTGCCCGAAGTCGCCCCCCGCGAATACGCCGCGCCCGACCACGACGCGCTGATCGACCACCCCTTCGAGCTGGGCACCTTCTGGCGCGGCACGTTCACGGCCTGCGGTGTCGCGCACGAATTTGTCGTTGCCGGTGCGCTGCCGAGCTTCGACGGCGAGCGGCTGCTGGCCGACACGCGCAGGATCTGCGAGGCCCAGATCCGCTTTTGGCACGGGGATGCGCCCGCGCCGTTCGACCGCTATGTCTTCCTGCTCAACACCGTCGATGACGGCTACGGCGGGCTGGAACACCGCAACAGCACCGCGCTGATCTGCAACCGCCGCGACCTGCCCCGGCGTGGCGAGGCGGGGCTGAACGACGGCTACGTGACGCTGCTGGGCCTGATCAGCCACGAGTATTTCCACACCTGGAACGTCAAGCGCCTCAAGCCCCGCGACTTCGCCCCTTATGACCTGCGTGGCGAGAACTACACCGAGTTGCTGTGGTTCTTCGAGGGCTTCACCAGCTACTACGATGACCTCTTCCTGGTCCGCGCCGGGCTGATCGACCAGACGCGCTACCTGCGGCTCGTCAACAAGACGGTCAACCAGGTGCTGGGTACACCGGGTCGGCAGGTGCAGAGCGTGGCGCAGTCCAGCTTCGACACCTGGGTCAAGTACTACCGCCCCGACGAGAACAGCGCCAACGCCACCGTCAGCTACTACACCAAGGGATCGCTGGTCGCGCAGGCGCTGGACTTGACGCTGCGCCAGGAGGGCAAGGGCACGCTCGACGACGTGATGCGCGGACTCTGGCGGCGCAGCGGCGGCGGCCCGATCGGCGAGGACGACATCGCCGCGGTGCTGGCGGCGGTGGGCGGGCGCTCGTTTGCCGTGGAACTCGCGGCCTGGGTCCACGGCACGGACGATCTGCCGACGCAGACCCTGCTCGCCACCCACGGCACCGACTGGCAGCGCGACCGGCCGCTCTTCGCGCAGCGGCTGGGTGCGCGGGTGAGCGAGTCGCCGCAGGGGCTGAAGGTGCAGTCCGTCCAGCACGGTGGCGCGGCGGATCTGGCAGGGCTGTCGGCGGGGGATGAACTCCTGGCGCTGGGCGACTGGCGCGTGGTCAAGCCGGAGGATCTGGCGCTCTACGGCGCGTTCGAGCAGCCGCAGCCGCTGCTGGTCAGCCGCGACCGGCGCCTGCTGCGGTTGACGCTGCCGGCTTCGACGGCCGAGGGCGCCGTCACCCTGAGCTGGCAGGCCAAGCCCGCCGCCCGGCCGCGGCGGCTGCGGGCGGCCTGGCTGGGCGCCACCGGGGCCTGAGGATGCGCGCCGCATGGCGCCAGGGTGGGGCGTGGTGGGGGCTGGCGGTGCTGGTCCTGCTGCTGCACGGGCTGGCGCTGGACGGACTCGGCCGCGCGCTGGCGCAGGGCGAGCCGCCGGCGCCGTCGATCCGGCGCATCGAGGCCAGCTACACCCGCACCGTGGCGCAGTCGGCGCCGCCCGTCGGCCCGGCCGCCGCACCGGTGGCGGCACCTGCCACACGGCCGCGTCCCGCTGCGGCCTCGCCCGCCGCCGCGCCTGCCAGCGAGGCGGCGTCGCCGGTCGAGATCGTGGTGTCCGACCCGCCCCCCGCGGCAGCCGAACCACCCCCGGACCCGAACGCGGCCCCTGGCACCGTGGCCGCTGCACCCGTGGTGGCCGCGTCCGCGGTGGGGGCTGTGGCGCCTGCCAGTGCTGCAGCGGGTGCCGCCTCCGGACCTGCCTTCACCTGGCCCGCCTCGACCCGGCTCACCTACGCGCTCACCGGCTGGTACCAGGGCGAGGTCCACGGCAACGCGCAGGTCGAGTGGCTGCGCGACGGCGACCGCTACCAGGTCCACCTCGACGTCAGCATCGGCCCGCGGCTGGCCCCGCTGGTCGCCCGCCGCATGAGCAGCGAGGGCCGCATCACCCCCGACGGCCTGCGCCCGCTGCGCTACGAGCAGGCCACGCGCCAGATCCTCGGCGCCAGCCGGCTGGTGCAGATGGTGTTTCCCGACGAGCGCAGCGTGCGGCTGCAGGACGGGCGGCTCGCCAGCACCCGTGCCGATGTGCAGGACACCGCCAGCCAGTTCATCCAGATGGTCTACCTGTTCTCGGTGCGGCCGGCGCTGCGCGAGAAGGGCGGGCGGGTGGAGTTCGATCTGGCCTTGCCGCACCGGGTCCGGCGCTGGGCTTACGAGGTCGGCGACACCTTGCCGACCGCGACGCCGCTGGGCGAACTGGAGACCTTCCACGTCCGCCCCGTGCCAGCCCGCGACAGCGTGGCCGAGACACCGGGTGAGGCCACCCGCTCTGGTGGCAGCATCCTCAGCACACAGGTCTGGTATGCGCCCACGCTGCAGATGCTGCCCGTGCGCATCCGCATCGAGCAGGACGCCGAGACCTGGGTGGATCTGCGCCTGTCCGAGCCGCCGAAGCAGTCGGGGCCTTGACGCCTGCGCCGGTGGAGCTGCGTGAATTTGTCGCGGAAATATGTCCATACTCTGAGGGATGACACGCTCCAGCCGGGCATCTACCCTGAGCCCTTGTCCAGTGGAGCAACCTCATGTCAGACATCGATGTGAAATACGCGGCGCTCGGGGGTGCCGGCGGGTGGCTGGGTCCGGCCATGACACCGGAGACGGTGGCCCCGGATGGCGTCGGGCGTTACCGGCACTACCGCAGCGGCTCGATCTACTGGTCGCCGAGCAGCGGTGCCCACGAGGTGCATGGCCGCATCCGTGACCGCTGGGCCGCGCTGGGCTGGGAGCGCAGCTTCCTGGGCTACCCGCTGACCGACGAGACCGCCACGCCGGGCGGCGGCGGGCGCTACAACCATTTCCAGGGCGGATCGGTCTACTGGACCCCGGCCACCGATGCCCACGAGGTCCATGGCGCCATCCGCGGCAAGTGGGCCGCGCTGGGCTGGGAGCGCAGTGTCCTGGGCTACCCGATCACCGACGAGAGTGCCACGCCCGACGGCATCGGGCGCTACAACCATTTCCAGGCCGGATCGGTCTACTGGACCACGGCCACGGGCGCGCACGAAGTCCACGGCGCCATCCGCGGCAAATGGTCGAGCCTGGGGTGGGAACGCAGCTTCCTGGGCTATCCGCTGACCGACGAAACCACCGCCCCCGATGGGGTCGGGCGCTACAACCACTTCCAGGGCGGCTCGGTCTACTGGAGCCCGTCCAGCGGGGCACACGAGGTGCATGGCGCCATCCGCAACGAGTGGGCGCGGCTGGGCTGGGAGCGCAGCTTTCTCGGCTATCCCACCAGCGACGAACTCAGCACCGAGGACGGCAGCGGCCGCTACAGCGAGTTCCAGCACGGCTCGATCTTCTGGAGTCCGGCCACCGGCGCCCTGGCGTGCCGCGAGACCGTGCGGCTGCACATCAAGTGCCTGACCGCACCGACCCGCTTCAGCATCAACCAGATGATCGCCAACATGCGCGTGACCTACGCGACGGCGCAGATTGGCGTCAAGTACGTGTCCTTCGAGACGCTCAACCTGCCCGCGCTCAACGACCTGGATGTCGGCGGCTGCACGGCCGGCAGCGCCACGGCCGAGCAGATCGCCCTGTTCGCCAACCGCAACAACGTCACCGGCACGGACGTGGTGGTCTATTTCGTCCGCAGCACGCAGCCCCCGTTCAACGGCTGCGCCGCACACCCGGCAGGGCAGCCGGGCGCGGCGGTGGCCAGTGGCGCGAGCGCCTGGACGCTGGCGCACGAAGTGGGCCATGTGCTGGGCCTGTCCCACGTCAACGACAACAACCGCCTGATGACGGGCAATGGCACCGACAACATCACCAACCCGCCCCCCGACCTGATCGCGGCAGAAAGCGCGACGATGCTGGCCAGTGCCTCGACGGTCTGAGGGATGGTTCACACGGTTCACACACGTTTCGCGCTCTCTGGACTCTGGAGATAGACATGGCTGTCACGATGCAACAGGTACTCGCCGAGATTGACCGCGAGGAACCCGATTACCCGACGCTGGCGCGGTTTGGTGCCGACGCCCTGCCGCACCTGAAACTCATCGCCGGTGCCGACGATCCGCTCAAGGCGTCGAAAGCGGCCTACGCGGCGACGTTGATCGGCGGTGCCGGGGCCACCGAGCTGCTGCGCACCGCCGCCGAACACCACGATCCGCAGGTGCGGATTGCCGTGGCCCATGGCCTGCAGAACATGGGGTCGGCAGCGCCGAGCGATCTGGTGCTCAAGGGGCTGGGGGATGTCGATGCGGGGGTGCGCAAGCGCGCGCTCGGGACCGCCGGGATGCTGCGGCGGGCCGATTTCGGCCAGCAGGTCAACGCCATGGTCCAGCACGATCCGGCCGAACACCTGCGCAGCGCCGCCGCGGTGACGCAGAAACAGCTCATGGTGGCGCCGTGACCCGCGCCTGAAACAAGCGGGGTCGTCCTATAGTGCGAGGCGGTATTCCCACAGGACGACTCCATGACTTCCCCCGAAAACACGCCACTCCCCACCTACGCCACCCTCCTCGTCGAAACCCGCCCCGGCGCCACCGAGCAGGCGCTGCGCTACGGCTGGATCACGCTGAACCGCCCCAAGGCCCTGAACGCGCTCAACGACACGCTGATGGACGAACTCGGCGCCGCGCTGCTGGCCTTCGACGCGGACGACGGCATCGCCTGCATCGTCGTCACCGGCAGCGAGAAAGCCTTCGCGGCGGGCGCGGACATTGCCATGATGCAGCCCTTCGATTTCCCGAACGCCTACCGCAAGGGCCTGATCTCGCGCAACTGGGACACGATCCGGCAGGTGCGCAAGCCGATCATCGCCGCGGTGTCGGGCTTCGCGCTGGGCGGCGGCTGCGAGGTGGCGATGGGCTGCGACTTCATCCTCGCCGCCGACAACGCCAGGTTCGGCCAGCCCGAGATCAAGCTTGGCATCATCCCCGGCGCCGGTGGCACGCAGCGCCTGCCGCGCGCGGTGGGGAAAAGCAAGGCGATGGACATGGCGCTGACCGGCCGGATGATGGACGCGGTCGAGGCCGAGCGGGCTGGGCTGGTGTCGCGGGTCGTGCCGCTGGCAGACCTGCACGCCGAGGCGGACAAGGCGGCGCAGGCCATGTGCGGCTACTCGCTGCTGGCGCTGATGGCGACCAAGGAGTGCGTGAACCGGGCCTACGAGGCGCCGCTGACGGAGGGGCTGCTGTTCGAGCGCCGGCTGTTCCACGCGCTGTTCTCCAGCAGCGACCAGAAGGAAGGCATGGGCGCCTTCCTGGAAAAGCGCGCGCCGACCTTCACGCACCGCTGAAGACGCCCCGATGCCCCGCCTGCCTCTGCCTCGGTGCCTGACAGGGTGGCTGTTGCGCTGGATGGTCACGGCGGTGTGTCTGGCCGGGTGGGCGGGATTGGCTCCGGCCGCTGAGCTGGACGCAGCACAACGCCGCGAGGCGCTGGCCGCGCACAACCGCTGGCGTGCGCGGGTCGGGGTGGCGCCGCTGGTCTGGTCCGAGGCGCTGGCGCAGTCGGCGGCCCGCTGGGCGGTGCAGCTCGACCCCGGCGTGCCGGGTGGGGTGTGCCGCATGGAGCACAGCGACACGCCCGATTTCGGTGAAAACCTCTACTGGGCCAGCGCCGTGCAGTGGAGCAACGGGCAGCGCACCACGCAGGAGGTGCTGCCGGCCTTCGTGGTCGATGTCTGGGGGAACGAATCGGCCGACTACCGTGCCGATTCAGGCTTCTGCCGCCCGGGTCGCACCTGCGGCCACTACACCCAGATCGTCTGGAAAGACACGCGCGAGGTGGGCTGCGCGCTGCGGGTGTGCGGGGCGAAGGACCAGGTGTGGGTGTGCCAGTACCGGCCGGCCGGCAACTACATCGGCCAGCGACCGTACTGACCCACGGACGGGTTGAAAGCGGTTCAGAACACCGCCATGCTGAGCTTGCGGCGGTACAGGTCGATCACCGGATCCCCCGGCACCACCACGGCCTTGCCCGCGATCTCGACTGCGCCCTTCTTGGCCTCCGGTGCCGCCGTCTTGGGCGCCGGCTTGGTCATCAGCTCCAGGATGGCGACGTAGGTCTTGCGCGCCAGGCCGTCGCTCCACGCCTTGTCGCGCATCAGGATCTCCAGCAGCTCGTCCATCGCCTCGGTGAAGGCTTCGCAGGCCATCAGCACCTGGGCGCGCTCGTAGCGGGCGTCGAAATCGCGCTTGCTGGTGGCGATGGCGGCGTCGAGCGTGGCCATGTCGCGGGCGGTGGCGACACGCTCGCAGGCGGTGAGCCACACGCCCAGCGCCGCGATGCGGGTGTCCAGCATCGCCTTCGGGGCCATCGGAGCGTAGATCTGGCGCGCCTCGGTGACGTGGCCGTTCTGCAGCAGCAGCCGGGCGAAGTCGAAGCGGGTCACGTCGTTGGCCGGGTCGGTGGCCAGCGCGTCCTGCAGCTTGGTCAGCGCCGACGCGGTGTCGCCTTCCTCGACCAGGGCTTCGGCCGCCTCGGTCTCGACGGCGGCGTCGATCTCGGCTTCGCTGGGGACGTGCTTGTCGAGGAACTCGCGGATCTGCGCGGCCGGGATGGCCCCGACAAACCCGTCCACCGGCTGGCCCTGGCTGAACATCACGCAGAACGGGATCGAACGCACGCCGAACATCTGGCTGAGCTGGCTGGAGATCTCGGGCACTTCGTCGGCGTTGAGCTTGGCCAGCACGAAGCGGCCTGCGTAGTCGGTTTCGAGCTGTTCGAGCACCGGGCCGAGCTGCTTGCAGGGGCCGCACCACGGCGCCCAGATGTCGAGCAGCACGGGCTGCTGCATCGAGCCCTGGATCAGTTCGGCTTCGAAATTCTGGAGGGTGATATCGATCATCGGGTCTACCTGGGGGTGGGGGCGTGGCGCGCAAGGGGTGGTTGGGGCCGTCGGCTGGCCGGGGCGCCTAAAATCTCGCCTTTGTCCAGCCCGGAGTCTGCCTTGAACAGCGCAACGCCCGTGGTCGGCATCGTCATGGGGTCCAGCAGTGACTGGGACACCATGAAGAACGCCGCCCAGATTCTCGCCGACTTCGGCGTGCCCTTCGAAGCCCAGGTCGTCTCGGCCCACCGCATGCCCGATGACATGTTCCGCTACGCCGAGTCGGCGCGCGGGCGGGGTTTGCAGGCCATCATCGCCGGCGCGGGTGGCGCGGCGCATCTGCCGGGCATGCTCGCGGCCAAGACGCCGGTGCCGGTCCTCGGCGTGCCGGTGGCCAGCAAGCACCTGCAGGGCGTGGATTCGCTGCACTCGATCGTGCAGATGCCCAAGGGCGTGCCGGTGGCGACGTTCGCGATCGGCGTGGCCGGTGCGGCCAATGCGGCGCTGTTCGCCGTGGCGCTGCTGGCCAACCACGATGCCCGGCTGGCCGAGGCGCTCGACGCCTTCCGCGCACGCCAGACCGAAGCGGCCCGCGCGATGACGCTCGGCCCGCTGGACGGCCAGGGCTGACGCGCATGGCGATGCCCCGACTCCTGCCCGGCGACCGCAGCGCCGCCGACCCGACCCGCACCGTGACGCTGGGCGTGATGGGCGGTGGCCAGCTCGGCCGCATGTTCGTCCACGCCGCGCAGCAGCTCGGTTTTCGCACCGCGGTGCTGGAGCCGGACGACACCAGCCCGGCCGGTACGGTGGCGCATGTGCATGTGAACGCTGCCTACCTCGACGAGGCGGGCCTGCAGCGCCTGGCCGACACGGCGGACGCGATCACGACCGAATTCGAGAACGTGCCCGCCGAGGCGCTGCGCTGGTTGGCCGAGCGCCGGCCGGTGGCGCCGTCGGGCGACGCGGTGGCCGTGTGCCAGGACCGCGTGGCCGAGAAGGCGCATTTCACCGACTGCGGCGTGCCGGTGGCGCCCTACGCGGTGATCGACAGCGAGGCGGCCTTGGCGGCGGTGGGCGATGACCTGCTGCCGGGCATCCTGAAAACCGCCCGCATGGGCTACGACGGCAAGGGCCAGATCCGCGTCGCCGACCGCGCCGAACTCGCCGCCGGCTGGGCGGAACTCGGCGGCACGGTGTGCGTGCTGGAAAAACGCCTGCCGCTGGCGTTCGAGGTCAGCGTGCTGATCGCCCGTGGTGGGGACGGGCGCGTGGTCGCCTTTCCGCTGCAGCAGAACCTGCACCGCGACGGCATCCTTGCTGTCACCACCGTGCCCGCCCCGGCTGGCACGCCTGCGCTGGAATCGGAGGCAATCGGCTGTGCGGCGCGGCTGGCGGCGGACCTGGGCTATGTCGGCGTGCTGTGCATCGAGTTCTTCATCCTCGACGACGGTTCGCTCGTCGCCAACGAGATGGCGCCGCGTCCGCACAACTCCGGCCACCACACGATCGACTCGTGCGACGTGTCGCAGTTCGATTTGCAGGTGCGGGCGATGGCCGGGCTGCCGCTCATCAAGCCGCGGCTGTGCTCGCCGACCGTGATGCTGAACCTGCTGGGCGACCTGTGGTTCACGGCAGAAGGCACCGAACGCACGCCGGACTGGGCGGCCGTGCTGGCACTGCCGGGCGCGCACCTGCACCTCTACGGCAAGGAATCCGCCCGCCCTGGCCGCAAGATGGGCCACCTGACGCTGACGGCGGCCACGCCCGCAGCGGCGCGTGAGGTGGCGCTGCAGGCCGCGGTGCTGCTTGGCTTGCCGGCGTTCTGAGGACGGGATGACGGCATGGCACACCTGATCGACGCGACCACTGCGGCGCACCTCGCCGACGCGCTCCCTGGTGCGGTGGCGCGGCTGGCGGCGGGCGAGCTGGTGGCGTTTCCGACCGAGACGGTCTACGGTCTCGGTGCCCGCGCCGATGCGGCGGACGCCGTCGCGAAGATCTTCGCCGCCAAGGGCCGCCCGAGCGACCACCCGCTGATCGTGCATGTGGCCGACGCCGCTGGCGCTGCAGCGTTTGCGGCCGAGCTGCCGCCGGTCGCGCAGCGGTTGATGGCGGCGTTCTGGCCGGGGCCGCTGACGGTGATCGTGCCGCGCCGTGACGGCATCGGCCGGGAAGCGGCGGGTGGGCAGGACACGGTCGGCCTGCGCTGCCCGGACCACCCCGTCGCCTTGGCGCTGCTGCGTGCTGCGGCACAGGCGGGCGTTCCCGGCGTGGCGGCACCGAGCGCCAACCGCTTCGGCCGTGTCAGCCCGACGCAGGCCGCGCACGTCGCCAGCGAATTCGAGTCCGAGCCGGACCTGCTGGTGCTGGACGGCGGGGACTGCGCAGTCGGCATCGAGTCGGCGATCGTGGACTGCAGCCGCGGACACCCGGTGCTGCTGCGCCCCGGCTGCCTGACCGTTGCCGAGATCGAAGCCGCCGCCGGCGAGCCGCTGCGCACCCGTGACGCCACTGCGCCACGCGCCTCCGGCACCCTGGAAGCACACTACGCCCCGCAGGCCAAGGTCCGGCTGATGACCGCCGAGCAGTTGGATGCGGCGCTGACAGTCTGGGGTTCGACCGGCCGCGGCCACCCGGCTTCCTCCGCGGGGCCGACGCTGGCGGTATATTCCCGCCGACGGCGTGCAGCCGTTCACGGTGTGGTGCTGCAGCGGATGCCGGACGACGCGGCGGCGGTGGCGCATGAGCTGTTCGCGGTGCTGCGGACGCTGGACGCGACCGGCGCCCCGCTGATCTGGGTCGAACAACCTCCGCACGCGCCCGAATGGGATGGCGTGCGCGACCGGCTGCAGCGTGCGGCGGCGGCGGCCTGAGTCCACAGTGGACGAACTGAACCGGACGACCGGACGAATTGGAGTTTGCATGAATGTTCTGAAGTTTCTCCTCGCCCCGGCGCTGTGTGCCGCCCTGCTCGGTGGCTGCGGCGGTTCGTCGTCGCGGGTCGAGGACTACGTGCCGACCCGGCTCGTCGCCTTCGGCGATGAACTGAGCCTGATCAATGCCGATGGCAGCAAGTACAGCGTCAACGCCTTCAAGCCCAACACCGCCGTGCTCGACTGCGTCAACTACCCGGTGTGGCCGCAGGTCGTGGCCAGCGGTTTCGGCATGGTGTTCGCCGAATGCAACCAGGCGGCGGTGGCGACCACGGCCGCGGTGATGAAGGCCGCCGCGGGCGCCAAGGTGGCGGATGTGGCTGCCGCGGTGGCCGCCTACCAGGCAACGACCGTGTTCACGCCGCAGACGCTGGTGACGGTGATGGCCGGCCAGAACGACATCCTGGCCGCCTACGCCGCCTACGACGCCGGCACGCTCACCCGCGCCGCCGCCAAGACGCAGGCCGCGGCGGTCGGCAAGACGCTGGGCGCGCTGGTCAACCGTGTCGCCAACCTCGGCTCGGGTGCGCGGGTGCTGTACGCGACGCCGCCGAACCTGGGCTATTCCCCCTACGCCGCGACGGAAGTCGCCCGCACAGGGGACGCCGACCGTGCCGCCCTGCTGCGGGAGCTGACGCTGGTGTTCGTCGAAGGGCTGCGCACGGAAGTGCTCAACGATGGCCGCTACGCCGCGCTGATCACCGGGGACGAGCTGACCATCAGCCTGTCGGACCTCACCAGGATGACCGCCAACCTGCTGACGAACATCACCGATGCGGCCTGCACCACGGCCCTGCCGGCCTGCACCACCGCCACGCTCGTCAGCGGGGCCGCCGGCTCCGGCACGACCTACCTCTGGGCCGATGCCCAGCACCCGAGCGCGCTGTTCCAGAGCCGGGTGGGCGCTGCCGCGTTCAATCGCGCCCGCAACAACCCGTTCTGACCGCCTCGGCGCCCGCCGTGGCGCCGACCACGGCGTCCAGCACCGCCCGCGCCTCGGCCCCCGTCGCCAGCGGGTGGTTGAGCATGACCACGACGGCATGGCGGCGGCCGTCCTCGCCGTGGACCACGCCGGCCAGCGCCGCCACGTTCGCCAGCGAGCCGGTCTTCAGGTGCGCGCGCCCGGCGACCGAGGGGACGCGCCGTGCCGTCGTCTCGATGCCCGCCACCGGCAGCGAGGACAGCAGCTCCGGCATCCACGGCCGCGTCCACGCCCACTGCAGCAGCCGGCCCAGGCAGCGCGGGCTGATGCGCTCCTGGCGCGACAGGCCCGAACCGTTGTCGATCACCAGCTCGTCGTCGCGGCAGCCCTGTGATTGCACCAGCGCCTGCACTTCGGCCCGTGCGCCTTCCCAGTTCGCTGGCTGGGCGGGCTGACCGGGACTCAGCGCCAGCATCAGGTGCTGGGCGATGACGTTGTTGCTGTGCTTGTTCATGTCGCGCAGCACATCGGGCAGCGTCGGCGACAGCCCTTCGACCACCAGCGTCGTCCCGCCCGGCACGCGGCCTTCGCGCACCCGGCCTTGCAGGCGCCCCCCCAGCGCGCGCCACTGCGCCTCGATCGCCCGCGCGTTGAAGCTCGCCGGATCGGCGTAGGCCAGCGGCCAGACCTTGTCGCCGCAGCGGGCGGGCAGGGTACCGGCGAACCGCGGCCGGGTCGGGTCCGTGGCGTCGAGCTGCAGCCCCGCGCGCCAGTCCTCGCACGCCCCTTCGCCCAGCGGCACCGTCGCCGGCCACTGCACCCCCGCCAGCGGCGTGTCCGACCCCACCCGTGCCACCCCGCGGGCTGGATCGGGCCGGAAGGTCAGCAGCACGCTTTTCTGGTTCACCATCAGCGCATCCGGCCGCACGTTGTACGGCTTCAGCGGCTCGCCGTCGAAGGCGCCGGCCTCCACGGCGGGGATGGCATAGGCGCTGCGGTCGAGCACGAGGTCGCCGGCCAGCACCGGCCCGGTCACGGCCATCACCTGCCGCAGCAGCCCCCACAGCCGCTCGTTGACCCACCGCGGATCGCCCCGTCCTTGCACGTAGAGGTGGCGGCCATCGGTGGACACGGGCGTGTGCCACTGGAACAGCGGGCCGAGCCGCTCCAGCGCCGCCATCGACGTGACCAGCTTCATCACCGAGGCCGGGTGCGCCAGCGCGCTCGGCTGGTGGGCCAGCGTCGCCGGGCCACCCTCGATCGGGGCGACCCAGGCGTACAGGCTGTCCTCGGGCAACTGTGCCCGCGCCAGCGCAGCACGCACGGATTCAGGCAGCGGCGTCTGGGCTGCAGCGGGGAGGCAGAACGCTGCACAGGTCAGCAGACGGCACAGGAAACGGGGCATGTCAGGCACATTGGGCATGCCTGGATCATACGAAGCCGCTGCGAAGCCGCGTTGGGTCGGCCGGTACACTGGCGGCCATGTCTGCTCCCCGATCCGCCCCCCGCCTGCTGGCCCTCGACACCGCCACCGACACCGTCCACCTGGCCCTGGTCCTTGGCGCGGACGTGCTGGTGCGCGCGCTGCCCGGCGGGGCGCAGTCGTCGGCTGCGCTGCTGCCGGCGATCCGCGGTCTGCTGGCCGAAGGGGGCCTTGCGCTGCGCGCGCTGGACGCGATCGCCTTCGGCCATGGCCCCGGCGCATTCACCGGATTGCGCACGGCATGTGCGGTGGCGCAGGGGCTGGCGGTCGGCGCGGAGCGGCCCCTGCTGGCGCTGGACACGCTCGCTGCCCTGGCGGAGTCGGCGCGGCAGCAGGGCCAGCCGGTCGCGATCGGCGATGCGGTGTGGAGCGTGCTCGATGCGCGCATGGGCGAGGTCTACGCGGCGCGCTGGTGCCGCGGCGCGGACGGTGGCTGGACGGCAGACAGGTCGGTGGCGCTCTACAGCCCCGCCGCGCTGGCCGAGGCGATCGAGCAGGCACCAGCCCCGCTGGCGGGCAATGCACTGGCGGTGCAGGCCGAGGTGCTGGGGCCGCTGGCGGCGCGGCTGGGGCTGGCGACGTGGCCGGCGGCGGTGCCAGAAGGTGGGGCGCTGGCGGTGCTGGCGCGGGTGGCGCAGGGGCGGGGGGCGTGGATCGATCCGGCGCTGGCCTTGCCGCTGTACGTGCGCGACAAGGTGGCCCAGACCACGGCGGAGCGCGCAGCCGTCCGGGCGGCTGCGACCGTGGCGGTGGTGGGAGCGGCGTGATGGCGGACGGCGCCCAGGCCCTGCCCTTGACCCTGCTGCCGATGGCGGTGCAGTTGCTGGACGCCGTGCTGGCGATCGAGGTGCGGGCGTATCCCTTTCCGTGGAGCCGTGCCAATTTCGTCGATTCGATCGCGGCGGGGCACCTCACGCACTGTCTGGTGGCGCCCGATGGCGAGTTGCTGGCCTACCAGGTGGCGATGGCCGGGTTCGAGGAGTGGCACCTGCTGAACGTGACCGTTGCGCCCGCGCACCAGGGGCGCGGGCTGGCCACGCAGTTGCTGCACCGGTTGATCGACCACGCCCGTGGCACGGGGGCGGAGTGCTTGTGGCTGGAGGTTCGTCCGAGCAATGCACGGGCGCGGCGGCTGTACGCGCACCTGGGCTTCGCGCAGGTCGGGGTGCGGCGCGGGTATTACCCGGATGGGCGCGGGCAGCGGGAAGATGCGCTGGTGCTGCGGCTGTTCCTGCAGGCGGGAGCAGCGGCATGAGCGTGGCCTACAGCGAGCGGCAGCGGGCGATGCTGCAGGAGATGGGGATTCGGGTGTGGGCGTCGCCGGTGCCGGTGCCGGTTGCTGCGTCTGTGCCAGTGGTCGAGGCGGCGGCCGAGAAGGTGGTGGCCCCAGTGGTGGTGGCTGCCCCTGTTGCGAACCCTGCATCTGTCTCTGCGCAGGGGATCGCGCTGCGGCCGTCGGGCGTGGCGGCGATGGACTGGGACGCACTGCGCGCGGCGGTGTCATCGTGCCGGGCCTGTGCGCTGTGCGAGCGGCGCACGCAGACGGTGTTCGGTACCGGCCATCCGCAGGCGCAGTGGATGCTGATCGGTGAAGCGCCGGGCGAGCAGGAGGACCGGCAGGGCGAGCCGTTCGTCGGCAAGGCGGGGCAGTTGCTCGACAACATGCTGCGCGCCGTCGGCCTGACCCGCGGCGAGGCGCCCGCGCACGAGCAGGTCTACATCGCCAACGTGCTCAAGTGCCGCCCGCCGCAGAACCGCAACCCGGAGCCGCAGGAGGTCGCGCAGTGCGAGCCGTACCTGTTGCGCCAGATCGCGCTGGTGCAGCCGAAGCTGATCCTGGCGATGGGGCGGTTTGCGGTGCAGTCGCTGCTGAAGACCGGCGAGCCGATCGGGCGGCTGCGCGGGCGGGTGCATGAGGTGCCGGGGTTGCCGGGCGTGCCGGTGGTGGTGACGTACCACCCGGCGTATCTGCTGCGCAATCCGATGGACAAGGCGCGGTCGTGGGAGGATCTGTGCCTGGCGCGCGAGGTGATGACGGACGTGTGACCGGGACACTGTGAGGATGCCGTGGCGGCTCACAACACCCGCAGCGTTCGCCCGATCAGCTTCATGTCTGTCCACACCCCGGTCTCGTCCACGTACCGCGCCTGCAGGGCCAGCTTGGTCGGCAGGATCACCTCGCGGTACGTCCGCTCCGGGTCGCTGCTCTGTGCCAGCAGCGTGCCCTCGTCGCGGTATTCGATGGACGCGAAATCCGTGATGCCCGGCCGCACGGACAACACCTTTTCGCGCAGATCGGCCGGGTACAGCGCCACGTAGCGTGGCACCTCCGGCCGCGGCCCCACCAGACTCATCGTCCCTGCGAGCACATCGAACAACTGCGCCAGCTCGTCCAGCTTGGTGCGCCGCAGGAAGGCGCCGACGCGGGTGATGCGGGTGTCCAGGCCGACGGTGAGCTGCGGGCCGTGGTCGGCGGGGTTGTGCGCCATCGTGCGGAACTTGTGGATGCGGAACTCGCGCCCGAAGCGGCCCACGCGCACCTGCCGGTAGAACACCGGGCCGCGCGAGTCGAGCTTGATCGCCAGCGCCACCAGCAACAGCGGCAGCGCGAGCACGGCCAGACCGAGGCCGGACAGCAGCAGGTCGAGCAGGCGTTTGGACATGGTGTGCCGCCGCGCGGGTATCCGGTGTCAGCCCTGCAGCGCCCGCCGCAGCGCCGCTGCCACCCGCCGCACATCGTCCTCCGTCATCCGCGTGTAGAGCGGCACGCTCAGCATCCGCTCGTAAGCCCGCTGGCTGTGCGGGAAGTCGCTGGCCTGCAGGTCGTAGCGTTCGCGCCAGTAGGGGTGCTGGTGCAGCGGGATGTAGTGGACGCTGCAGCCGATGCCCGCCGCGTAGAGCGCCTCGATCAGCGCGTCGCGGCCGACGGGTGCGTCGTCGGTCAGGCGCAGCACGTAGAGGTGCCACGAGTGCAGATCTCCGCCGACCGGCTTCGGCGGCAGGACCAGCGGCAGGTCGGCCAGCAACTCGTCGTACAGCGCGGCGAACCGGGCGCGCTTGGCCTGGAAGTCCTGCAGCCGCTTCAGTTGGTGCAGGCCCATCGCGGCGGCGATGTCGGTCAGGTTGTACTTGAAGCCCGGCGCCACGATCTCGTAGTACCAGCTTGGCACCTTGGCGGTGAAGCGGTCGAAGGCGTCGCGGTTGATGCCGTGCAGGCGCATCACCTTCATCCGCGCCGCCAGGGCCGGGTCGCGCGTCACGGCCATGCCACCTTCGCCCGTGGTGATGGTCTTGTTGGCGTAGAAGCTGAACACGGTGATGTCGCTGCCGAGCGTGCCCACCAGCCGCCCGCCGTGCGTGGTCGGCAGCGCGTGGGCGGCGTCCTCGACCACCTTCAGGTTGTGACGGCGGGCGATGGCGAGCACGGCGTCCATGTCCACCGCGAGTCCTGCGTAATGCACGGGGATGATCGCCTTGGTGCGCGGCGTGACCGCGGCTTCGATCGCGGCGGGGTCGATGTTCAGCGTCGCCGGGTCGATGTCCACCAGCCGCACGTCCGCCCCGAGGTAGCGCACGACCTCGGCGGTGGCGGTGAAGGTGTGCGTGGTCGTGATCACCTCGTCGCCGGGGCCGATGCCGAGGGCTTCGAGCGCCAGGTGCAGACCGGCGGTGGCGGAGTTGACGGCGATGGCTTCAATGCCCGGTTCACCCCCCAGGAAGGCGGCGAAGTCCTGCTCGAAGCGGCGGGCCTTCGGGCCGGTGGTGACCCAGCCGGATTTCAGGGTGTCGATGACCTCGGCGATTTCCTCGTCGCCGATCTCGGGCAGGGCGAAGGGGAGGAAGGGCAGGGCGGTGGGGGCAGCGGAGTCGGTCATGCGTGTTCAGTGGGGGTCGCGGGGCTTGAGCCGCGTGAACTCGTGCGGCTCCAGCAGTTGGGCGAAGTCGCGGTCGAAGGTGATCAGGTGGGTGCCGAGGGCGCGCGCGGCGGCGGCGATCCAGGCACCGGGCACGGCATTGGCCGACAGCGCCTTGCCGCGGCACAGCGCAGCGAACATCGGCCACGCCACCCTGGTCTGGGGCATTTCGCAGCCGGGCTGGGCCAGCAGCGCGTCCAGAAAATCGAAGGCTTCGTCGGCGCTGGCGGGCGTGTCGAAGATCCGCGGATGCGTGACCAGCCGGACAAAGGACGCGCAGACCATCGGCAGCAGCAGCAGCCGGGCGCCGGACTGCCCCGCGTGCAGTTGCGCGGTCAGCCAGTCGCGGGCGGTGGCGTGGTGGGCGTGGTCGCCGCGGAAGGCCGCGACGAGCACGTTCACGTCAGGCGTGGCGGTCGAGCGGGTCATCGTGGCCGTCAAGGGCGGTGTCTGCATCGGCGGCGTCGAGCAGGCTGCGGTTGCTGCACGGGTCGATTCCCGGACGCAGACCGCCGCCGCCCCGCGTGAACACCGGCACTGGCCGCACCGGCTGCATGGCCCGGTCACCCGCCGCGGGCACCCGCAGGCGCAGGCTCAGCCCCTCTTCGATCAACCGGGTCAGCGACGTGCCTTCGAGCGCGGCGGCGGCCTTGGCCTGGCGCAGCAGGTCGCTGTCGATGTCGAGGGTGGTCTTCATTCGGCAGAGCGCCACTGCGGCTCAGATCGCGTCGCTGACGACGGCGCAGGTCACGGCCATGGTCCACCCGGACTGGCTGTTGCCCGCCGCCATCGCCGGCTTCACGGCCGCGCAGATCCCCTTCATCGCCGTCGGCTGGAACTGGATGGGCGCGAGCTGGTTGAACGCCTTGTCGCCGAGCGCCTTCGCCGCGATCCCGGCCACGGCCACCGCAGGCGTGGTCAAGTTCTCCAGCACCGCCACCGCCGGACTGGACGCCGCCCATGCCGCCGCGTTCACGGCCGGCCAGCTTGCGGTTCTGGCATCGCCGCAGTCGCTGGGCAAGACCGCCGTGGCGGCCCTGAGTGCGGCGCAACTGGCGGCCATTCCGACGGCCAAGTGGGGTTCGATGGGGGCGGCCTGGCTGAACGCGGTGCCGGCGTCCGTCTTCGCGACGATCCCGGCGGCCAGCGTGGCCAAGTTCAGCAGTGCGGCCTGTGCAGGGCTGGATGTGGCGCATGTGCAGGCGCTCACCACCGCGCAGATGGCGACGCTCTTCTACGCCGAGAGCCTCAGCCTCGCGGCGGTGGCGGCGCTGGCACCGTCGCAGGTCGCTGCGATCAGCACCAGCTTCTACTGGATGAGTCCGGCCTGGCTGAATGCGCTGTCGCCGGCGGCCCTGGCGGCGATCCCGGCCAAGGGCATCGGCCAGTTGGCGGCCACGACCGTCGCCGGTCTGGACACGGCGCACCTGCAGGCGCTGACCGGCCCGCAACTGGGCACGCTGAGCCTGAGTTCGCTGACGGCCCCCCAGGTGGCGGTCCTGTCGGGCACGCAACTGGCGAGCATCAGCGCCGACCGCTGGTACTGGCTGAGTGCTTCGTGGCTGAACGCGATTCCGGTCGCGACGTTCAAGACGCTGCCCGGCACCACCCTGGCCAATCTCTCCTCCGCCGGCGTGGCCGGGCTCGACCTGGCGCATGTCGCTGCGCTGACCACGGACCAGCTCAAGACGATGGCCTATCCGCAGTCGCTCAGCCTGGCGGCCGTGGCGACGCTGACCCCGGCCCAGGTGGCGGCGATCGGTGGCAATTTCTACTGGATGGCCCCGGCCTGGTTCAACGCGCTGTCGCCTGCCGCGTTCGCCGCGATCACGCTCCAGAGCATCGGCCAGATCGCCAACGCCACCATCGCCGGCCTCGATGTGGCCCACACCCGGATGTTGACGGCGGTTCACCTCAATGCGATCAGCCTGAACGCCCTGAGCACCGCCTCCATCAGCGCACTGCTGCCGTCCCAGGTGGCGGCGATCACGCAGACCTTCTACTGGCGCGAGCCGGCCTGGCTGAACGCGCTGTCGGCCGACGCCTTTGCCGCCATTCCCCCGGCCGGCATCACGCAGATGAAGAGCGTGACCATCGCCGGGCTGGATGCCATCCACGTCGGGGCCATGACCGCCGCCCAGGTCGCCGCCCTCGACTACTGGCAGCGCACGTCGCTGACGACCGCGCAACTGGGCTGGTTCTCCGCCAGCGGGATCGCCGGTTTCACCACCGCCCAGCTCGATGACCTGACCCCCGCCCAGCTCGCCGGACTCACCGCCGTGCAGGCCGCCGGTCTCACCACCACCCAGCTCGCCAGCCTGAACTACGCGCAACTGGCGGCGCTGTCGGCGTCGGCCGCCTCGGCGTTCACGCCGGCCCAGGTCGCGGTCCTCGGCACCAACCTCAGCGCCCTGGCCCCCGCCGCCATCGCTGCCCTGTCGGTGAACACGTTCAAGCAACTGTCGTTCATGCAGTTGAGCAGCCTGGAGTCCGACCAGGTGGCCGTGCTCACGTCGGCGCAACTGGCCTCGCTCAGCGCCACACAGGTCAACTACCTCACCTCCGGCCAGCTCGGCGCCCTCGGCAGCCACATCCAGTCCCTGAGCACCAGCGCCGTGACCGGCCTGAACAACACGCACCTGATCGAGGTCTACGCCGCGCTCAGCGCGGCGCAGATCGCCGCGCTGACCCCGGCACAGACCGCCGCGGTGCAGCAGGCCGGCTCGGCGGTGACCACGCTGCTGGGCGCCCTCACCGACGCCAGCGTGCGCACGCAGGTCGAGGCGGTGATCAACGCCGGCCAGTCGCTGTTCAGCTACGGTGCGCTGGTCAAGGTGCTGCAGGGCGTCGATGCCACCATCGGCAGCGGCGGGCTGACCCAGGCGCAACTGAACGACCTGAAGGCGCTGACGACCGCAGTGGGCCAGTCGCTGGGCACGGACTCCTACCTGTACCGGGTCACCAGCGATGTCGTCAACGGCAACAAGTCCAACGCGACCTGGACGGGGGGATCGGCCACCAGCGTGGCGCTGGGCAACCTCGCCGTGGGCAGCTCGGCGGACCAGATGGGCAAGCTGATCAGCAAGTGGTTCCTGGGTGGTGACCTGCCGACCTGGACTGGCTCGACCGGCTACACCACCATCAGCGCCCCGCTGTTCTCCGCCGCCGGCCCGCTGGCTTCGGATGTCACCCAGGGCGGCATCGGCGACTGCTACCTGATGGCGGCGATGGTCGATCTTGCCGACGACTACTCGGCGCTGCTGGAGTCGATGTTCATCGACAACGGCAACGGCACCTGGGGCGTGCGCCTCTACGGTGCCAACGACGATCCGCTGTACGTGACGGTCAGCAATGTCCTGCCGGGTGGCTGGGGCCGTGCGACCTCGGCCTCGGACAGCCTGTGGGTGTCGCTGATCGAGAAGGCGTATGTCGAGTGGGAAGTGCAGACCCGCAACGAGACCAACAACTACGACTCCATCAACGGCGGCTGGGACTGGGGCATGCTCGCCATCGCCGGCCGCAGCAGCACCTACTACTCCGCCAGCAGCATCACGCTGAGCACCTGGACCACCACCACCAAGGCCACCGTGATCTCCGCCCTCAACAGCGGCCAGGAGGTGATGCTCAGCAGCGGCATCAACCTCGCGGACGTGGACAACGGCAAGACCGATCTGGTGCCGAGCCACATGTTCGCCGTGCTCGGCTACGACGTGGCCAAGGACGAGCTGATCCTGCGCAACCCGTGGGGCAATGCCGGCGGCAGCAGTTGGAATGGCGTCTTCGACCTGAAATTCGAGGAGCTGTGGGCCGTCGGCAATGGCCTGCTCGTGACCAACGAAAGCGCGCCGACCGGCGCAATCGACACGAAATACGCGGTGAATGCGTCCGTGGACCAGCTCTTGCAAGCCATGGCCGCCAACACCGGGGCCGTCGGTGCGGCCACCATGTCGCTGGCCGGGGCCAACTCGCTGGACAATACGCGGCTTACCCTGGTGTCCGCTGCCTGATGACCGCTTGATGATCGCCTGATTGGCGCCCGTCACCGTCGTCAAGAACGGCGACGACGCGCAAGGCATCCATCGCCGTCCGGTGCTGGGTGCCTTTGTTTTGTGCTGTGCAACCTCGCGTTCCCTCGTTCCTCCTCCTGTCTCCCATGAATCCCACCGCTGCTGCCACCCCGCCGGACTCCGGCCTGTGGTCCCTGCTCGCGATGGCCGCGCTGCACGGCGTCGCCGCCGACGAGCCGCAGTTGCGCCACACCTTCGGTCACCGGCCGTTCGACCTGCAGACGCTCCTCCTCGCCGCCAAGTCGCTCGGCCTGACCGCCAAGGCGCTGCGGCAAGACCCGAAGCGGCTGGCCAAGGCGCCGCTGCCCGCCGTGGCCTGTGACAAGGCGGGCCGCTTTTTCATCGTCGCCAAGTTCGACGCCGGCCCGGCCGCGGCCCCGGACGCCCGCGTGCTGATCCAGCGCGCCGGGGAGCCGCCCGCCATCCTGTCGATGACCGAGTTGCTGGCGACCTGGACCGGCGAGCTGGTCTTCTTCACCAGCAAGGCCAGCTTCAGCGGCCAGATGGCCCAGTTCGACTTCACCTGGTTCATCCCCGCGATCGTGAAGTACCGGCGGCTGCTGGCGGAGATCCTGCTGATTTCCTTCGTGCTGCAGCTCATCGGGCTGGCCACGCCGCTGTTCTTCCAGGTGGTGATGGACAAGGTGCTGGTCAACCACGCGATGAAGACGCTCAACGTCATCGC
>NZ_JAAFKF010000064.1 GCF_013299175.1 Sphaerotilus sp.
CGACGCTGCCTTCGTACTCGCGCCAGTGGCCGTCGCCTTCGCTGACGATGGTGCTCGTCACCACCGCGTCGAGGAAGCGCCGGTCGTGGCTGACCAGGAACACGGTGCCCTTGAAGTTCTGCAGCAAGTCTTCCAGCAGCTCCAGCGTCTCGATGTCGAGGTCGTTGGTCGGCTCGTCGAGCACCAGCACGTTCGCCGGCCGCGCGAACAGCCGCGCCAGCAGCAGCCGGTTGCGCTCGCCGCCCGACAGACTGCGCACCGGGGAATTGGCCCGCGCCGGCGAGAACAGGAAGTCGCCGAGGTAGCTCATCACGTGCTTGCGCGCGTTGCCGATCTCGATCCACTCGCTGCCGGGGCTGATCGTGTCGGCCAGCGTGGCGTCGAGGTCGAGCGCCTCGCGCATCTGGTCGAAGTAGGCGACCTGCAGCAGCGTGCCGAGCTTGACCGTGCCGCTGTCCGGCTCCAGTGCGCCGAGGATCATCTTCAGCAGCGTCGTCTTGCCCGCGCCGTTCGGCCCGATCAGGCCCACCTTGTCGCCGCGCAGGATCGTCCCGGTGAAGCCGCGCACGATGGTGCGGTCGCCGTAGGACTTGGTGGCGTCCTCCAGCTCGGCGACGATCTTGCCGCTGCGCGAGCTGGCATCGACTTCGAGCCGCACCTTGCCCACCACGTCGCGCCGCGCCGCCCGCTGGTCGCGCAGGGCGGTCAGGCGGTTGATGCGGCTGACGCTGCGGGTGCGGCGGGCTTCGACGCCCCGGCGGATCCAGACCTCTTCCTGCGCCAGCAGCTTGTCGAAGCGGGCGTTGAAGAGCGACTCGTCTTCGAGTTCGCGGGCCTTGGTCGCCTCGTAGGTGGTGAAGCTGCCGGGGTAGCTGCGGATCTGGCCGCGGTCGAGTTCGAGGATGCGCGTCGAGACTGCGTCCAGAAACGCCCGGTCGTGGGTGATGAGCAGCACCGCGCCACGGAACGAGATCAGCAAGTCCTGCAGCCAGATGATCGATTCCAGGTCCAGGTGGTTGGTCGGCTCGTCGAGCAGCAGCACGTCGGGTGCGGCCACCAGCGCCTGCGCCAGCGCCACCCGCTTGCGCAGACCGCCGGACAGCGCATCGACCTGCTGGTCCGCCGTGAGCTTGAGCCGCTCCAGCGTTTCACCCACCCGCTGCTCCCAGGTCCAGCCATCGACGGCCTCGATCTGGCTCTGCAGCGCGTCCAGATCGTCGCCCTCGGCATGGGCCTCGTAGCGTTCGCGCAGCGACTTGGCCTCGGCCACCCCGACGCTGACCGCATCGAACACGCTGATGCCCGGCGCGAACTGCGGCTCCTGCGGCACGTAGTAGCGGCGCACGTTGGTCTGCACCTGCAGCGTGCCGTCGTCGGGCAGCTCCAGGCCGGCGAGGATTTTCAGCAGCGACGATTTGCCGGTGCCATTGCGACCGATGAGGCCGATGCGTTCGCCGGATTCCAGCGACATCGCGGCGTGGTCGAGCAGCGCGACATGCCCGTAGGCGAGGCTGGCGTCAAGAAGGGTAAGGAGGGCCATGGGGAGTTTTCTGGGGAATCGGACATTATCGGCCCCGGCCCTGCGCTGCCCCCTCAGCGTCACATCAGCTTGTTACTGTGCGGGCGCCAAGCGGTCGCTACACTGCGCCCAAGACCGCAAATATTCGTGACGTATTTCTCAATGTACGCCATGTAACCATCCCCAATTCAGCCGTGCCGCTCAGGAGACCGGGTGTGAGTGTCAGCAAGTTCGATGTGTCGTTTCCCCTGGACCGGCTGGCGGCCGACCTGCAGGGTGGCCTGAGTCTGGACAACCTCGGCACGCTCGGCAGCGAGCTGGCGCTGTGGCCGATCCAGGCACTGCGCGGTGCGGACCCGATCATGGGGCTGGCGGTGCTGATGATCGTGGCGCTGCTGGCGGGCGAAGCCGTCCACCGCATGACGCGGCTGCCGCGGGCGCTGGGCGCGATGCTGGTCGGTGCGCTGGCCAGCCCGCTGGCGCTGAGCCTGGTGGCCCGCGCCGAGCTGGATCCGTGGAAGCCGCTGCTGGACCTGGCGGTCGGGCTGCTGGTGTTCGAGCTGGGCAGCCGCATCCGGCCGCGCTGGCTGATCGACAACCCGTGGCTGGCCGTGAAGTGCCTGGCCGAGGCGCTCGTCACGGGCGCGGCGGTGACGGCAGTGCTGGTGGGGATGGGCGTGTCGCTGTCGTCGGCGGCGCTGGCCGGGGCGGTGGCGATGGCCAGCTCGCCGGTGATCACCATGACCGTGCTCAACGAACTCAAGCCGCGCGGCCAGGTGAGCGACCGGCTGCTGATGATGACGGCGGTGAACACGGTCTGCGCCGTGCTGGCCCTGACGGCGTGGCGGGTGTTGACCACGCTGGATTCGGACGGATTCGAGTGGCAACCTGCGCTGGCCGGGGCGCTCTACACGCTGTGCGGCTCCTACCTGCTCGGCGCCGTGAGCGGCTTGCTGCTGGAGCGGCTGAGCCGGCAGATCCAGGGGTCGGGGCTGGCGGCGCTGCAGCTCGCGCTGGTGGTGCTGGCGGCGATGCTGGCGGCGCAGTTCACGTTCTCGCCGCTGCTGTCCTTGTTGATCGCCGGCATGGTGGCGCGCTCGCGCATGGGCCACCGGCTGCGCGTGGAGCCGCAGCTCGGCAGCGGCGGCGCGGCGCTGACGCTGCTGCTGCTGGTGACGCTGGGGCTGTTGTCCACGCTGGAAGGGCTGATCGACCTGCTGCCGCTGGTGGCCGCGATCATCGGCACGCGCTTGCTGGCCAAGACCGGCACCGTGCTGCTGCTGGCGCGGCCGAGCGGTCTGGGCTGGCGGCAGGCACTCGGGCTGGGACTGGCGCTGCAGCCGGCGTCGAGTCTGGCGGTGCTGCTGACCGGCAACACGCTGGGCTGGCCGAGCGCGCTGCCGCTGCCGGATTCGACGCTGCTGCAGGCGCTGCTGATCGCGCTGACGCTGATGCAGTTGAGCGGGCCGGTCTGGCTGCAGCTCGGGCTGTGCAAGGTGGCCCGCGAGACCTGCAGCAACGCGCCCCGCTGACCCGCGCACGCCCCGCCCCGCCACGAGGAACCCACCCCATGCCCTTGCAGGAATTCGCCCTCTCCGAGTCGCTCACCATCGGTGTCGAGCTGGAGCTGCAACTCATCTCCACCCACGACCACGACCTCATCCCGCAGGCGCAAGACCTGCTGCGCGAGACCGCCCGCCACACCGGCGCCTGGGACATCAAGCCCGAGATCACGCGCTCGATGATCGAGATCGGCACGTCCATCCAGCGCGAGCACGCGCCGCTGGTGGCCGAGCTGCGCGACATGCGCGACCAGCTCGTGCGGGCGGCGCGGCGGCTGAACATCGAGATCGCCGGTGGCGGCACCCACGCCTTCCAGCACTGGAGCGAGCAGCAGATCTACCCCGGCGAGCGGTTCCACTACATCAGCGACCTCTACGGCTACCTCGCCAAGCAGTTCACCGTCTTCGGCCAGCATGTCCACGTTGGCTGCCCGAACGGCGACGACGCGCTATGGCTGCTGCACGCGCTGTCGCGCTACGTGCCGCACTTCATCGCGCTGTCGGCGTCGTCCCCCTTCGTGCAGGGCCAGGACACCGGCTTCGACTCGGCGCGGCTGAACTCGGTGTTCGCCTTCCCGCTGTCGGGGCGGGCGCCGTTCGTGCGGAGCTGGGACGAGTTCGGCGGCTACTTCGACAAGATGGCCGCCACCGGGGTGGTCAAGTCGATGAAGGATTTCTACTGGGATATCCGCCCCAAACCCGAGTACGGCACGATCGAGCTGCGCGTGTGCGACACGCCGCTGACGGTGGAGAAGGCGGCCGCACTCGCGTGTTATCTGCAGGCGATCTGCCGCTACCTGATCGAGGAGCGGCCGTTCGAACCGGTCGAGGACGACTACCTCGTCTACACCTACAACCGCTTCCAGGCGTGCCGCTTCGGACTGCAGGGCGAGATCGTCAACCCGCAGACCAAGGAGCGCGGCAAGCTGCGCGACGACATCGTCCGCACGCTGGCGCGGGTCGAGGCGCATGCGGTCGATCTGAAGTCGTGGGAAGCCTGCCAGTTGCTGCGCGAGTCGCTCGGCGAGGGCAACGACGCACAGTGGCTGCGGCGGCAGCGGGCGCAGGACGTGCCGTTGTCGGAGGTGGTCGAGGCGGCGGCGCGGCGGTGGACACAAAGCCCCGTGGCGTCCCGCTGAACCCCACTGAACATCAGGCACGGCGCCGCATCAACACGACCCCCAGCAGCCCCAGCCCCCACAGCGGCCACAGCCCGAACCGCCCGGCCCACCACGCGAACGGCGTCGTGCCCTCGCGCGCCTGCACCCGTGCCTCCAGCACGCCACGCACGTGCGGCGCGAGCCGGTGCGTCACCACGCCACGGTGGTCGATCGCCACGGTGGCACCCGTGTTGGTGGCGCGCACCATCGGCCGCTGCAGCTCCAGCGTGCGCAGGCGCGAGATCAGCAGGTGCTGGTCCACCGCGACCGACTCGCCGAACCAACCGATGTTGCTGACGTTGGCCAGCACGGTGGGCGCCGCCGCCGGATCGACGAAGCGCGCAGCCAGCTCTTCGCCGAACAAGTCTTCGTAACAGATGTTCGGCCCGACCCGCTCGGCGCCCACCGCGAACGACTGCGCCACCAGCGGGCCGCGGGCGAAGTCCCCGAGCGGCATCTGCATCAGGTCCACGAACCAGCGAAACCCCAGCGGGATGAACTCGCCGAAGGGCACCAGGTGGTGCTTGTCGTAGCGGTAGAAGGACTCGCCCGCCCCGGCGCCCAGTCCGGCCACCGAGTTGGTGTAGCCCCGCTCGGCATCGCCCAGTGGCACACCGATCAGCGCACGGGTGTGGCGTTGCCCGAAATGGTCGAGCAGCGCCATCCACAGCCCCTGCGGGAGCTGTGCCGGCAGCAGCGGGATGGCGGTCTCGGGCGCGACCACCAGATCCGCCTGCGACGCGAGCAGCGCCTTGAGGTGCCAGTCGAGCGTCTCGGGCAGGCGGCTGAAATCGAATTTCTCGTCCTGCGGCACATTGCCCTGCAGCAGCGTCACCGAGAGTTCGCTGCGCGCCCGCGTGAAGTCACCACCGTTCCACCCCGGCAACCCCGCCAGCGCCACCACCACCAGCACAGCCCCCGTTCGCCCGCCCCACTGCGCAGACGCCAGCCCGCGCTGCACCAGCCAGCCCAGCGCCGCAGCCGCCGCGCCCATGCCATACACCCCGACCCAGGGCGCCAGCGCCGCCAGCGGCCCCTCGACATGGGCATACCCTGCTGCACCCCACGGAAAGCCGGTGAACACCACCCCGCGCCCCAGCTCGGCCAGCAGCCACAGCGCGCTCCAGAGCAGCAGATCCGGCCCCAGCCGCCCGCATTGCCAGCGGGCGAACACGGCCATCGCCAGCGCCAGGTAGGCCGACAGTGCCGCCGCCAGTGCCGCAACCGCCAGTCCGGCCAGCCATGCGGGCAGGTGGCCATAGCGGTACATGCTGATGAACAGCCACCAGAACGTGCCCGCCAGCCAGGCCACGCCGAACGCGCCGCCGATCCACCCCGCCCGCTGCCGAGGGCAGGCGCGGACCAAACCCGCCAGCGCCGCCACCGACAGCACCTGCAGCCAGCCCCGTGCGACCGGCGCCATCGACCACGCCTGGGCCGCACCGGCCAGCACCGCCAGCAGCAGCAGGGCACACCAACGCCCCCGGCTCAGCGCAGCGTCCGCCATGCCCTCAACCGCCCGCCATCTCGTCCAGCGACAGCGGGACCACCTTGAACCACCGCACCGCTCCGCCCCGCGTCAGCATCACTGAAAAGCGCAGCGGCCCGACATCGACGATCTCGCCGCGCCGGGGTACCCGGCCATTGCGGTGCGCGACGAGTCCACCGATGGTCTCGATGCCGTCCTCGGCCAGGTCCATCGCGAAGTGGGCGTTGACCGCCTCGATCGCCGCGTCTCCCGGCACCCGACAACTGCCATCGGCCAGGGTATAGAGGCCGGATCCGCTGACCTTGTCATCGAACTCGTCCTCGATCTCGCCGACGATCTCCTCCAGCACATCCTCGATGGTGATCAGGCCAGCCAAGCCACCGAACTCGTCGATGACGATGGCCAGGTGGTTGCGGTTGGAGCGGAAATCGCGCAGCAGCTCGTTCAGCCCCTTGGATTCGGGCACGAACAGCGCCGGCCGCAGCAGCGTGCGCAGGTGCAGATCGGGCGACCGCTGGACCTTGAGCAGATCCTTGGCCATCAGCACACCAACGATGTTGTCGCGCTCGCCCTCGAAGACCGGGAAGCGCGAATGCCCCGTGTCGATGACACTGGCCAGCACCTCGTCGTAGGTCGATGCGATGTCGAGCAGGTCCATGCGGGGTGCGGCCACCATCGCGTCACCGGCCGTCAGATCGGCCATGCGCAACACGCCTTCGAGCATGGAGCGTGATTCGGGATCGATCAGCTCGCGCTGCTCGGCGTCGGCCAGCGTCTCCAGAAGCTCGGCCCGGGAGTCGGGACCGGGGGAAATGAATTCGATCACGCGCTCGAACAGCGTGCGGTGATCGTGTGGAGTGGCCCGCCCCGGCTCGCGGCCGAAACGGGAACTCTGCGGGGATTCGGACACGATCAGGTGCCGGTAGTGATCATGTGCCGAGAATACCCGATGCCGGTGGCGGCGAGGTACCGGAGCGGCTCCTGTGTCCGCGGTCTTTGCAGTGGCAGGCTGGATGCCTTGACACGCCTGGGGGCTTGACAGACATTCGACAATCCGGCTTTTCCCACAGATTCACCGCTTCACAGCTCCGCATCCACCCATGTCCACTGCCACTGGCCTCATCCCCGCGACCATCCTCACCGGCTTCCTCGGCTCGGGCAAGACCACGCTGCTCAAGCGCATCCTGTCCGAAGCCCACGGCCAGAAAATCGCCGTGATCGAGAACGAGTTCGGCGAAGAGAACATCGACAACGACATCCTCGTCGGTGACACCGAGGAGCAGATCATCCAGCTCAGCAACGGCTGCGTGTGCTGCACCATCCGCGAAGACCTGCGCTCGACGCTGTCGGATCTGGCCATGAAGCGCCGCAAGGGCGAGCTGGTGTTCGACCGTGTGGTGATCGAAACCACCGGACTCGCCGATCCCGGCCCGGTGGCACAGACTTTTTTCATGGACGACGAGGTGGCCGAGAGCTACCTGCTCGACTCGATCCTCACGCTGGTGGACGCCGTGCATGCCCAGACCCAGCTCGACGAACGCCAGGAAGCGCGCCGCCAGATCGGGTTTGCCGATCAGCTCTTCATCAGCAAGGCCGATCTGGTGGACGAGGTGGCACTCGACGCGCTGTCCCACCGCCTGAAGCACATGAACCCGCGCGCTCCGCAGCGCCGGGTGAACTTCGGGGACGTGCCCATCGCACAGGTGTTCGATCTCCACGGCTTCAACCTCAATGCCAAGCTGGAAATCGACCCGGAATTCCTCGCCGCCGCCGACCAGGGCCACGGCCACAGCCATGGCCACGACGACCACCACGGCCATGACCACGCACCCGGCGAAGCCTGCGACCACCCGCACCACCACCGCCACGACGACGACGTGAAGTCCTTCGTCTTCCGCTCCCACAAGGCGTTCAACCCCGCGAAGCTCGAAGACTTCCTCGGCTCGATCGTGCAGATCTACGGCCCGAAGATGCTGCGCTACAAGGGCGTGCTGAACATGAAGGGCACCGAGCGCAAGGTCATCTTCCAGGGCGTCCACCAGCTCATGGGCAGCGACCTTGGCCCGAAGTGGATGCCCGGCGAGAAGCGCCAGAGCAAGATGGTGTTCATCGGCATCGACCTGCCAGGTGACGTGTTCCAGCAAGGGCTGGCGCAGTGTCTGGTGTGAAACACCACCAGCGACGCCACCCCCCGGAATCCACTGTGAGGGGCATCCCTCAGACACCCACGGGCCGGGGTGGCTACAATCCGCGCGCCCGGAATCGGCCCTGACAGGTGGCCGCCACGATTTCACCCTTGATTGCCACCCGAGTCCCCCATGCCCCAGAACGATCCCAAGACTGACCCGACCCTCGCCAACGCGTGGAAGACCAAAGCCGGACGCGACCTGACGGACGCCGAGCTGATGGCCATGCCCGAGAGCGAGTACATGAGCGACCAGCAGCTCGACTTCTTTCGCGCTTGCCTGAAGAAGCAGAAGGACGACCTGCTGACCAACGCCGGCGAGACGACCGAGCACCTGCGCGAAGACACCTCCATCGTCCCCGATCCGGCCGACCGCGCCACGATCGAGGAAGAGCACGCACTGGAGCTGCGCACCCGCGACCGCGAGCGCAAGCTGCTCAAGAAGATCACCCAGTCGCTCAGCCGCATCGAATCCGGCGACTACGGCTACTGTGATGAAACCGGCGAACCGATCGGCCTGGGCCGCTTGCTGGCCCGTCCGACCGCTACACTCTCGCTGGAAGCGCAGCAGCGCAGGGAACTGAAACAAAAACTCTTCGGCGACTGAGCACACGGGCCCGGCCGCACCTCCAGACATGGCTGACCCCAAGGATTCTCCCAAGAGCGGTTTTTTCCGCAAGGTGGTGCGCTTTGCGCTCAACCCGACCACCGATTGGGCAGACCTGAGCGCAGCCAGCGCCGACAGTCGGGAGGACGATTACGCCAAGTCCGAGCTCAAGGCGATGATCGAGCGCAAGCGGCGCAACGATTTCGTGCGCAAGCGCGAGTTCGACACGCTGCGCAAGATCCGCCGCGAGGGCCTGACCGGTGAAGGATTGGCCGGACTGGATGGCCTGTCCCACCTTGACGATTCCGAAGTCCGCAGCCAGGACAGCTACGCCACACGCCCCGACAGCGACGAGGTCAAGGGCAAGATCGACGCCATCGAGCGCCAGATGGTCGGTGAATCGCATGGTGCGGCGCAACGGCGCAACGCCGCCGTAACGGTGGGACGCCAGGCACCGATCGCCCGCACCGACTCGTTTTTTGGCGCCACCACTGCGCCCCAGGTCATGGCGACCCATCCCCAGCTCTCCGACGCCTTCAAGCCGACGACGCCGATGCAGATGGAGTCGGAACTCATCGGCCAGGACACCCACTCCCGCGCCATTTCGCTGCGGCCCGCCAGCACGCCCCGCGCGCCGCTGGGCCGCATCAGCAGCGTCCACGGCCCGATGGACGACTCGCCGCCGCACAGCGTCGAAGTCACCGAACTGGCCCACGACCCCGATCTCGACGAGGCGGTGATCGCCTTCGCCAATGCGGACTTCGATCTGTGCGAACGCTCGCTGCACAGCCTCGTCAGCCTGAGCGGCCCGCGCGCACAGCACGCCGAGACCTGGTACGCACTGTTCGATCTCTACCGCGCCATCGGCCAGCAGACCAAGTTCGAGTCGCTCGCGCTCGACTACACGCAACGCTTCGGCTGGTCTCCGCCACAGTGGTATTCGCTGCCGCGGCTGGTGGCGGACGCCGTCGCCAGCGAGCGCGCACGCCCCACCCAGCGCGGCAGCAGCCAGTTCGACGGCACGGTCGGTTGGGTCGCACCTGACTTCATCGACGCGGATGCCGTGACGCAACTGCGCTCGCAACTGCTGCAGATGCCGCTGCCCTGGGTGCTCGACTGGCGCCACACCCGCCACATCGACGCGCAGGCCGCCAGCGCGCTGCACCGCCTGCTGAGGGACTGGTCCGACGAGCCGATCGAGATGTGCTGGCTGGGTGGCGACACGCTGTTCGCGCTGCTGGCGGACCTGTCGCCCACCAGCGTGCGCGATGCGGATCCAGCGTACTGGATGCTGCGCCTCGAAGCCCTGCGCCTGACGCACCGCCCGCTCGACTTCGACCAGGTCGCGATCGACTACTGCATGACCTACGAGGTCTCGCCGCCCTCGTGGAGCGCGTCACGCTGCATCCTGCGGCTGTCGGACGAGACCGGTCGCCCGGTGGCCCCGGTCTCCAGCGTCGCCGAGGTCGTCACCGGCTTCATGGAGTCGCAGACACCCGATGAAGAACCGCTGGAGATCGCCACCGTCGAGCTGAACGGCCAGCTCATCGGCGACATCGGCAACCTGCTGAAAGGCATGGACCAGCAGATCGGCAAGTCCGCGCTGATCCAGGTCTCCTGCACGCGCCTGATCCGCGTCGATTTCATCGCGGCCGGCGACCTGCTGAACTGGGTGCTCTCGCGCCACGCCGAGGGCCGCAGCGTCAGCTTCGTCGATGCCCACCGCCTGGTGGCCTTGTTCTGCGGTGCCATGGGCATCAGCGAACACGCCCGCGTCACCGTCCGGAACTTCTGATCCCTGTGCTGGCCTGCGTACCGTGCGGGCCGGGCCTTCACTGGACCTTCACTGGAAACCCCCTCGCCCATGTCCACCGAGTCCTATCACGGCACCACCATCGTCAGCGTGCGTCGCGGCAACACCGTGGCCATCGGCGGTGACGGCCAGGTCACGCTCGGCCACATCATCGTCAAGTCCAGCGCGCGCAAGGTGCGCAAGCTGCACCGCGACCAGGTGCTGGCCGGCTTTGCGGGCGCCACCGCCGACGCCTTCACGCTGTTCGAGCGATTCGAGTCGAAGCTGGAGAAGCACCAGGGCCACCTCGTGCGCGCTGCCGTCGAGCTGACCCGCGACTGGCGCACCGACCGTGTGCTGCGCCGGCTCGAAGCCATGCTCGCGGTCGCCGACCGCACCGCCTCGCTGATCATCACCGGCAACGGCGACGTGCTGGAGCCGGAGCATGGCATCGTGGCGATCGGCTCGGGGGGCGCCTATGCACAGGCCGCGGCCCGTGCGCTGCTGCTGCACACCGAGATGGCGCCGGCCGAGATCGTCAAGCGTTCGCTGGAAATCGCTGGCGACCTGTGCATCTACACCAACCAATCCCACACCATCGAGACGCTGGACTGAAGCGGCAAACGACCATGAGCGCCATGACCCCGCAGGAGATCGTCTCCGAACTCGACCGCCACATCGTCGGCCAGCACGACGCCAAGCGCGCCGTCGCCATCGCGCTGCGCAACCGCTGGCGCCGCCAGCAGGTGGACCCCGCGCTGCGCCACGAGATCACGCCCAAGAACATCCTGATGATCGGCCCGACCGGTGTCGGCAAGACCGAGATCGCCCGCCGCCTGGCCAAGCTGGCGGACGCGCCCTTCATCAAGGTCGAGGCCACCAAGTTCACCGAGGTCGGCTACGTCGGCAAAGACGTGGACACCATCATCCGCGACCTCGTGGAGAACGCTGTCAAGCAAGAGCGCGAGCAGCAGGTCACCCAGATGCGCCACCGCGCCGAAGATGCCGCCGAGGAGCGCATCCTCAATGTGCTCGTGCCGCCACCCGCTGCCGCCGACAGCCCCACCCGCCAGACCTTCCGCAAGCGCCTGCGCGAAGGCACGATGGAAGACAAGGACATCGAGATCGACCTCACCGAGGCGCGGCCGGCGGTCGAGATCATGGGGCCGGCCGGCATGGAAGACATGGCCGAACAGCTCAAGGGCATGTTCTCGCAGCTCGGCCAGGGCAAGCGCAAGACGCGCAAGGTCACGATCGCGGAGGCCCGGCGCCTGTTGATCGACGAGGAGGCGCAACGGCTGGTCAACGAGGAAGAGATCGTCACCCGCGCCCTGCACAACACCGAGCAGAACGGCATCGTCTTCATCGACGAGATCGACAAGGTCGCCAGCCGCAGCGAATCACAGGGGGCCGACGTGTCCCGCCAAGGGGTGCAGCGCGACCTGCTGCCGCTGGTCGAAGGCACCACCGTCAAGACCAGGCACGGCATGGTCAGGACCGACCACATCCTCTTCATCGCGTCGGGTGCGTTCCACCTGTCACGGCCAAGCGACCTCATCCCGGAACTGCAGGGGCGTTTTCCGATCCGGGTCGAGCTGTCGTCGCTGAGCGTGGACGACTTCGAGGCGATCCTCTCCAGCACCCACGCCAGCCTCATCAAGCAGTACCAGGCGCTGCTGGCCACGGAAGGCGTGACGCTGGAGTTCACCCCCGACGCCATCCGCCGCCTCGCCGAAACCGCCCACGGCGTCAACGAGCGCACCGAGAACATCGGCGCCCGCCGACTCTCCACCGTGCTGGAGCGGCTGCTCGACGAAGTCTCGTTCGACGCACCGCAGCGGGCCGGCCAGACCGTCTCCATCGACGCGGCGGAGGTGGAAAAACGCCTCGGCGCCCTTGCTGGCAACGAAGATCTGTCGCGGTACATCCTCTGACACCAGGGGGTACCACCCCGGAACACGGGGTATGCGGTCGTCTGACAAGTGCGGCCCGCTGGGTATCATCGACCCCATGCCCTCCCCCTCCGGTCCCGCTGCTGACGACGCCACACCCTCCGGGGAGGCCACGCCCGAGGCCGTTCAGGACCGGGACAAGCTCTGCCGGCTGGCCGACAGCGCGCCGGTCATGATGGCCTACTTCGACGGCCCGCGGCAGCTCTGCACCTACGCCAACCGCACCTTCATGCAGGGCCTGTGCGACGCCGCGCGCAGCCCGCTGGGCCGTGCGCTAACCGACGTGATGGCACCCGCACTGGGCCGGCAACTCTCGCCCGCACTGGCCGTCACGTTGCAGGACGACCAGGCACGCACGCTGGAGCAACCGCTGTCCCTGCGCGACGGTCAGCAGCTCTGGGTCGAGATCACCCTCACGCCCCACCTGGACCCGCAAGGCCGCCGTGCGGGCGTCTACGTGCTCATCGTGGACCAGAGCCGCCACCACGCCGCCGAGCGCGCCTTGCTCGAATCCGAAGAGCGCCTGTCCAAGTTCCTGCAGGCTGGCGTCGAAGGCATCTTCTTCCACCGCGACGGCCACATCGCCGATGCCAACCCGGCCCTGTGCGAGCTGGTGGGGCTGTCGCTGCACGACCTGCTGGGCCGCCCGGCCCTGATGCTGATCGCGCCGGAGCACCAGACCCACACCCTCCGGCAGCTCGACGCTCTCCAGGATGTCACCTTCGAAACCGCCGTGGTCCACCAGGACGGCACGCGCATCCCCGTCGAGATGATCGACCGCGGCACGGTGCAGCACGGCGAGCCGATGCGCATGGCCGTGGTGCGCGACATCCGCGACCGCCGCGCCACCCAGGCCCGGCTGCACTACCTCGTCCACCACGACGCGCTGACCGGCCTGCCGAACCGCGCCGCCTTCCTCGCCCAGCTCGACCACCTCATGGTCGCCGCCCGCGCCTCCGACACCCAGCTCGCGTTGCTCTTCATCGACCTGGACCACTTCAAGCGCGTCAACGACTCGGTCGGTCACACCCGTGGCGACGCACTGCTGAAGACCATCGCGCAGCGCCTGTGCGAATGCGTGCGCAGCACCGACCGCGTTGCCCGCTTCGGCGGCGACGAGTTCATGGTGCTGCTGCCGGGTGTGCGCGACCGCGAGGCCGTGGTGCGCGTGGCCGGCAAGCTGCTCGACGCGGTGGGGGCACCGGTCGTGGTCGAAGGCCAGTCGATCTCGGTCACGCCATCGCTGGGCATCGCGCTGTATCCGCAGGACGGCGACACGCCCGATGTCCTCATCAAGCACGCCGACGCCGCCATGCACGTCGCCAAGGCCCGTGGACGTGCCACCTTCGCCTTCTTCGAGCAGGAGGTCGCCACCACGGCCTACGACCAACTGATGCTCGAAGGCGAGCTGGGCCACGCCATCACGCACGACGAGTTCGCGCTGCTGTTCCAGCCGCAGGTCCGGGCGCGTGACGGGCACCCGGTCGGTGTCGAGGCGCTCATCCGGTGGCAGCACCCGCAGCGCGGCCTGCTGGCGCCGAACGAGTTCATCGCCCTGGCGGAGCAGCACCGGCTGATCGTGCCCATCGGTGCCTGGGTGCTGCGTGAAGCCGCCCGCCAGGCGCAGCAGTGGCACGCCGCGGGCTGGCCGCTGACGGTGGCGGTCAACCTGTCCACCCTGCAGTTCCAGGCGCCCGATTTCGTGGCGTCCATCCAGGCCCTGCTCGCCGAAACCGGATTGCCCGCGGGCTGGCTGGAGCTGGAGCTGACCGAACGGATGCTGATGGACGATGTGCCGCAGGTCTGCGCGCGGCTGCTGCAGTTGCGGGCACTGGGCGTGAAGCTGTCGGTGGACGACTTTGGCACCGGCTACTCCTCGCTGAGCCACCTCAAGGAACTGCCGATCGACACCATGAAGATCGACCGCTCCTTCGTGCAGGAGCTGCCGCACCAGCGCGAGTCCGCCGCCATCGCCAGCGCCATCGTGCAGCTCGCCCGCGGCCTAGGCCTGAGCGTCGTGGCCGAAGGGGTGGAGACGGCGGCGCAGCGCGCGTTCCTGGTCGGGCTGGGGTGTGACCAGCTCCAAGGCATGATGATCAGCGCACCGCAGACCGCAGCGCAGTTGCAGGCATGGCTGGACCGCCAGCCTGTCCCGCCTCACGTCCCCTGATACGGGTCGGCAGCAGCGAGCTGCAGCAGCCCCTCGAACACCAGCGTGTCCGTCAGCACAAAAGGCAGGTCGGTTTCCGGCGCCAGCTTGACCGCCGCGCCGCCGCTCATCAGCAGCACGGGTGCTTGTCCGCACCGCTGCACGAGGTGGCGGTGCATGCGCTCGATGGCGCCGGCGATGCCGTAGGTGCCACCGCTCATCAGCGCGTCGCTCGTGTTGGTCGGGAACAGGCAGACCTCACCGGTCGGCACCTTCAGCCCGGCCGTGCCCGACTCCATCGCCTTGAGCATCAGCCCGAAGCCCGGCAGGATCAACCCGCCGAGGAAGCGCCCTTCGGCATCGAGGGCGTCCACCGTGACCGCCGTGCCGACCATCACCACCAGCGCCGGCCGCGGTGGCCCGGACGCCAGCACCCGCGCCCGCGCCCCGATCATCGCCACCCAGCGGTCGGAGCCGAGCCGGGCCGGGTGTTCATAGCCGTTGGTCACACCGCAGGCCGACGGCTGCGACACCACCCAGCGCGGCGCCAGACCCCACGCGTCCAACTGCTCCTCGGCCCGCCGGCGCACAGCCAGACCCGCCACCGTGCAGCCCAGCATGTGCGTCGGCGCGGGCAGGTGCGCCCACTCTTCGTCGGCCAGGCGGTCGATGGTTTCGAGAAAGGAAGCACCATGCGCGAGCAGCTCAGCGCCCGGATGAGGTGCAGCGTAGAGACCCCATTTCAGGCGGGTGTTGCCGATATCGATGACGAGAAAGTTCATGCGGGAAGAGTGTAGAAGCACGCGACCACCCCATTCCCCTTCAGCGGGCCGCCAGCAGCGATTCAATGCGCTGCAACAGCCGCCGCACCTGCAGAACCGCACCCCGCGCCGGAACCGAACCGTAGTCCGGGGTGCTGGGTGGTGCCAGTTCGGCGTGGTCCGGGGGACTGGATGGTGTCAAGGTGTAGCCGGTGTCCGGGTCGAGGCAGGCCCATGCGCTGGCAGCGTGTCCGGCAGGTGGCCCGATGACGATCAAGCCCAGCGCGAACAGCTCATCGATGTGGCTGCGTGGCACACCGACTTGGCGGCCCAGCAACACCACATCGTCCAATGAACGCACCCCGTCCACCAGGAGCAGCAACACGCGGTGTCGCTTGGACAGGCGACAGTCCTGCGATGCCAGCTCGGCGTGGCCAGCAGCGGTCTTGCACGGAATCCCCAAGGTCGGCCCTCGCAACCGTGGTGACGGACCCAACGGGGTCGCTGGTTCACCACATGAGAATTGTGACTGTAAATCTTCACGCTGCGCGCATCCATTGCAACACGGCCGTTTCAAAACAGTACAAAAGGAGGGTGTGCCGACCGTCCTGACCAGTCATGCGCAGGCGGATCAGGCGGCGTCTTTCTCCACATGCACCTGCTTGTGGTACAGAAACTCCAGCACCGCCTCGCGGGCACGCAGGTAATCGGCGTTGTGCGCCATCTCCAGCCGGGCGCGGAACTGCTCGCGCACCGGCGGCAGCGGCACCTGGTGGACCTCGCCGATGGTCGCCGCCGGCCCGTTGGTCAGCATCACGATGCGGTCGGACAGCAGCACCGCCTCGTCCACGTCGTGCGTCACCATCATCACGGTCGAACCGGTGGTGGCGACGATCTTCATCAGCTCATCCTGCAGCTTGGCGCGGGTCAGCGCATCGAGCGCCCCGAACGGCTCGTCCATCAGGAGCATCTTCGGCTCCATCGCCAGCGCCCGGGCGATGCCGACCCGCTGCTTCATGCCGCCGGAGATCTCGCCCGGCCGCTTGTCCTTGGCGTGCATCAGGCCGACCAGCTCCAGCGCCGCCAAAGCCCGGTCACGCAATTGCGCCTTCGACTCGGTGGCGCCGAACACGCGGTCCACCGCCAGCCCGACGTTTTCCTGGCAGGTCATCCACGGCAGCAGCGAGTGGTTCTGGAACACCACGGCGCGCTCCGGGCCGGGGCCTTTGAGTTCGCGTCCATCGAGCAGCAGCACGCCCGAGGTCGGCGTCGTCAGCCCGGCGACGAGGTTCAGCAGCGTCGATTTGCCGCAACCCGAGTGGCCGATCATCGTGATGAACTCGCCGCGGGCCACGTCCAGATTGATGTCGCGCAGCGCGACGAAGGTGCCCTTCTTGGTCGGGAAGGACATGCCGACGTTCTCGATGCGCAGGAAACGCTGGCTGCGGGGGTCCGGGGCGGGGGTGCTCGTGCTCATGGTGCGTGTCCTCGAAAACTCGGTTTTTCGGAAACTCAGGAATAGTCGAAACGGCGGGCAATCGCCACCAGCAAGGCTTCGAGCATCACGCCCACGCCGCCGATGACGAAGATCGCGATCAGGATGTGGGCGACGTTGAGGTTGTTCCACTCGTCCCACAGCCAGAAGCCGATGCCCTGGCCGCCGGTCAGCATCTCGGCGGCGACGATCACCAGCCACGCCGTGCCCACCGCCAGCCGCACGCCGGTCAGCATGTAGGGCAGCACCGCCGGGAACAGGATCTTGCGCAGGATCGTCAGCTCGGACAGGTTCAGCACGCGGGCCACGTTGAGGTAGTCCTGCGGCACCTGGCGCACGCCGACCGCCGTGTTGATCACCATCGGCCAGATCGAGCAGATGAAGATGGTCCAGATCGCCGCCGGGTTGGCGGCCTTGAACACCATCAGCCCGATCGGCAGCCAGGCCAGCGGCGACACCGGCCGCAGCAGGCTGATCAGCGGGTCGAGCATCTGGTTCAGGAAGTTGAAGCGCCCGATCATGAAGCCCAGCGGGATGCCCACCAGCGCCGCCAGCCCGAAGCCCACGCCCACGCGCTTGAGCGACGACAGCACGTTCCAGCCGATGCCCTGGTCGTTCGGGCCGTTGACGTAGAACGGGTCGGAGAACAGCTTGACCGCCGCGTGCCAGACCGGGATCGGGCCGGGGAGCTGCTTGTCGCCGCTGTGCGCCACGGCTTGCCACACCAGCAGCAGCACGAGAAAGCCCAGCAGCGGCGCCGCGAACCGCGCCATGGTGCGCAGGCGCTGGGCGCGGGCCATCGCGGCGACCTGGGCCTTGAGCCGGGCCTGTGCCGCCACGTCGATCACCGGGGCAGGCACGGCGGCCGGTGTGCGCGGGGCGGCAGCGGGTGCCGCAGACGCAGTGGCGCTGGACGCACCGGAAACAGGCAAGGTGAACGCGCTCATGGTCAGGCCGCCTTGATCTTGAAGCTGCTGGCGTACTTCGCCGGGTTGGTGCCGTCCCAGACCACGCCGTCGCCGAACTTGCTGCTGCGCAGGTCGCTCTTGGGCACGTTGATCTTCAGTTGCGCGGCGGCTTCCTTGTAGAGCGCCGTCTGGTTGATTTCCTTGGCGACACCGAGGTAGTCCGGATCGCCCTTGAGCAGGCCCCAACGCTTGTGCTGCGTCAGGAACCACATGCCGTCCGACAGGTAGGGGTAGTTCACCGCGCCGTCGTTGAAGAACTTCATGTGGTTCGGATCGTCCCAGGTCTTGCCCATGCCGTTCTGGTAGCGGCCCAGGATGCGCTGGTTGATCGCGTCCACCGAGGTGTTGACATACGACTTCTCGGCGATCGTCTCCGCCATCTTCATCTTGTTCTGCAGGCCGGTGTCGATCCAGCGGCTGGCCTCCAGGATCGCCATGACCATGGCGCGCGCCGTGTTCGGGTTCTTCTGGACGAACTCGGCCGTGCAGCCCAGCACCTTCTCGGGGTGGTCCTTCCAGATGTCCTGGGTCGTCGTGGCGGTCACGCCGATGCCGTCGATGATGGCGCGGTGGTTCCACGGCTCGCCCACGCAGAAGCCGTCCATGTTGCCCACGCGCATGTTGGCGACCATCTGCGGCGGCGGCACGGTGATGACCTTGGCGTCGGTCATCGGGTTGATGCCGTTGGAGGCCAGCCAGTAGTACAGCCACATCGCGTGGGTGCCGGTCGGGAAGGTCTGCGCGAAGGTGTATTCGCGCGGCTCGGCTTTCATGACCTTGGCGAGTCCTGCGCCATCGACCGCGCCCTTGTCGGCCAGCTTCTTCGACAGCGAGATCGCCTGGCCGTTGTGGTTCAGGGTCATCAGCACCGCCATGTCCTTCTTCGGGCCGCTCACGCCGAGGTGAACACCGTAGACCAGGCCGTACAGGACGTGTGCCGCGTCCAGCTCGCCATTGACCAGCTTGTCGCGCACGGCGGCCCAGGACGACTCCTTGGACGCGATGATCTTGATGCCGTACTTCTCGTCGAACTTCATCACCGAGGCCATCACCACCGAGGCGCAGTCGGTCAGCGGGATGAAGCCGATGCGGACTTCCTTCTTCTCGGGTGCATCCGAGCCAGCGGCCCAGGCACCACCGGGCAAGGCGACCGCGCTGCCTGCGGCCGTCACGGCGGCGGCACGCTGGATGAACTCGCGTCGAGACGGGTTGACAGGGAACAGGGGCGTCGTCATGTGCAGAATCTCCGTGGCAAAAAAAGACGGCGTCACGATCGTTGTCCGACCCTCGGCGCCTGCTTGGGCAGTGCCGGGGAGCCGGGACGATCGGACGCCGTTGTCCAAAATGTCCCACCTAGTGAGCGCCCCGTTGCCGGGGCCTCGACAGCATTACTGCAGGGACCGTGCCAGGTCTGCACACCCGCGTTGTGCCTCTCAGCAGCCCTGTAGAACCGTCCTCTTTTGTGCGCCGCACCATCTCCACGCCCCAAGCGCGTGCAGCGCACAGGAATGAGGCAAAAACCGAGGGTTGTCCCCAAATGACGTTTACGTAAACGTCAACGCAAAATCGCACGCACCCGACTGGAGCCTCCGATGACCGACCTGTCCGCCGACCACAAAGCCCTGGCGAACTACCGCCCCACGAACAAGGTGCGCTTCGTCACCGCCGCGAGCCTGTTCGACGGCCACGACGCGGCGATCAACATCATGCGGCGCATCCTGCAGGGCATGGGCACCGAGGTGATCCACCTGGGGCACAACCGCTCGGTGGACGAGGTGGTGACGGCGGCGCTGCAGGAAGACGTGCAGGGCATCGCGGTCAGCAGCTACCAGGGCGGCCACGTCGAATACTTCAAGTACATGGTGGAGCTGCTCAAGGCTAGAGGCGGCGCGCACATCCAGGTCTTCGGCGGCGGCGGCGGCGTGATCGTGCCGGCCGAGATCCGCGACCTGCACAGCCACGGCGTGCGCATCTTCAGCCCCGAGGACGGCCAGCGCATGGGGCTGCAGGGGATGATCGGCGAGATGGTGATGCGCTGCGACCAGGACTTGTCCAGCTACGCGCCCACCGACCTCGCCGCGCTGCAAGGCCACACCGAAGCGGCGTGGCGCTCGCTGGCTCAGCTCATCACCGCGCTGGAAAACGGCAAGGCCGATGCCAACGTGGTCGCCGCCGTGCATGAAGCGGCCAAGGCGAGCAAGACGCCGGTCCTGGGGATCACGGGCACGGGCGGCGCGGGCAAGTCCAGCCTGACCGACGAGCTGATCCGCCGCCTGCGCCTCGACCAGGATGATTCGCTGCGCATCGCCGTCATCAGCATCGACCCGTCGCGGCGCAAGAGCGGCGGCGCCCTGCTCGGCGACCGCATCCGCATGAACGCCACCGGCCCGTGGTCGAACGGCCAGCGCGTCTACGTGCGCAGCCTCGCCACCCGCGACACCGGCTCGGAAGTCTCGGCCGCGCTGCCCGAAGTGCTGGCCGCGGCGAAGGTCGCCGGCTTCGACCTGATCATCGTGGAGACCTCCGGCATCGGCCAGGGCGACGCGGCGATCGTGCCCTTCGTCGATGTGCCGATGTACGTGATGACGCCCGAGTTCGGCGCCGCGAGCCAGTTGGAGAAGATCGACATGCTCGACTTCGCCGAGTTCGTCGCCATCAACAAGTTCGACCGCAAGGGCTCGGCCGACGCGCTGCGCGATGTCGCCAAGCAGGTGCAACGCAACCGCGAAGCCTTCACCGTCATGCCCGACCAGATGCCGGTGTTCGGCACGATGGCCAGCCGCTTCAACGACGACGGCGTGACAGCGCTGTACCAGGCGCTCAAGGTCCGGCTTGGCGCGCTCGGCCTGCCGCTCGGCGAAGGCCGCCTGCCGCTGGTCAACACCCGCCACAGCACGCACCAGACGCCCATCGTCCCGGCCGCCCGTGCGCGCTATCTGGCCGAGATCACCGACACCGTGCGCGGCTACAAGGCCAGAGTCCGCCAGCAGGCCACGCTCGCCCGCGAAATCCAGCAACTGCGCGCCAGCGCCGTGATGTTCCGGCAGTCCAACCCGGCGAAGAACCGCGGCGTCGAGGCACTGACCGATCTGGCACAGCAGCGTGAGGAGCGGCTTGATCCGGGCGCCAAGAAGCTGCTGGCGCAATGGCCGGAGATGCAGCGCGCCTACGCCGGTGACGAATACGTCGTGAAGATCCGCGACAAGGAAATCCGCACCAACCTCGTCCACACCACGCTGAGCGGCAACAAGATCCGCAAGGTCGCCCTGCCCGGCTACGAGTGCCACGGCGAGCTGCTCAAGTGGCTGATGCTGGACAACGTGCCCGGCAGCTTCCCGTTCACGGCTGGCGTGTTCGCGTTCAAGCGCGAAGGCGAAGACCCGACGCGCATGTTCGCGGGTGAAGGCGACGCCTTCCGCACCAACCGCCGCTTCAAGCTCGTCAGCGAAGGCATCCCGGCCAAGCGCCTGTCCACCGCGTTCGATTCGGTCACGCTGTACGGCGCCGACCCGGACCTGCGCCCGGACATCTACGGCAAGGTCGGCAACTCCGGCGTGAGCATCGCGACGCTGGACGACCTGAAGGTGCTGTATTCAGGCTTCGATCTGTGCAGCCCGACGACCTCGGTGAGCATGACGATCAACGGCCCGGCGCCGAGCATCCTGGCGATGTTCATGAACGCGGCCATCGACCAGCAGCTCGACAAGTTCAAGGCCGACAACGGCCGCGACCCGACCGACGACGAAGCGTCGAAGATCAAGGCGTGGGTGCTGGCCAATGTGCGCGGCACGGTGCAGGCCGACATCCTCAAGGAAGACCAGGGCCAGAACACCTGCATCTTCTCGACCGAGTTCAGCCTGAAGGTGATGGGCGACATCGCCTCGTACTTCGTCCACCACGACGTGCGCAACTTCTACTCGGTGTCGATCAGCGGCTATCACATCGCCGAAGCGGGCGCGAACCCGATCAGCCAGCTCGCCTTCACGCTGTCGAACGGCTTCACGTTCGTCGAGGCGTATCTGGCGCGCGGGATGCACATCGACGACTTCGCGCCCAACCTGTCGTTCTTCTTCTCGAACGGCATGGACCCGGAATACACCGTGCTCGGCCGCGTCGCCCGCCGCATCTGGGCGGTGGCGATGCGCGACAAGTACGGCGCCAACGACCGCAGCCAGAAGCTGAAGTACCACATCCAGACCTCGGGCCGCAGCCTGCACGCGCAGGAGATCCAGTTCAACGACATCCGCACGACGCTGCAGGCGCTGATCGCGGTGTACGACAACTGCAACTCGCTGCACACCAACGCCTTCGACGAGGCGATCACGACGCCGACCGAGGAGTCGGTGCGCCGCGCGATGGCGATCCAGATGATCATCAACCGCGAGTGGGGTCTGGCGAAGAACGAGAACCCGAACCAGGGCGCGTTCATCATCGACGAGCTGACCGAGCTGGTGGAGGAAGCCGTGCTGGCCGAGTTCGAGAAGATCGCGGATCGGGGCGGCGTGCTGGGGGCTATGGAGACGGGCTACCAGCGCAGCAAGATCCAGGAAGAGTCGATGCACTACGAGATGCTCAAGCACACCGGCGAGTACCCGATCATCGGCGTCAACACCTTCCGCAATCCGAAGGGCGACGAGATCCCGGAGACGATCGAGCTGGCGCGCTCCACCGACGACGAGAAGGCATCGCAGCTCGCGCGGCTGGGCGATTTCCACACGCGCCATGCGGCCCAGGCGCCGGCGATGCTGAAGCGGCTTCAGCAGGCGGTGATTGACAACGCGAATGTGTTCGAGGTGCTGATGGACGCGGTGCGGGTGTGTTCGCTGGGGCAGATCACGGGGGCGTTGTTCGAGGTGGGCGGGCAGTATCGGCGCAGCATGTGACGGCGGGACAGGCTGTGGATTTCACTCTCCGGCCTTGCCCCCGTGACCGGCTCGCAGCCGCTGAGACCGCTTCTCTTCCTGCTCAGCGTACTTCAGCGCAATCTGAGACAAGGCCACACAGAACGGCTCCAGCCGCCCCTGCGCATCGGGCTGCAGCACCTCGGCCGCGAAGCGCCGCGCCTCCGCCGCCGATTTCAGGTGCCGCCGGCTGCGCATCCCGCGTGGCGACAGCACCAATCCCCACGCCTGGGCCGCGCTGCGCCGCAATTCGCACAGCCGGTCATGGCATAACTGCACCCGGTCGATCGTGCCTTGCACGGCCGCATCGCCGCCGCGTGGACGCACCGCACCCGAGGCGTCATACACAAACCGCGCCTCGCATCCCGGTGCGTGAGGCGACACAAAATCGACATTCAGCGTGACTGCCGCCCCCGCCTTCACTGGCGCACCGTATCCACTGGTTACATTGCCACCGTTGTCCGGCCAACACGCAGCCATGTTGGCGTAGTCCAGACTTTTGCCCGGCGCGGCGTTTTGTGGCTCCACATGCTCGATGTGGCAGTCGCTGGCCGCCGCCAACCGCTGCAGCGTGTAGGCGCACAGATACCCTTGCTCCACCAGCAACGCCGCCTTGACCGCTTCCTTCACCGGCGTGGGCAGGTTGCCATAGTCCAGGTTCTGTGGCGCGCCCTGTTGCATGTCGCGCTTCCAGTCCTTCAGGGCAGCGGGTTCGCCCTGTTTCTTGATGGCCTTCAAACGCTCACTCCCCGTCGTGCCGGGTGTACCGCCCGATCAGCGCATCGGCTTCCACCAGTTCCGGGTGCTCGCCAATGCGCTGCCGCAGAGCCACCAACGCCGCCTGGGCCTCGTCGAAGCGCGCCTGCTCGATGTGCTCGAACAAGTCGTCCAATGCCTTGGCCACGTCAGGGTCGCGGTCATCGCTGCCCATGATGTGGCGCAGTATCCAGTTTGAGTCCATGCCCAGGCTCTGCCCGGGATGCGCCGTGGTTCGCGAGGAATCCAGTTGGATGATTTCATCCGGCCGGGCTTGACCAATCAACTGCGGGGAATGCGTGGTGCAGATGAACTGGACTTTCGGGAAGGTGCGCCGAAGATCCTGGATGATGCGGCGCTGCCATTTGGGATGAAGGTGCAAGTCCAGCTCATCAATCAGCACGACACCGGGTGTTTCAGCCAAGGCGCGTTCGCCCAGATGGGGATTGAGGATGCTGATCCTGCGGGCCAGGTCACAAAACAACCCCAGCAATGTCCGCTGACCATCGCTCAGGTTTTCAAAGAGCGTCGATCGGCCATCCGAGAATTCCACGACGACCTTGGACCCCTCAATATCGAAATACAGTCCCGAACAGTTCTCGATCGCGCCTCGGACCGCAGCTTGCAATAACTTAAATCCTGGCGTGACCTTGCCTTGCTGCAGAGAGGCCAGTTGATGCCGAATCAACCACTGGCCGATGGCCTGGTCATTGACCGAAGAGCGTTGCCAGTCCGTGTAGGGGCTGAACCTGTCGGGTGGATGCTGGATCGACTTT
>NZ_JAAFKF010000065.1 GCF_013299175.1 Sphaerotilus sp.
GCAGAAGAACATGATGCTGCGCTACCGCGTGGCGATGGAAGTGCGCAAGTACCTCGACGAACTGGGCTTCGTGGACATCGAGACGCCGATGCTCACCAAGTCCACGCCGGAAGGTGCGCGCGACTATCTGGTGCCGAGCCGTGTCAACGACGGGCATTTCTTCGCGCTGCCGCAGTCGCCGCAGTTGTTCAAGCAGTTGCTGATGGTGGCCGGCTTCGACCGCTACTACCAGATCACCAAGTGCTTCCGCGACGAGGATCTGCGCGCCGACCGCCAGCCCGAATTCACGCAGATCGACATCGAAACCTCCTTCCTGACCGAAGAAGAGATCCGTTCGATGTTCGAAGGCATGATCCGCCACGTCTTCCGCAAGGCGCTGGGCGTCGAGCTGGGCGACTACCCGGTGATGGCGTATGCCGAGACGATGCACCGCTTCGGCTCCGACAAGCCCGACCTGCGCGTCAAGCTCGAATTCACCGAGCTGACCGATGCGATGGGTACGGTGGACTTCAAGGTGTTCTCCACGCCGGCGACGACCAAGGGCGGCCGCGTGGTGGCCCTGCGCGTGCCGGGCGGCGCGTCGATCAGCCGCGGCGAGATCGACGCCTACACCGACTTCGTCAAGATCTACGGCGCCAAGGGGCTGGCGTGGATCAAGGTCAACGACGTGTCCAAGGGCCGCGAGGGCCTGCAGTCGCCGATCGTCAAGAACCTGCACGACCAAGCGATCAGCGACATCCTGGCCCGCACGGGTGCGCAGGACGGTGACCTGCTGTTCTTCGGTGCCGACAAGGCCAAGGTCGTCAACGACGCCATCGGCGCGCTGCGGCTGAAGGTCGGGCACAGCGAGTTTGCCAAGAAGTCCGGGTTGTTCGAGGACCGCTGGGCGCCGCTGTGGGTCGTGGACTTCCCGATGTTCGAGCACGACGAGGACGAGAACCGCTGGAACGCTGTCCACCACCCGTTCACGGCGCCCAAGGACGGGCACGAGGACTACATGGACACCGATCCGAGTCAATGCATCGCCAAGGCGTATGACATGGTGCTCAATGGCTGGGAACTCGGCGGCGGTTCGATCCGGATCCACCGCGCCGAGGTGCAGAGCAAGGTGTTCAGCGCCCTCAACATCAGCAAGGACGACGCGCAGCTCAAGTTCGGCTTCCTGCTGGACGCGCTGCAGTACGGCGCACCCCCGCACGGTGGTCTGGCCTTCGGCCTCGACCGGCTGGTGACGCTGATGACCAAGGCCGAGTCGATCCGCGATGTGATCGCTTTCCCGAAGACGCAGCGGGCGCAGTGCCTGCTGACCGGGGCGCCGTCGGTGGTCGAGGACAAGCAGTTGCGCGAGCTGCACATCCGCTTGCGCAACGCGCAGGCTGCACAGCAGGGTTGATGCTGCGCGACCGCAGAGGCTGCGCGGTGCAGCCTCTGCGGTGCTGCTGTCCTGTGGCTCAGGCCACGCCCACACCCTCCGGCATGGTGGGTGCCACATGGCTGGGTCGGAGCGTGCGGGTCTGGCGGGTCAGGCGGCTGCGCAGCGGCTCTTCGATCCACCGGAACGATGCCCAGGCCACGGCCACCACCACCACCAGGGACAGCCCCACCCCGAGCGGCGCAGATCCGGTGGCGCGGGTCACGGCGTTGCGGATGGGGTGGATGATGAACGGGTGGTAGAGGTAGACACCGTAGGACACCTGCCCGATCAGCACCATCACCGGCGCATTGAGTCCGCGCGCCAGCCAGCCGCCGCGGTGCGCTTCGATCAGGACCAGCGGCAACAGCAGCGCGATCAGCAGCGGCTCGGCCGCGTAACCCAGCAGGTACTTGCTCGCCACCGTGCCGTGCAGCAACGTGGTCGAGGCCAGCATTGCTGCCACCACGCCCCCCAGCACCCAGCGGTGGCGCGCCAGCGTGTCGAACAGCGCGTGTCCACGGGGGCCTGACTTGAGCACCACGGCCAGCAGACAGCCCATGAAGAGCTGGTCAGACCGGGTCTCCAGCGCGCGGTACAGGTAGTCGTCGCTCACCCCCAGTCCCAGCACCAACCCCACCTTCAGCGTCCACAGCGACAGGATCAGCACCGTCAGCGACCGCTGCAGGCTCCAGCCGCTGCGCTGCAGCACGATCAGCAGCACCGGCCACAGCAGATAGAACTGTTCCTCGACCGCCAGCGACCAGCAATGCGACAGGTAATGCGACTCGGCCCCGGTGAGCGCCTGGTAGTAGTTCATCACGTAGAGCACGCTGGCCGCGATCGGCTTCCAGGGCAGTGGTTTGCCCTGGACCAGGATCAGCAGCGCGCCGACCAGCAGGTACACCCCCATGGCGGGCATGAGCCGGGTGGCCCGCCGCCAGTAGAACGCGGCCAGATCGATGCGGCCGCGTGCGGCGGTCTCTCCCAGCAGCAGCCAGGTGATCAGAAAGCCGCTGAGCACGAAAAAGACTTCGACCCCCAGACCGCCATCGAAGACCTGCACAGGTCCGATGGCGCCCAGGCCGGAATGGTCGAGCAGCACCAGCAGCACGGCCACGGCACGCAGGAAATCCAGCCCTGCCATGCGCGGCTGCAGGAGCGCGCTGGCCAAGGTGGGCAAGGTGGGTGCCGTGGTGGCAGGATTCGGCTTCGCCGCGGGGGACTTCATGGACATGCACTCCCGGAATTGTGTGGAATTGGTCTGGCCGCCACACTGTGTTCAGGGTGTGGGCAGCCAAAGTGAGATTTTCGTGTTCCGGGAGACCAAACCCCCCTGCCGTACCACCCCCCTGAATAGGTGTTTCGTGCGTCTGGGGAGACGGCGATGCAGAATGCCCCGCCCCACCACCCCTTTTGTGTCCGATCGCCATGCCTTCTCTCCCGCCCGTGTCTGTTTCTGGTCACAGCAAGATTCCCGAGTCGGTGCTGGTGGTCATCCACACGGCCGACGGGCAGGTGCTGTTGCTGGAGCGCGCCGACCAGCCCGGCTTCTGGCAAAGCGTCACTGGCTCCAAGGACGCGCCCGACGAGCTGACCGTGGACACCGCCCGGCGCGAGGTGGCCGAGGAAACCGGCATCGTGGTGGGCACGGAGGCGGTGCCGGAAAATGCCTTGCGCGACTGGGCGCTGCGCAACGTCTACGAGATCTACCCCGTCTGGCGCCACCGCTACGCCGACGGCGTCACCCACAACACCGAGCAGGTGTTCGGCCTGACGGTGCCGGCCGGAACTCCCGTGACCCTGGCCCCGCGCGAGCACCTGCAGCACGTCTGGCTGCCGTGGCGTGAGGCCGCCGACCGCTGTTTCTCGCCCAGCAACGCCGAGGCGATCCTGCATCTGCCGCGACACCTGCTGCAGTCGGAACGCGCTGCCCGATGACCCCGACGATCCCGATGACCCTGCCGGGCGGGCTGGACGGGCCGCGGCTGCGGGTGGCGACCTACAACATCCACAAGGGCGTGCGCGGCGTGGGTCCGCGCAAGCGGCTGGAGATCCACAACCTCGGACTCGGGGTCGAGGCGCTGGACGCCGATCTGGTGTTCCTGCAGGAGGTGCGCCTGTTCAACCACCGCGACGCGCTGCACTTCGACCGCACCTGGTTCGGCTGGCCGGAGCAGGGGCAGGCCGATTTCCTGGCACCTGACGGCTACGCCGCCGCCTACCGCACCAGCGCCGTCACCCGCGACGGCGAGCACGGCAACGCCCTGCTGTCGCGCTGGCCGCTGGGCGATGTGGAGCACCACGATGTCTCCGACCACCGCTTCGAGCAACGCGGCCTGCTGCACGTCAAGGTCCACTGGCGCGGGGTGGACATCCACGCCATCGTCGCCCACTTCGGCCTGATCCACGCCAGCCGCGTCCGGCAGGCACAGCGGCTGGGCGCCTACATCCGCGCCGAGATTCCGCCCGAGGCGCCGGTCGTCGTGGCCGGGGATTTCAACGACTGGGGCGAGCGGCTGGACCCCGTGTTCCACCTCGCCGGACTCGTGCGCGCCCACCCGCCCGGCCCGCACGGCCGCACGCCACGCACCTTTCCCTCGCGGATGCCGCTGCTGTCGCTGGACCGGGTCTACACGCGCGGGTTGCGCTGCCACAGCATGCATGTGCCACGCGGCCCTGCCTGGGCGCGCATGTCCGACCACCTGCCGCTGCTGGTGGAGCTGGAGCTGCTGTGAAGCCCGGTGAGCCCGTTCCCATCGACCCGGTGAGCGTGCTGGGCGTGGACCACGACAGCGAGCCGATGTCGTGGTACCTCGTGCCGCGGCCGGTGTTCCGCGGTGGCAACGAGGTGGAGCTGCTGCGCGGGGGCGAGGCGCTGTTCCCGGCCATGATCAGCGCCATCCGCAACGCCCGCCACGAGATCTGGCTGGCCACCTACATCTTCCACGACGACGCGGCGGCGATGGCGGTTGCAGTGGCGCTGGAGCGCGCGGCGCGGCGCGGTGTGCGCGTGCGCGTGGTGATCGACGGCTTTGGCGCGCACGACGATCTGTCGGCGGTGGTGCCGCGGCTGCGGGATGCGGGCATCGCGGTGACGGTGTTCCGGCCGCTCGAACGCTGGACCCACTGGCTCCAGCCGGGCCAGTTGCGGCGGCTGCACATGAAGCTGTGCGTGGTCGATGGGTCGGTGGGCTTCGTGGGCGGCATCAACGTCATCGACGACCACCTCGACCTGCACCACGGCCACACCGAGCTGCCGCGGCTGGACTTCGCCGTGCGCGCCACCGGGCCGGTGGTGGCGCCGATGGAGCAGGCGGTGCGGGCGATGTGGTCTCGCTCCTGGTTCGGCCACGACTGGCAGCAGGAAATGCGCACGCTGCTGAACACCGAACGCCCCGTGCAGCGCCTGCGCGGTCTGATGCGCCAGATGCGGCTGACACGCCGCGGCCACCGGGTGGCGCTGCTGGACGAGGCGATGCCACCGGTGCAGGCCGCGTTCGTGGTGCGCGACAACCTGCGCCAGCGCCGCACCATCGAGCGCGCCTACATCGACGCGATCCGCTCGGCGCAGCACCGCATCTGGCTGATCTGCCCGTACTTCTACCCCGGCCAGGAGTTCCGGCGGGCGCTGTGCAAGGCGGCGCGGCGCGGGGTGCAGGTGCGGCTGCTGATGCAGGGCAAGCCGGATTACCGCATCGCCGCGATGGCCGCGCGCGTGCTCTACGACGAGCTGATGCGCCACGGCGTCGAGGTGTTCGAGTACGTGCCGGCTTTCCTGCACGCCAAGGTGATGCTGGTGGACGACCACTGGGCGACGGTGGGCAGCTCGAACATCGACCCCATCTCGCTGCTGCTCAACCTGGAGGCGAACATGGTCGTGCGCGACGTGACCTTCGCGCAGGATCTGGCGGTGGAGATCGGCCGCGCGCTGGCGCAGTCCGAGGCCATCACGGCGCAGCGCGTCAAGTCGCAGGGCTGGGCGGGGCTGGCGCCGCGGGTGCTGGTGGAGTGGGCGGCGTATGTCTATCTGCGCGTGGCGGGCGTGACCGGCCGCTACTGAGCCGAGCCGGTGTCACTGGGGCGCAGCCGCTCCCGCAAGGGTTGCTCGAACCACCGGAATGACATCCACGCCACCACCACCAGCGCCGCGACCGCCGCCGCGATGCCCAGCGCGGAAGGTCCACCCAGCCGCACGACGGCGTTGCGGACCGGATGCACGACGAAGGGGTGGTAGAGGTACATCCCGTAGGAAATCTGGCCGACCAGCACCAGCGCCGGCGCGTTGAGGAACGCCGCCAGCGCGCCCCGCCCGCGCGCTTCGATCAACACCAGCGGCACCAGCGCACACAGCAGCAGCGTCTCCAGCGCGAAGCCATAGAGCTGCTGGTCCGCCACCACGCCCGTGCCCCGCAGCAGCGAGGTGGACAGCACCACCCCCGCCACTAGCACCGGCAGCGGCCAGCGTCCGCGGGCGAGCTGCTCGAACTGCCGCCGCCAGCGCGGCATCTTCAGCAGCACCGCCAGCAGACAGCCCGCGCAGAGCTGGTCCATGCGCGTCTCCAGCGCCCGGTACAGGTAGACCTCGCCGACGCCGAAACCGAAGATCAGCACCGCCTTGTAGAGCCACACCAGCGGGATCGACATTGCCAGCGCCACCCGCGGCGAATGCCCACGCTGCAGCAGCGCAGCCAGCAGGAAGGGCCAGACGAGGTAGAACTGCTCCTCCACTGCCAGCGACCAGCAATGCGAGAGGTAGTGTGACGCGGCGCCAGTGAACGCCTGGTAGTAGTTGGTGCCATAGAGCAGCGTCGAGACCACCGCACCCCACGGGATCGGCTGGTGGCGCAGCCCGAGCAAGGCCATGCCGACCAGCAGATAGGCCAGCGAGGCGGGCAGCAGCCGGGCGATGCGGCGCTGGTAGAAGGCGCCCAGCGCGATGCGGCCGTGGCGCTCGTGCTCGCCGAGCAGCAGCCAGGTGATGAGGAACCCGCTGAGCACGAAGAACAGCTCCACGCCCACCGAACCGTCGAACACCATCACCGGCCCGATCCGGTCCTGACCCAGGTGATTGACGATGACCAGCAGCACCGCGATGGCCCGCAGCGCGTCCAGCCCGGCCAGCCGCGGCTGCTGCAGCGCCGTGAGCAGCAGCGGCGGACGCAGCAGCCGCAGTGGTGACGCTTCGCGTATCCACGGCCCGCGCAGCGGCGTGTCGATGACGGACTTCATGGCCCTCCCCGTGGGCGCATTCCGCCCCAGTGTTGTCGTGATGTAACGTTCAGTTACATTGATTTTCGCTGAGGGAGAGGGGGTTTTCCTGAAGGGCGGCTTGGCAGCCCGGCCTCGGGGAAGGTCAGCGCAGGTCCGGGTGGCTCACTGCGCGTTCTGCAGCGCGCGGATGCGCTCTTCGATCGGCGGATGGCTGGAGAACAGCGCCATCAGTCCGCTCGGGCGGCCCGAGATGCCCATGGCTGCCATCGTCTTCGGCAGCTCGCCCGGCGCCAGTCCACCGAGGCGGGCCAGCGCGTGCTGCATCGGCCTGGGGTCGCCCATCAGTTGCGCCGCCCCGGCGTCGGCGCGGAACTCCCGCTGGCGCGAGAACCACGCGACGATCATGGAGGCGACCACGCCGAGCAGCAGGTCCATCACGACGGTGGTGGCCACGTAGCCGATGCCGGGCGCGTCCTTGTCGTTCTTCAGGATCATCCGGTCCACGACATAGCCGACCACCCGCGAGATGAACACGACGAAGGTGTTCAGCACGCCCTGGATCAGCGCCATCGTCAACATGTCCCCATTGGCGACGTGCGCGACCTCGTGGCCGATGACGGCTTCGACCTCCTCGCGGTTCATGCTCTGCAGCAGGCCGGTGGAGACCGCCACCAGCGCCGAGTTCTTGAACGCACCCGTGGCGAAGGCGTTCGGTTCGCCGTCGTAGACCGCGACTTCGGGCATGTCGATGCCCGCCTTCTCGGCGAAGCGCGCGACCGTGCCGACCAGCCAGCGGTGCATCGGGTCGGTCGAGTCGTTGATGACCTGCGCGCCGGTGCTCCACTTGGCCATAGGCTTGCTGATCAGCAGCGAAATGAGCGCGCCAGTGAAGCCCATGAACAGCGAGAACAGCAGCAGCGTGCCGAGGTGCAGGCCCTGTGCGTCCAGGTAGCGGTTGATGCCCAGCACGCTGGAGGCGATGCCCAGCACCAGCATCACGGCCAGATTGGTGGCGAGGAACAGCAAGATGCGTTTCATGGCGCGGATCCTTGGTGGGGTCTGTGCAGCTTATCTGAGGGTTCGTCTCCAGTGCGTCAAGGGGGCGTTCCTCCAGACAATGCGCGGCTATCCCAATGAAACCGGTTCCATTCATGCCATCTGAACTTTCCCGCGCCCGCTGGGCGGTGGCGCTGCTGTTCGTCGCCAACGGACTCGGCTTCGCGAGCTGGGTGTCGCGCATCCCGGCGGTGCGCGATCCGCTGGGCCTGAGCGAGGGCGAACTCGGCTCGGCGCTGCTGTGCATGGCGATCGGCGCACTGTTCGCCTTCGGGCCGACGGGGCATGGCGTGCAGCGGTGGGGCGCGCGGCGGGTGACGCTGGCCGTGTCGCTGGTGTATGGGCTGCTGCTGGCGCTGCCAACGCTGGCGCCCAATGGTTGGTGGCTGGGTCTCGCGCTGGCGCTGTTCGGGGCGGCCAACGGGGCGATGGACGTGGCGATGAACGCGCTGGCGGTCGAGGTGGAGCAGCGGATGGGCCGGCCCATCATGTCGTCGCTGCACGGGCTGTGGAGCGCGGGCGGGCTGGCGGGCGCCTTGCTGGGCGGCTGGCTGGCGCACCAGGGGGTCTGGCCGGGTTGGCATCTGGCGGGTGTCGGCGTGGCGGCGATCGGGGTGGTGCTGCTGGCGCGGGGCTGGCTGGGGGCGCATGTGGGCGAGGTCCACGCGGCCGAGGAGGAGGCACCGCGCTGGGCCACCCCGGAAGCCGCGCTGGCGGGTCTGGGCGCCACCATCTTTGCCGCCTTCCTGATCGAAGGGGCGATGGCCGACTGGAGCGCCGTCTACCTCCACGGCGCACTCGGCACCACACAGGCCGAAGCTGCTTTGGGCTACAGCGTGTTCGCCATGGCGATGATGGTGATGCGCTTCGCGGGGGACCGGCTGGTGGTGCGCTGGGGCGCGGTGCCGCTGCTGCGCACGCTGAACGGGCTGGCGGTGGTCGCGCTGGTGGCGGCGCTGGTCAGCGGCCGTCTGGCGGTGACGCTGCCGGCGTTTGCGCTGATGGGTCTGGCGATCGGCACGGTTGCGCCGCTGGTGTTCAGCGCGGCGGCGCAGCGGTCACGGCGGGGTCCGGGACAGGGCATCGCGGCGATGGCGACGCTGGGCTACAGCGGCTTCCTGCTCGGCCCGCCAGTGATCGGCTGGCTGGCGCAAGCGACCTCGCTGCAGGTGGCACTGGGCGTGCTGGTGGTGCTGGCGGGGGCGATCGCGGCGCTGGCGGGGCATCTGGCGCCGACCGCTGTCGCAGCAGTCGCGTCAGTCGATGAGGCGCCAGTTCAGCGTCTCTGAGCCACCGAGCGGCTTGAGTTCCGCGTCGCCATAAGGCAGCGATTCAGGCAGCGTCCACGCTTCGCGGCGCAGCGTGATGGTGCTGGTGTTGCGCGGCAGGCCGTAGAAATCCGGGCCGTGGACGCTGGCAAAGCCTTCCAGCCGGTCGAGGTGGCCGGCGCGCTCGAAGGCTTCGGCGTACAGCTCGATCGCCGACAGCGCCGTGTAGCAGCCCGCACAGGCGGCAGCGTGTTCCTTGAGGTGGGCGGCGTGGGGGGCGCTGTCGGTGCCGAGGAAGAACTGCGGGCTGCCCGAGGTGGCCGAGGCGACCAGGGCCTGGCGGTGTTCCTCGCGCTTGAGCACGGGCAGGCAGTAGTAGTGGGGCCGCAGTCCGCCGGTGAAGATCGCGTTGCGGTTGTAGAGCAGGTGGTGCGCGGTGATCGTCGCGGCGGTGTGCGGGCCGGCTTCGGCGACGTACTGGGCGGCGTCGCGGGTGGTGATGTGCTCGAAGACGATCTTCAATTCCGGAAAGGCATCGCGCAGGGGCTCCATCACCTCGTCGATGAAGCGGGCTTCGCGGTCGAACAGGTCCACCGCCGGGTCGGTGACTTCGCCGTGAACCAGCAGCAGCAGCCCCTCGCGCTGCATCATTTCGAGCGTCGCGTGGGTCTTGCGGATGTCGGTGACACCTGCGTCGCTGTTGGTCGTGGCGCCCGCCGGGTAGAGCTTGAGCGCGACGACCCCCGCTTCCTTGGCGCGGCGGATCTCGTCGGGCGGGGTGTTGTCGGTCAGGTACAGCGTCATCAGCGGCGTGAACTCCACGCCGTCCGGCACGCACGCTTCGATGCGCGCCCGGTAGGCCAGCGCCTGCTCGGCCGTGGTCACGGGCGGTCGCAGGTTGGGCATGATGATCGCGCGGCCGAACTGGCGCGCGGTGTGTGGCACGACCGCCGCCATCGCTGCGCCGTCGCGCACGTGCAGATGCCAGTCGTCGGGGCGGGTGAGGCGGAGCGTGGGGGCGGTGGCGGTCGTCATAGGCTGCGATTCTCGCCCAGCTTGTTGCCAGCCTGTTTGGACTGGCGCAGGAATTCCCACAGCGCCTGCGCCACCGGCTTGTTGTGGCGCGAGACCTCAGGCCGCTCGCGGTAGACGCGCACCTCGATCGTCACCTCGAACGCTGTTCCCGACTGCCGCGGCCCCGCCGGGACCAGTCGGTGTGCGCTGACCTCCTTGCGCACCGAGCTGGCAGGCAGGAAGGCGAGTCCGTGGCCTTCGAGCGCCATGGCCTTCAAGCCTTCGGCCATGTCGGTCTCGTAGATCGGGTCGAGGTAGATCGCCTCGCTCGACTGCTTGAGCAGCAGATCCACCATCCGCCCGAGGTAAGCGCCGGTCGCATAGCCGAGGTAGGGCACCTTGTCGTGCGGCCGGCCCGGCAGGCGGAACAGCGGCTCGCCATCGGCATTGGCGCGGGCGTAGGGGGCGAGCGTCTCGGTGCCCAGACTCAGGTGTTCGTAACGCTCCGGGTTGAGCTGCAGCGGCTGCGAGGCGTGGTGGTAAGCCAGCAGCAGGTCGCACGAGCCTTCGGTCAACTGCATCACCGCGTCATGCACGTTCATGCCGACCAGCCGGCTCTTGAACGCCCCGAACCGCTGGCGCAGTTCCATCACCCAGTGCGGGAAAAACGTGAATGCCAGCGAGTGCGGCACCGCGAACTCGATCATGTCCTGGCTGGAGGTCTGGTGGCCGCGCATGAGGTTGCGGGCGGCTTGCAGGTTGCCCAGGATCTCCAGCGCCTGCGGCAGCAGCGTCTGGCCGGCCGAGGTGAGCCGCGTCGGATAAGACGAGCGATCGACCAGATCAATTCCCGCCCAGGCTTCCAGTGCCTGGATGCGGCGCGAGAACGCCGGCTGCGTCACATGCCGCAACTGGGCCGAGCGCGAGAAACTGCGCGTCTCGGCCAAGCTGACGAAGTCTTCAAGCCATTTGGTTTCCACGATGGGCAGTGTAGCGAGCGTGAACCATCGGCGATATCCGGGCGACCACGCGGCTGTGCTGCGGTGCAAAAGAGGTTGTTTTGCGTACCGGATCAGTGAAAACCCTGCATGTGCTCCGGTAGCATCGGTAAGCCAAGTTCCCTGAAGACAAAATCCAAAAAATCACCATGTCAACAAGCAAACCTGCTCCTTCCCCTGCTCCTTCCCCTGGCTCACCGCAGGCGGTCAGCCGCACGCTGCAGATGCGCCACCCCGCGACCGGCGAGAGCGTACAGGTACCTCTCGGGTATTCGCTGCCGGTGCTGCTGCTCGGGCCGATCGAGCTGGCCCGGCGGCGGGATTGGCCGTTGGTGGCGGTGAGCGTGCTGCTGCCGATCGTGGGCCAGATCTTCCTGGCGCCCATCGCCAACCGCTCCTACCTCAAGCGGCTGCTGCGCCAGGGCTTTCGGGCGGTGAGTCCCTCGCCGGGGTACATCGGCCGCATCGAGTGGCAGCTCGGCATGCTGCTGCCGCGTTACACCGGCCGCAGCAACAAGTCGGCGGACTGATCGGGCAGGTTCTCGGCGCTGCTGGCTCCTGCGCGTCCGTTCTGCTGCAGGTGCCACATCCGCGCATACACCCCTGCCAGCGCCAGCAGATCGGCGTGGCTGCCTTGCTCGGCGATGCGGCCGTGCTGCAAGACCACGATGGTGTGCGCGTCCACCACGGTGCTCAGCCGGTGGGCGATGACCAGCGCGGTTTTCCCCTTCGCCGCACTGGCGAGTTCGGTCTGGATGGCCCGTTCATTGGCCGAATCCAGCGCCGAGGTGGCCTCGTCGAAGATCAGGATCGGTGGGTTCTTCAGCAGCGTCCGGGCAATCGCCACGCGCTGCTTCTCGCCCCCCGAGAGCTTCAGCCCCCGCTCGCCCACCATCGTCGCGTAGCCCTTGGGCTGGGCGACGATGAAATCGTGGATGTGCGCGGCGCGGGCGGCGGCTTCGATGTCTTCCTGTGACGCGCCGGGCCGGCCGTAGCCGATGTTGTAGCCCACGGTGTCGTTGAACAGCACGGTGTCCTGCGGCACGATCCCGATGGCCCGGCGCACGCTGTCCTGCGTCACGTCACGCAAGTCTTGCCCGTCGATGGTGATGCGCCCGCCGCCGTGGCCGGGGGTTATCGCGTCCACGTCGTAGAAGCGGTAGAGCAGCCGCGCCAGCGTGCTCTTGCCCGATCCGGACGGGCCGACCACCGCCACCGTCTGCCCGCCCGGAATCTCGAAACTCACGCCGTGCAGGATGGGCCGATCCGCGTGGTAGGCGAAGTTCACTGCCTCGAAGCGCACGGTGGCCTGCGTGATCACCAGCGGTTGCGCGCCAGGCCTGTCGGCGATCTCGCGCTCGCGTTCCATCAATCGGAACATCTTGTCGAGGTCGGTCATGCTCTGCTTGATCTCGCGGTAGAGCACGCCCAGGAAATTCAGCGGGATGTAGAGCTGGATCAGCAGCGCGTTGACCATCACCAGGTCGCCCAGCGTCAGCCGGTGGTCCACCACGCCAGCCGTGGCGCGCCAGAGCATCGCCACGAGGCTGGTCGCGATGATGAGCTGCTGTCCTGCGTTGAGCAGCGACAGCGTGCCCTGCGACTTGATTTGCGCGCGCCGAAAGGCGTCCAGGCCCTCGTCGTAGCGGCGCGACTCGAAATCCTCGTTGTTGAAGTATTTGACCGTCTCGTAGTTCAGCAGCGCGTCGATGGCGCGGCTGTGGGCCTTCGAATCCAGCTCGTTCATCTCGCGGCGGAACTGGGTCCGCCACTCGGTGAGGCTGATGGTCAGCGTGCCGTAGGCGACCAGTGCCGCCAGCGTGATCCACACGAAGCCCATGTCGAAGCGCGAGCCGAGCAGCGTCAGCACCAGCGTCAGCTCCACCAGCGTCGGCACGATCGTGTAGAGCGAGTAGCTCACCAGCGACTGCAGCGCCCGCGTGCCACGCTCGATGTCGCGGGTCATGCCGCCGGTCTGGCGGTCGAGGTGGAAGCGCAGGCTGAGCGCGTGCAGGTGGCGGAAGGTCTCCAGCGCGATGCGGCGGGCGGCACCGTGCGTGGCCTTGGCGAAGACGAGTTCGCGCAGTTCGGTGAACACGGTTGTCGAGAGCCGCAGCCCGGCATAGGCCAGCAGCAGCCCGAGCGGCACGACAACGAGTGCCCGCGGATCGCCGATCGGGATCGCCAGGTTGTCCACCAGTTGCTTCAGCAGCAGTGGCACGCCCACGTTGGCCGCCTTGGCCGCGACGACGAACACCAGGGCCAGCACCATGCGGACGCGGTACTCCCACAGGTAGGGGCCGAGGCGCTTGAGCGTGGTCCAGTCGCTGCGGGGCGTGCCGGCGGAATCGGCCGGGGCGGGTTCGGACGAGGAAGGATGTCGGCGCATGGGGGTCGGGTTCGGATCGGGTGGGCGCTTGGTGAAAGAATGGCACCCGCAACCTAGGTACCACCCATGAGTGTGAACGAAGCGAACGCCCCGCGTTTTTCCAGCCCGCCGCCGGTCCACGGCGGTGAACCCGGCTCGCACCAGCGCGAACTCGTGCTGCGCATGATGCCCATGCCGTCGGACGCCAATGGCAACGGCGACATCTTCGGCGGCTGGATCATGGCGCAGGTGGACATCGCCGGCGCCGTGTTGCCCGCCCGCATCGCCAAGGGCCGCATCGCCACCGTGGCGGTGAACCAGTTCATCTTCAAGCAGGCGGTGTCGGTGAGCGACCTGCTGAGCTTCTACGCGACGGTCGAGCGCATCGGCAACACGTCTGTGACCGTACACGTCGAGGTCTATGCGGAGCGCAATCCGGCGGATCCGCAGACGGTGAAGGTGACGGAGGCGAACCTGACGTATGTGGCGATCGACCGGGCGGGGCGGCCGAGGCCGATTCCGAAGCCTGCGCCGGCGGCAGCCGTCACACCGGCCGCATGAGCGGCCGATAGTCCGCCGCAATCTGCAAGGCCAGCGCCTCGCCCCAGCGGTGGTAGAGCGCCGGGCTGGGATGAAAACCGTCACTGGCCATGAGTTCCCGCACATCGTCGCGGGCGGCGTCGAAGGGCATCTCGAAGTAGGCCCGTGTGCCCGCGTCCGCCGTCCACTGCACCAGCGCGGCGTCCAGCGCCTGCGCCGAGCGGCCCAGCACCCAGCGCAGCGGCTGCGGCAGCAGGGGAAACCGGTGCATCGGCGGCACCGCGGTGGCCACGATCTGATGCACCCCGGCCAGCTCGCACGCACAGGCTTCCAGCGCGTCGAGCTGCGCGGTCCAGCGGCGCGGGCTGGTCTGGTGGACGGCGTCGTTCACCCCCAGCGCCGTCACCATCACGTCCGCCGGTGGCAAGCGGCCCTGCGCCGAGAGTTCGCGCAGCGCGGCGGTGGCGTCGGCCGTGGTCCAGCCGGTGCGGGCCACGAGCTGCCAGGCGATCGGCGCCTTCAACCGCCGCGCCAGTGCCTGGCTCAAGCGACCGGCGAGCGCCTCGTCCTGCGTCGCCGCGCCCACGCCCGCGCCGGACGAATCCCCCACGATCAGCAGCCGCAGCCGCGGCATCGCCCCGCTGTGCCGGTCCTGCCCGGTCAGGCCCAGCCGTGGCCCGCTGGCTTCGGGCAGGCGTGGCGCTTCCCGGCGAACTTGTCGGCCTTGCCAGAGCAGCAGGGGCGACAGGGCAACTTTGGCAGCGGTGAAAGCGGGCATCGGCAGGAGAGGGCGCTCGGGCGGGCGCTCAGGTGAATGAAGAGAAATCGGGCTTGCGCTTCTGGAAAAACGCCTGGAACGCTTCCTGCGCTTCGGGGCTGCGCAGCCGCTCGGAGAAGATCGCCGCCTCGTTGGCGATGACGGCACGCACCTGCTCGCGCTGTGGGGAGCGCATCAGTCGCTTGGTGTCGCGCACGGCGCCCGGCGGCAGTGCGTTGAAGCGTTCGGCGATGCGGCGCGCATGGCTGACGACTTCGCTCGTCGGCAGCACGGCGTTGGCAATGCCGCATTCGACCGCATCCGCCCCCGTGAACGGATCGCCCAGCAGCAGCTTTTCGGCCGCCTTGGCGTGGCCCATCAACTGCGACACCAGCAGGCTGGAGCCGTACTCCGGCACGAGACCCAGTCCCACAAACGGCATCGCCAGCCGCGCCTCGTCGCTCACGTAGGCGAAATCGCAGTGCAGCAGCATGGTCGTGCCGATGCCGATCGCCGCGCCCGTGACCGCAGCGACCACCGGCTTCTCGCACTCCAGCAGCGCCAGCATGAACTGGAACACGGGCGAGTCCATGCCCTGCGGCGGGCGCTGCATGAAGTCTTCCAGGTCGTTGCCCGAGGTGAACACGCCCGGCTGTCCGGTGATGAGCACCGCGCGCACCGCACCATCTGCCTGCGCGGCACGCAGCGCCTCGGCCATGGCGGTGTACATCACCATGGTCAGCGCGTTCTTCTTCTCCGGGCGGGCGATTTCGATGGTGGCCACGCCGTTGAAGGTGGCGGTCTTGATGTGCATGCTCATGGGGTCTCCTCGGGCAACTCGGAATGGTAAATGTGCAACCGCGGCCGATCACGACCGATTGTTGCGTGTGAAACAAAAAAGCCGCCGCACCAGACGGTACAGCGGCCAGGACGGTCATGGGGGTGCTGTCTTCGGGTGGCGGTGGATCAGACGCGCTCGAAGATGCCGGCCGCGCCTTGGCCCGTGCCAACGCACATTGTCAGCATGCCGTACTTCAGGCCATGCCGGCGCAGCGCGTGGACCAGCGTCGCGGCGCGGATCGCCCCGGTGGCGCCCAGCGGGTGGCCCAGCGCGATGGCACCGCCCATGCGGTTGACCTTGCTCGGGTCGAGCCCGACGGTCTGGATCACGGCCAGCGCCTGCGCCGCGAAGGCTTCGTTCAGCTCGATCCAGTCCAGGTCGCTCTGCTGCAGCCCCGCGCTGCGCAGCGCGGCCGGGATCGCCTCGATCGGGCCGATGCCCATGATCTCGGGTGGCACGCCCTTGCTGGCGTAGCTCACGAAGCGCGCCAGCGGCGTCAGACCATGCTGGCGGATCGCCTTCTCGCTGGCCAGGATCAGACAGCCGGCGCCGTCGCTGGTCTGCGAGCTGTTACCCGCCGTGACACTGCCCTTGGCGGCGAACACCGTCTTGAGCTTGCCCAGCCCGTCGAGCGAGGTGTCGGGGCGGGCGCCTTCGTCGCGGCTGACCGTGCGGGTGCGGGTGTGGATCTCGCCAGTCACGAGGTCGGGCGTGCGCTCGGTGACTTCGACGGCGGTGGTCTCGGCATCGAATTCGCCGGCGGCCTGCGCAGCCAAGGCTTTCTGGTGCGAGGCGAGTGCAAAGGCGTCCTGGGCGTCGCGGCTCACCTTCCACTGGTTCGCCACCTTCTCGGCGGTCAGGCCCATGCCGTAGGCGATGCCGACGTTCTCGTCGCGCTCGAAGACCGAGGGATTGAAGCTCGGCGTGTTGCCGCTCATCGGCACCATGCTCATGCTCTCGGCACCGCCGGCGATCATCACGTCCGCCTCGCCGACGCGGATGCGGTCGGCCGCCATCTGGATCGCGCTCAGGCCCGAGGCGCAGAAGCGATTGACGGTGATGCCGCCCACCGTGTTCGGCAGCCCCGCCAGCAGCGCGGCGACGCGGGCCATGTTCAAGCCTTGCGGCCCTTCGGGCATCGCGCAGCCGATGATGGCGTCCTCGATCGCCTTCGGGTCCAGCGTCGGCACCTGGGCCAGCGCGCCGCGCATCGCGGCCACCAGCAGGTCGTCCGGGCGGGTGTTGCGGAAGAAACCGCGGTGCGACTTGCCGATCGGCGTGCGGGTGGCGGCGACGATGTAGGCGTCTTGCAGTTGTTTGCTCATGTGTGTGCTCCGTCCGTCAGCCTGATCAGTTGCGCACCGGCTTGCCGGTCTGCAGCATGCCCATGATCCGTTCCTGGGACTTGGGGTGTTCGAGCAGCGCACAGAAGTGCTTGCGTTCCAGCGCCATCAGGTACTCCTCGGTGACGAGCGTGCCCGCGTCCACCTCGCCGCCGCAGACCACGTCGGCGATCCGGCTGGCGATGTGGAAATCGTGCGCGCTGATGAAGCCGCCGTCGCGCATCGCCACGAGGCTCGCCTTGATGGTGGCAATCGCGCTGCGGCCGGCGACCGGGAACATCGCCTTGGCCGGGGCACGGTAGCCGGCGTTCGCCAGCGCCTTGGCCTGACTGATCGCGACGTGCAGCAGCTCGTCCTTGTTCGGCACGATGATGTCGCTGTCCAGCAGGTAGCCGAGCTTGCGCGACTCGATGGCGCTGGTGCCGACAGTGGCCATGGCCGCGGCCTGGAAACCGTCCTTGACGAAGGCGAGCAGGTCGCTGCCCGGCACGCTCGCCGCCCGTTCCGCTGCCCGGCGTGCGATGTAGGCCAGCCCGCCACCGCCCGGCACCAGCCCGACGCCGACCTCGACCAACCCGACATAGCTCTCCATCGCCGCGACCCGCTGCGCCGAGTAGACCGCCAGCTCGCAGCCGCCGCCCAGCGCCAGCCCGCGCACGGCAGCCACCACCGGCACGCTGGCGTAGCGCACGCGCAGCATCATGTCCTGCAGCTTCTTTTCCTCGGGCGCGATGCCCTTGGCACCGAGCTTCATGAACACCGGCATCAGCGATTCGAGGTTCGCGCCGGCCGAGAACACATCGTCCGGCGACCAGATCACCAGACCTTGGTAACCCGCTTCCGCGAGTTCCACCGCCTTCAGCAGCCCTTCGGTCACGGTTGGGCTGATGAGGTGCAGCTTGGCGGTGATGCTGGCGATCAGCACCTCGCCGTCCAGCGTCCAGACGCGCACTTCCTCGTTGCGGAACACCTCGGTGCCGCTCTTCAGCGGATCGACCGCGCCACCGCCGACGAGGCTCTCGGGGAAGTGCTGGCGCTGGTAGACCGGCAGCGCCGAGCGCGGCACGTAGGCGTCCGTCGCAGCGGACCACGAACCTTCTGGCGTGTGAACCCCCGTGCGGCCGTCGAACACCCAGGCCGGCAGCGGCGCGTTGCACAGCGCCTTGCCGGCGTCGATGTCTTCCTGCACCCACTTGGCGACCTGCTGCCAGCCGGCTTCCTGCCACAGCTCGAACGGACCCTGCTTGACGCCGAAACCCCAGCGCATCGCGAAATCCACCTCGCGCGCCGAGTCGGCGATCGTCGCCAGATGCACGGCGGCGTAGTGGAACCCGTCGCGCAGGATCGCCCACAGGAACTGCGCCTGCGGGTTGCTCGACTCGCGCAGCAGCTTCAGGCGTTCGGCGGCGGGCTTCTTCAGGATGCGGTCGATGATCGGATCGGCCTTGCCCCCCGAAGGCACGTACTCGCCCTTGGCCGCGTCGAGGCGCAGGATGTCGCGGCCGACCTTCTTGTAGAACCCCGCGCCAACCTTCTGCCCCAGCGCCCCCTTGGCGATCAGCGCCGACAGCACCGGCGGCGTCGCGTAGCTGGCATAGAACGGGTCGCTGCCGTCGCCGAGGTTGTCCTGCAGCGTCTTGATGACATGCGCCATCGTGTCCAGACCGACCACGTCCGCGGTGCGGAAGGTGCCGGAGCTGGCGCGGCCGAACTTCTTGCCCGTCAGGTCATCGACCAGATCGACGCTCAGGTCGAATTTCTCCGCCTCGTGCATCGTCGCCAGCATCCCGGCGATGCCGACGCGGTTGGCGATGAAGTTCGGCGTGTCCTTGGCGCGCACGACGCCCTTGCCGACGGTCGAGGTGACGAAGGTTTCGAGCTGGTCGAGGTAACGCGCCTCGGTGGTCGGCGTGGCGATCAGCTCGACGAGGTACATGTACCGCGGCGGGTTGAAGAAGTGGATGCCGCAGAAGCGCGGCTTCAGCGCGTCCGGCAGGCCGTCCGACAGCGTCGTGATCGACAGGCCCGAGGTGTTCGAGGCGAGGATGGCGTGCGGCGCGATGAAGGGCGCGATCTTGGCGTAGAGGTCGTGCTTCCAGTCCATGCGCTCGGCGATGGCCTCGATCACGAGGTCGCAGTCCTGCAGCAGGTCCAGGTGCTCTCCGTAGTTCGCGGCGCGGATGCGGGCGGCGTCCTCGCTCACGCCGAGCGGGGCCGGCTTGAGCTTCTTGAGGTTGTCGATGGCCTTCTGCGCGATGGCGCTCTTCGGGCCTTCCTTGGCGGGCAGGTCGAACAGGATGACCGGCACCTTGACGTTGACGAGGTGCGCGGCGATCTGTGCGCCCATCACGCCGGCGCCTAGCACGGCGACCTGGCGGACATTGAAACGGCTCATGGGTGCTTCCTTGTGAGATTTATTCGACGCGGACCCAGGTCTGCGTGCGGCCCAGCAGCGGCGCGCCGATGTAGCCGCGCACCTCGATGCGCTTGCCGCCATCGATGGGCTTCATGCGCACCTTGTAGGTCTTGCCATTGTTGGGATCGAGGATCTCGCCACCGTCCCACAGCGCCTTGTCGTCGAGACTGGCCCGGACGCCCTTGACGATGGTCATGCCCAGCACGGGCTGGTTCTTGCGGTCGTCGCTGCACTCCTCGCAGCGGGCGTCCTGCTTGGCCGCGTCGAAGATCTTCTCGACCTTGGCGGAGAAGGTGCCGGCGTTGTCGGTGATGCGCACCAGCGACTTCTCGGTCTTTCCGTCGTCGTCGATGGTTTTCCACAGGCCAGCGGGCGTGGACTGCGCGGCAGCGGCGAGCGAGGCGCCGGCCAGGGCGAGGGCGATCAGGGTGTTTTTCATGGGCTGTCTGGTCTGGCTCCCTCCCCCAGCGGGGGAGGGTTGGGGTGGGGGCTTCGGGGTCAACCGCGGCGGTGTCCGCACTCAGAACATCGACTCGTCCATCGCCATCAGCGGCGCGAGGCCGGCGCGGGCGGTGCGGATCAGCGATGCCGTTTCCGGCAGCAGCTTGGCGAAGTAGAAGCGGGCGGTGTGCAGCTTGGCGACGTAGAACGGGTCCGGGCTGTCACCTTGCGCCTTCAACTTGTCCAGCGCAATCAAAGCCATGCGTGCCCAAAGGTAGGCGAACACCAGGTGCCCGACCACGCGCAGGTAATCGACGGCGGCAGCGCCCACCTCGTCCGGATTGCCAAACGCCTTCATGCCCAGCTCGGTCGTCAGCTTCACCACCTTGTCGCCGAGGTCGGCCAACGGGTTGACGAACTCCTGCATGTCGTCGCGCAGCCCGGCGTCCTCGACGAATTCGGCGACCCGCTTGCCAAACGCCTTGAGTTTCTTGCCGTTGTCGGCCAGCACCTTGCGGCCAAGCAGGTCGAGCGACTGGATCGTGTTCGTGCCCTCGTAGATCATGTTGATGCGGGCATCGCGCACGTACTGCTCCATGCCCCATTCGCGGATGTAGCCGTGGCCGCCGAAGACCTGCATGCAGTGCGAGGTGGCGATCCAGCCGTTGTCGGTGAGGAACGCCTTGATGATCGGCGTCAGCAGCGCGACTTCGTCGGCGGACGCCTTGCGCACGTCTTCGTCGGGGTGGCTGAGTTCCTGGTCGAGCATCAGCGCCGTGTGGACGCACAGCGCCCGGCCGGCTTCCGCGTAGGCGCGGGCGGTCAGCAGCATCTTGCGCACATCGGGATGCACGATGATCGGATCGGCGGCCTTCTCCGGCGCTTTCGGGCCGGACAGCGCACGCATCTGCAAGCGGTCCTTGGCATAGGCCACGGCGTTCTGGTACGCCACCTCGGTCAACCCGAGCGACTGCATCCCGACGCCCAGCCGTGCCGCGTTCATCATCACGAACATCGCGGCGAGGCCCTTGTTCGGCTGACCGACCAGCGTGCCCACGGCGTCTTCGAGCACCAGTTGCGCGGTCGCGTTGCTGGTGATGCCCATCTTGTGTTCGAGACCGGCGCAGAAGATGCCGTTGCGCCCGCCGAGCGAGCCATCCGCGTTGACATGGAACTTCGGCACGAGGAACAGCGAGATGCCTTTGGAGCCGCTCGGGGCGTCCGGCAGGCGGGCCAGCACGAGGTGGATGATGTTGTCCACCATGTCGTGCTCGCCGGCGGAGATGAAGATCTTGGCGCCGTTGAGCTTGTAGGTGCCGTCGCCCAGCGGCTCGGCCTTGGTGCGCAGCAGGCCGAGGTCGGTGCCGCAATGGGGTTCCGTCAGGCACATCGTCCCGGTCCACTCGCCGCTGCTCAGCTTGTGCAGGTAGGTGGCCTTCTGCTCGGGCGTGCCATGGGCGTGCAGGCTTTCATAGGCGCCGTGCGACAGGCCGGGGTACATCGTCCACGCCTGGTTGGCGCTGTTGAGCATCTCGTAGAAGCACTGGTTCACCACATGCGGCAGGCCCTGGCCACCGTAGGCCGGGTCACAGCTCAGAGCAGCCCAGCCGCCTTCGACGTACTGCGCATACGCCTCCTTGTATCCCTGGGGCGTGCGCACCTCGTGGGTGGTCTTGTCGAGCGTGCAGCCCTCTTCGTCGCCGCTGCGGTTGAGCGGGAACAGCACCTGCGAGGCGAACTTTCCGCCCTCTTCGAGAATGGCGTTGACGGTCTCGACATCCAGGTCCGCGTGGGCGGGCAGGGTCTTGAAGGTCTCGGTGACTTGGACAAGCTCGTGCAGCACGAACTGCATGTCGCGCAGCGGCGGGTTGTACTGGGGCATGGTGCGTTCCTCGGAAAAGGCGGGTCGATCGACTGGGGTCGGATCAGTTGGGGTCGGCCCGGTAGCGGGCCAGCACATTCAGGAAAGTCTGCTCGGCGCGCTCGAAGGCGCCGGGGCTGCGCAGGAAGCGCGCGTCGTGGTGCAGCGCCAGCACGAGTCCATGCAGCTCGAACAGCATCTGGCGCGCGTCGGTGTCCGCCCGAAGGTGGCCTTCTTCGCGGGCGATCGTGATGGTGCGGTCCAGGCCGGTGTGCCAGGTGCGGACCATGTCCACCAGCGCGTCGCGCACCGGGCCGGGCCGGTCGTCGAACTCGACCGCGCCGCTGATGTAGATGCAGCCCGAGTCGATTTCCACGCTCACCCGCGCCAGCCAGCGGCGGAACATCGCCTCCAGACGGGGCAGTCCGCGGGCTTCATGCAGCGAGGGATAGAACACCTCCTCCTCGAAGCGCGCGTGGTATTCGCGGACGACCGACAGTTGCAGCTCTTCGCGGGAGCCGAAGTGGGCGAAGACGCCGGACTTGCTCATGCCGGTGATGTCGGCGAGGGTGCCGATGGACAGCCCCTCCAGCCCCTTCTGCGAAGCCAGACTCAGCGCGGCGTCCAGGATCGAGGCGCGCGTCTGCTGCCCTTTGTGGGCAGCGCGGGCACCGGATCGGGCAGGCCGGGTGGTGGCAACGGTGGAGGTGGATGTCACGGCGTGGGGGTGTCAAAAATAAAACGAACGATCGTTCTATTCTGATCGAAGAACCCGGTAGCACCACTGCGGATGACCCTCGAAATACTAGAGTCAAAACTCTATGTTTCGCCGAATGGGCAGCCTCGCACGGTCTGCTCTATGCTCACACAAGAAGCAAGGATCTTGCCATGGACGTGCTGCAACTCGACGCCTCGGGTCGCCCCCAAGCCTGGATCACCCCACGGGAGGCGGCCAACCTCTACGTCTGCGAGGCCATCGCGTGGACGCTGGGCGAGCCGTGTCTGGTCTTGCACGGCGGCATCCAGCGGCGCACGGGCTTGCAGTCGCTGCTGATGCTGCACCCGATCGTGGCGGTGCGGGGGGCGGTGCCGGCGCGGGCGTGGCGCCAGGTGCCGGCGCTGACCAACCCCAAGCTCTTCGCCCGTGACCGACACGTCTGCGCCTACTGCGGCCAGCACGGCCACGACGACCACCTGACCCGCGAGCACATCGTCCCCACCTCGCGCGGCGGCGAGGACGCGTGGATGAACTGCATCACCGCCTGCCGCGGCTGCAATAACCGCAAGGGCAATCGGCTCCTGCACGAATGCGGCATGGAATTGCTGTACCTGCCCTACATACCCAGCCTGCATGAGGACATGATCCTCAAGGGGCGGCGCATCGTGGCGGACCAGATGGACTATCTGCTCGCCTGCGTGCCCCGCCACAGCCGTCTGCATGGCTGATGTTGTCCACTACTACAGGTTGTTTCCCATGAAAGCACTCTTCGTCACCACCGCGACCACCGTGGCCCTCCTGCTCGGTGCCTGCTCCACCACCAGCCCGGACGTGATCCGCCCCGGCGATGCACAGCGCCTATCGACCGTACAGGACGCGGTCGTGCTCAACGTGCGGCCGGTCGTCGTCGAGGGTCAGCAGCAGGGCGTGGGCGGCACCTCGGGCGCCGTGGTGGGGGGCATCGCTGGCAGCTCCATCGGCGGGCGGCGTGAAAGCATGGTGGTCGGCGTGCTGGGCGCGGTGGCCGGGGCGGTCATCGGCAACTCGATCGAGCGGTTCGGCACCCGAGAGGAATCGGTCGAGATCCTGCTCCAGTTGCCCAGCGGCGAGCGCCGGGCGCTGGTGCAGGCCAAGGGCAACGAGAGCTTCACGCCCGGCGAGGCGGTGATCCTGGTCTCGACCGGGGGGAAGACGCGGGTGATGAAGGCGGTGGCCATGTCACCGCGCTGAGACGGGAGGCCGTCAGACGGCGGCGAGTGCCTGGTCCAGATCGGCCATCAGGTCGTCGATGTGCTCGATGCCGACCGACAGCCGGAGCATGTCCTCGCTGACCCCCGCCTTGGCGAGTTCGTCGGGGTTGAGCTGGCGGTGCGTGGTCGAGGCCGGGTGTGTGGCCAGTGACTTGGCATCGCCGATGTTGACCAGCCGCGTGAACAGCTTGAACGCATCCAGCACGCGCGCACCGGCCTCGCGCCCGCCTTCCTTCAAGCCGAAGCTCAGGATGCCCGAGGCGCGCCCGCCCATCTGCCGCTGCACCAGCGCGTGGTCCGGGTGGTCCGGCAGCCCGGCGTAGTTCACCCACGCCACTTTCGGGTGGTGCTTCAGGAACGTGGCGAGTGCCAGCGTGTTGTCGCAGATGCGGTCCATGCGCAGCGCCAGCGTCTCGATGCCCTGCAGGATCAGGAAGGCGTTCATCGGCGAGATCGCCGCGCCCATGTTGCGCAGCGGCACGACGCGGGCGCGGC
>NZ_JAAFKF010000066.1 GCF_013299175.1 Sphaerotilus sp.
GTTGCTGGTGCCGACGATGACGAAGTAGGTCAGGAAGATGAAGCCGAACACGCCCAGCGGGTAGCTCACCGTCTTGAAGAAGGGCACGATCAGGTCGGCCTTGGGCGGCAGGTCGTTCGAGAAGCCGGAGATGACCCAGCGCATGAACAGCTCCAGCACGCGCAGGTTGGAGGTCTCCGACACGCTGAACGCCAGGTAGAGCGCCGCGACCAGTCCGATGAGCGACTGCCACAGGTACTTCTCGCCGGACGGCATGCCCTCGGGGTTCTTGTTCACCACCTTGCGCCAGTCGTCCACCCAGCCGATGGCGCCGAAGCCCATCGTCACCGTCATCACGATCCAGACGAAGCGGTTGCTCCAGTCGAACCACAGCAGGGTCGAGATGCCGATCGCCAGCAGGATCAGCACGCCGCCCATCGTCGGCGTGCCGCGCTTGACGATGTGCGCCTGCACGCCGTATTCGCGGATCGGCTGGCCGATCTTCAGCTCGGTCAGGCGGCGGATCACCAGCGGCCCCAGCGCCAGCCCGATCAGCAGCGCAGTCATCGCCGCCATCACCGCCCGGAAGGTGATGTACTGGAACACCCGCAGGAAGCCGAGGCTCTCGGGATAAAGGCCCTGCAACCACTGTGCGAGGCTAATGAGCATGTTGTTCTCCTGGGTTGGCCGCCTCGCCCTGCAGGGCGGCGACCACCTGTTCCATCTTCATGAAGCGCGAGCCCTTGACCAGCACCGACTGCGCCTCGGGCAGCGCGGCCCCCTCGGCCCGCATCGCCGCCACGGCTGCCGCGGCGTCGGTGTGGTGCCGTACCACGGTCGGCGGCGCGGTGGCCTGCGCGGCGTGGGCCGCGAGTATGCCTGCGGTCCAGACGCAATCGATGCCTTTTTCGGTGGCGTAGCGGCCGACTTCGGTGTGGAACTCCGGACCCCGGTCGCCCACCTCGCCCATGTCGCCCAGCACCAGCCAGCGCGGCCCCGGCAACGCCGCCAGCACGTCGATCGCCGCCCGCACCGAGTCGGGATTGGCGTTGTAGCTGTCGTCCACCAAGGTGATGGTGCGGCCACGCCACGCCAGCCGCTGCACCTGCGAGCGCCCCCTGACCGGCTCGAACGCCGCCAGCCCGTCGCGCACCGCGTCCGCCGCCACACCCGCCGCCAGCGCGCAACCCGCCGCCGCCAGCGCATTGCGCACGTTGTGCTGCCCGGCCACGGCCAGCGCCAGCGCCAGATCGCCCGCCGGGGTGTGCAGCACGGCGTTCCAGTGGTCGCCCTGCCAGTCGGCTTCAGCGGTCAGCGTGGCCGCAGTGCCCCCGAGGGCGAAGGTGGAGACGCGGCGCGTACCGGCCAGCGTGTGCCACAGCGGCGTGTAGTCGTCGTCGGCAGGAAACACGGCCACGCCGTCGGCGGGCAGCGACGCGATCACCGCGCCGTTTTCCTCCGCCACGGCGTCGACCGTCTTCATGAACTCCAGGTGCTCGCGCTGCGCGTTGTTCACCAGCGCCACCGTCGGCTGGGCGATGCGCGCGAGTTCCGCGATCTCGCCGGGGTGGTTCATGCCGAGTTCGACCACGGCGATGCGGTGGTGCCGGCGCAGCCCGAGCACGGTCAGCGGCACGCCGATGTGGTTGTTCAGGTTGCCAGCGGTGGCGTGGGCAGCCGTCCCATGGGCGGTGCGCAGGATGGCGGCGATCATCTGCGTCACCGTCGTCTTGCCGTTGCTGCCCGTCACCGCGATCAGTGGCAAGGCCAGGCTGGCGCGCCACCCCGCGGCCAATGCCTGCAAGGCGTGCAGCGTGTCGGACACCTCCAGCCCCGCCAGTCCGGCCTCGGCCAGCCCCCGCTCGGCAATGGCCGCGACCGCGCCCGCCGCACCCGCCTGTGGCAAAAAGCTGTGGGCATCGAAGCGTTCGCCGCGCAGCGCGACGAACAGGTCACCCGCACGCAGGCTGCGGGTGTCGGTGTGAACGCGCAGCAGCGCCGTGGCCGGATCACCGACCAGCCGTGTGCCGGGCAGGCGCGCCGCCACCAGCGCGTGGGCCTCGCCCAAGGTCATGAAAACAGGGGACATCATTGGAAAGGCTCAGGAACGGTGGGACACACGGCGTTGTAGCGCGGCGGCAGCCTCGTCCAGATCTGAAAAAAACCGCTTCACACCCGCCGTCTCCTGGTAGTCCTCATGGCCCTTGCCGGCAATGAGCACCACATCGCGGGCGTCGGCGTCGGCCAGCACGGTGGCGATGGCGGTGGCGCGGTCCTCGACCGTGCGCAGCAGCGGCGACCAGACACAGCCGGCCGCGATCTGCGCGAGGATGGTGGCGGGGGCTTCGTTGCGCGGGTTGTCGCTGGTGAGGACCACCTCGTCGGCCAGCGTCTGCGCGGTGCGGCCCATCACCGGGCGCTTGGTCACGTCCCGGTTGCCGCCACAGCCGAACACGCACCACAGCCGCCCGCCCCGTGCCACCGCGAACGGCCGCAGCGCCTGCAATGCCTTGTCGAGCGCATCGGGCGTGTGGGCGTAATCGACGACGACCTGCGGCAGCGCGACCGGCGCTGCGCCGCTGGACACGGGCAGCTCGACCCGCTGCATCCGCCCCGGCACGGGCGTGAAGTCGGCCGCCAAGGGCGCGATCTCGGCCAGCGGCAGACCCAGCGCCCGCAGCCCGCCGAACACCGCCAGCACATTGGCGACGTTGTACTCGCCGATCAACCCGGTACGCACTGCGACCGACTCCGCACCTTCGCGCACGGTGAAGCACAGGCCGTCGGCGTCGTAGTGCAGCGCCTCGGCCTGCAGGCGGGCGGGCGTCGGGCGGGGCTGGATCGCGTAGGTCCACACGTCCAGATCGCCCCGTGCGGTCAGCGCCTCGGCCAGCAGCACGCCCTGGGCATCGTCGAGGTTGACCACCGCGGCGCGCAAGCCCGGCCAGTCGAACAGCGCCCGCTTGGCCTGCCAGTACGCGGCCATGCTGCCGTGGTAGTCGAGGTGGTCGGGCGTGAAGTTGGTGAAGAGCGCCACCTGGATCCGCACCGCATCCAGCCGGTGTTCGGCCACGCCGATCGACGAGGCTTCCATGACGCAGGCCGCGAAGCCCTGGTCCACGAAGGCGCGCAGGCTGCGGTGCAGGGTGACGGGATCGGGCGTGGTCAGGCCGGTGGCGACGATCTTTGCCTCGGGCGAGACGCGGCTGGGCGGCTCGCCGACGCCCAGCGTGCCGACCACGCCGCAACGCCGCCCCGACAGGCTCAGCGCCTGCGCGGTCCACCACGCGGTGGAGGTCTTGCCGTTGGTGCCGGTGGTGGCGATGACGGACAGCGCCGCACTCGGCTGGCCATGCCACGCATCCGCCAACGCCGCCGTCAGCGCCTTCAGGCCGGGTACCGCCGCGATGCGCGCATCGGCGAAGGCGAAGCGGTCCACGCCATCGGCTTCGACCAGACAAGCCGCCGCCCCGGCCGCGAGCGCCGCCGTGACGTGGATCCGCCCGTCCTGCGCGTAGCCCGGCCACGCGATGAAGAGGTCGCCTGGCTGCACCTGCCGGCTGTCGGTGCGCAGCGGGGCGCCCGGTGCGCGCTGCCGCAGCCAGTCCACCACCTCGGTCAAGCCGGTCAGCGTCACGGCGGGTTCGGGGTAGGCCATCGCCATCAGAACGACTCCTCTTCGGCCTTGGCCGCCTGGGCGCGGGCGATGATCTGCTGCTTGATTTCGAGGTCCGGTGCCACGTTCATCACGCGCAGGGTCTGCTGCACGACCTGGCTGAACACCGGCGCGGCCACATCGCCGCCGAAGTAGATGCCGTTGCTCGGCTCGTCCACCATGACGGCAACGATGATGCGCGGGGCGTTGACCGGCGCCATGCCGACGAACCAGGCGCGGTACTTGTTGCTGGCATAGGTGGCGCCGTCCTGCTTGTGGGCGGTGCCGGTCTTGCCGCCGACCGAGTAGCCGACCGCCTGGGCCTTGGGGGCCGTGCCGCCCTCGCCCGCGGCCATGTTCAGCATGGTGCGGATCTCGCGGACCACCTCCGGCTTGAACACCGATTCGCCTGCCACCGGCCCCGCCTGCTTGAGCAGCGACACCGGCACCAGATCACCATCGCGGGCGAACACGCTGTAGGCCCGCGCCAACTGGAACAGCGACGTGGACAGGCCGTAGCCGTAACTCATGGTCGCCTGCTCGATCGGGCGCCAGGTCTTGTACGGCCGCAGCTTGCCGGTGGCCAGACCGGGGAAGGACAGCGGCGGCTTCTGTCCGAAACCGACCGCGTGGAACACGTCCCACATCTCGCGCGGCTGCATCTGCATGGCCATCTTGACCGTGCCGACGTTGCTGGATTTCTGGATGACCTGCTGCACCGTGAGCGCACCGTGCGGGTGCGAATCGCGGATGGTGGAGCCGGTGATGTTGATGCTGCCCGGCGCAGTCTGGATCACGGTGGACGGCTTGACGCGGCCGGTCTGCATGGCCAGCGCGGCGATGAAGGGCTTCATCGTCGAGCCGGGTTCGAAGGTGTCGGTCAGCGCCCGGTTGCGCAGGTTGGCGCCGGTGCGGGTCTGGCGGTCGCCGGGGGTGTAGCTCGGGTAGTTGGCCAGCGCCAGCACCTCGCCGGTCTGCACGTCGAGCACCACCGCGCTGCCTGCCTTGGCCTTGTGCAGCAGCACCGCGTCGCGCACCCGCTGGTAGGCGACGAACTGGATCTTGGTGTCGATCGACAGCGCGATTTCATGGCCGTCCTCGGGTTCGATCCGGTCGCCGATGTCCTCGATCACGTTGCCGAGCCGGTCGCGCACGACGCTGCGGCTGCCGTTGCGGCCGTCCAGGTCTTTCTGGAAGGCCAGCTCGATGCCTTCCTGGCCGGTCTGCTCGATGTTGGTGAAGCCCACCAGGTGCGCCACGGCCTCGCCTTCGGGGTATTCGCGGCGGTACTCGCGCTGCTGGTGGACGCCCTTGAGCGCCAGCGCCTTGATCTGCCCCGCCACGGCGTCGTCCACCACGCGGCGCAGCCAGACGAAGTGGGCATTTTCCTTGAGCCGGCCGGCCAGCTCGGCACCGGTCATGCCGAGCAGCCTGGCCAGCGTCTGCTGCTGGGCAGGCGTCGCGTCGAAGTCCTTGGGGATGACCCAGATCGACTGCGCCGGCACGCTGGCCGCCAGCACCTGCCCCGTGCGGTCGGTGATGCGCCCGCGGCTGGCGGGCAGCTCGAAGGTGCGCTGGTAGCGGCTCTCGCCCTGCTGCTGGAAGAAGTCCTGGTTGACCACCTGGATGTAGACCGCCCGCCCGATCAGCAGGCAGAAGGTCAGCCCCACCGCCGCCACCACGAAACGCGAGCGCCAGATCGGGGTCTTGGCGGCCAGGAGCGGGCTGGAGGCGTATTTCGCGCCTGGCGTCCGGGTGGAGGCGGAGGCACGTGCGGCCAGACGCTCGCGCAGCGCGGCCAGTCCGGGGAGCTTCATGGCCGGGCCTTCCGGGTGGGGGTGGCGGCCGGTGCTGCCGATGCCGCAGGGGCAGGCAGCGTGCCATCGGCCGTGAGGTACTGGGTCACGGCCGGCGTGGCCACCGCCATCTGGAGCTGCTCGCGGGCCACCTGCTCGACCCGCAGGTGCGTGGCCTGGGTGCGCAACAACACGCGCAGCTTGTCGGCGTCCTGTTCGAGGCGCTGCGACTGGTTGCGCTCGCGCTCCAGGCTGATGAACTGGCGGCGGGTCTCGTAGGACACCTGCACGAGGTAGAGCGCGCTGGCAATGACGCCCAGCAGCAGCAGGATGTTCAGGCGGGTCATGGGCGCGTCCACACCGGCGGCAGGGCCACGTCGGTGCGCTCGGCCACCCGCAGCACCGCCGAACGCGAACGGCCGTTGCCGCTGACCTCTTCGTCGGACGGCTTGGTGCGGCCCAGCGCGTTCAGCAGCGCCGGCTTGGGTTCGGCGAACGGGGCGCGGCGGTCGAACGCTTCGCGCGCGTGTCGGTTGATGAACGTTTTGACGATGCGGTCTTCGAGCGAATGGAAGCTGATGACCGCCAGCCGCCCGCCCGGCTTGAGCGCCGCCAGCGAGGACGCCAGCGCCTGCTCCAGCTCGTCCAGCTCGCCGTTGACGAGGATGCGCAGGGCCTGGAAGGTGCGCGTGGCCGGATCTTGGCCGCGCTCGCGGGTCCGCACGACGCTGGCGAGCAGCTCAGCCAGCTCGCTGGTGCGCTGCAGGGCATGGCCGGACTCGCGGCGCGCCACCACCGCCCGCGCGATGGCCGGGGCAAACCGCTCCTCGCCGTAGTCGCGCACCACCTCGGCGATGCGCTCCTTCGGTGCGGTGGCGAGGAACTCGGCTGCGCTCTGGCCGCGGGTCGGGTCCATGCGCATGTCGAGCGGACCGTCGTGGCGGAAGCTGAAGCCGCGCGCCGGGTCGTCGATCTGCGGGGAGGACACGCCGATGTCGAGCAGGAGGCCATCGAGCTGCGCAATCCCGTGGCGGGCCATCACGGCGGGGTAGTCGGCGAAGCAGGTGTGGTCGATCGAGAAGCGCGGGTCGTGGATGCCGGACTCGCCCTGCGTCGCGTGGGCCACGGCTTCCGGATCGCGGTCGATGGCCAGCAGCCGACCGGCGGGCGACAGGTGCGACAGGATCAGGCGGGAGTGGCCACCGCGGCCGAAGGTGCCGTCCACATAGGTGCCCTCCGGGCGGTGGACCAAGGCATCGACCGCCTCATGGAGCAGCACGGTGCGGTGTTGTCGGGGTACTGCTGCGTCTTGGGCCATGGAAAGAAGGGGGGAAACTGAAATCCGGCAAGGTATCCATCGCGAATACCCACAAATCAACACCACCGCCCACTGTAGCGGAGAAATTGGCGGGGGGTCAAGAAAGCCATACCAAAGCCATCTCGGAATAACCAATGAAATCAAGTACTTAGAACATCTCTGCAGCCGCCGTTGCCGCGCGGCACGGACACCCGCGCCGGATCAGCAAAAAAGCCATACAAATGAAGCACTTAGGGATATTCGGCTCACGGCATCCCGAGATCACCGACTGAGCCAGTCCGCATGGAACCGTGAAATAGGACAAATCCCTGTGCAAGGGCCGCCGAAAACGTTCTCTGCAGTCGGTCAAAAAGGGCGGTCGGGGTGTCACTTTTTCGCCATTCGGGGCCGGCGTCGTCCGCGCGCAGGGTTGGGCCGTTGCAGCTACACACTGCCCCACCACTGACCACGGAGTTCCCCATGCCCCTGCTGATCGCCGCCTTGCTGGTCGCCGCCGCCCTGGTGACCCCGGGCACTCCCGCGGTCGCCCAGACCACCGCCTGGCAACAGGACCATGCCGTGCGCGAAGGCGACCGCCTGCAGACCCATGGCAACAGCCGTCTGGTGGTCGAGATCGGTCCGAACCGGCTGAAGCTGGACGAGCGCAGCGCACTGGTGGTGCGCCGGATTGACCGCGATGGCGTGGAGCTGGACCTCGAACGGGGCAGCGTGGTGCTGGAGCTGCGCAGCGGCGACAGTGCCTGGCGCTGGCAGGTGGACACGGCCGCGGGTCGCCACCAGCCGCACGGTCCCGGCCTGTTCCGCATCGACGCGCCCGATCCACGTGGATTCGACACCGGCAGCGCCACCGCCTGGCGCAGCGCGCTGCGCATCGAAAGCGAAGACGGCACGCTGCTGCTGCCCCCCGGTCGCCGGGCCGAACGCGACCGCAGCGGCCGCTGGCAGGTCGGCTTCCCGGAAGCCGATGCCTTTGCCGCCTGGGCCATGGTGCCGCAAGCCGAGAACCCGCCGCCCGCGCCCGACGACTGGCGCGACCGGGAACGCGGCGACCGGCGTCCCCGCCACTGGCACGCTGCGCCGTCCTGGGACGTGCCCATGCCGCCACCACCGCAGCAACAGCAGCAGCCACGCGTGATCGTCGTGCCGGCACCGGTCTGGGCCGAGCCTGCACCGCAGCAGCGCCAGTGGAACCCGCAACCCGACCCCCGCGAAGCACAGCGCCAGCGCCGCTGGACGGAACCCGCTCCCCCAGCCGCCGCACGGCCCGCGCCAATGCCCGCCCCGCTGCCTGCGCCCACAGCCACGCCGGAGCGGCGCCACCACGAGGTATCGCCCGCCCCGCCCATGCCAGCCGCGCCAGCGGCCTCGGCTCCGTCGCTGCCGCAGCCACGTCCTGGCCCAGGCCCAGGCCAGGAAGAGCCGCGCCGCTCGCAGCGCGCACTCTGACCCCTCCGCAGGCCGCCCGCCGGTCAGCGCCCGAAGCGCCGGCGGGCATCCAGCCCCAGCCCGCTGGCGACGCTGGCCAGCCGCTCCCCCTGCAACGTCTTTGCCTGGGGAAACGCCGCGGCCAGCCGGTCGGTCAGCAGGTGCAGACCGGTCGAGCCGCCTGTGAAATACAGCGCGTCGATCTGGTCGGCGCGCAGGCCCGCCAGCCGCACGGTCTCGCGGGCGGCCTCGGCGATGCGGTCGATGTCGTTGTCCAGCGCGCGCCGTGCTTGTGCGGGCGTGAGCGTCACCGACAGCCCCCGCTCCACCAGCCGCAGATCGATCAGCGCCTCGTCGCCCGCCGCCGAGGCGATCTTGGCCCGCTCGGCGCGGCCGATCAGGTCGTGGCCGAGGTGGTCGTTCACCACCTTCATCAGCCGCGTGTGGTGGCGCAGATCGGCGTAGTTGATCTTCATTGCACGCAGTTCCTGCACCCGCTGCGGCCGATAGACACTGTTGATCAGGTGCCAGGTGGCCAGATCGTGGTAGACGCGGCTGGGCACCTCGCGCGCCGGCTGTCCGCCGATCGACGGTCCCATCGCACCGAAACCGAACTCGCTCAGGATGCTGGCCAATTCGATGCGGCGGTCGAAGTCGGTGCCGGCGATGTGCAGGCCGTGGTGGCCGAGCACGTCGCGCTGGCGGTCCAGCCGGTCGCGGTGCGTCGGGCCGACCTGCACGATGGAGAAGTCGGACGTGCCGCCGCCGATGTCGGCCACCAGCACGCGCTGGTCGGTGTCGATCCGGGATTCGTAGTCGAACGCGGCAGCCAGCGGCTCGAACTGGAACTGGACCTCCTCGAAGCCGGCCGCCCGCGCCGCTTCCTCCAGCGAAGCCTGCGCCTGCGCATCGCGCACCGGGTCGTCATCGACGAAGAACACCGGGCGGCCCACCACCACCGAGGTCAGCGCATGGCCAGCGTGGGCTTCGGCGCTGCGCTTGAGGTGGCGCAGATAGCCGGTGATCACGTCCGTGAAGCTGACCGAGCGCCCGCCGCCGATGTCGGTGTGCTGCGCCATCAGCGCCGAGCCGAGCACGCTCTTCATCGAGCGCATCAGCCGGCCTTCGGTCCCCTCGACATAGGAGGCGATGGCGGCACGGCCCACCAGCCGCGGCAGGTTCTGCAGGTCCGGACCCTCGCCGAGGTAGAAGGTGGCGGTCGGCATCGTGGTGGCACCCTCCTCCAGCGGCACCAGCACCATCGCGCCGTCGCGGGGCACGGCCACCGCGGAATTCGAGGTGCCAAAGTCGATCGCGCAATAAGGGGAATGAGCAGACATGGGCAGGCACCGGGCCACAGAACAACGGGGCGCGCATCATACGGGGCGACCAGAATGCTGCGCCGCAACATGCCGCTGCCCCCATCCGATACAGTCACAGCGTGATGAACTCCACGGGAGAGATGCAATGCGCGCGAACAACCTGTCTGGCCTGGCCCTTGCGCTGGCCTGCTGTGCGCTGACCGGGCCGTCACCGTCCCTGGCAGCGACCCCCTCCACGGCGCCCGACCTGCCCGGCTTCACGCTGGAGCCGGACAGCACGTCGGTGTCCGGGCTGTCCTCGGGCGCGTTCATGGCCGTGCAGTTGCAGGTGGCGTATTCGGCCAGCATCCGGGGCGCGGGGGTGGTCGCGGGCGGGCCGTACTACTGTGCCGCCGGCCAACTGGCCTACACCGGCATCTGCATGGGCCAGGTGCCGCTGGTGCCGCCCAATGCCGCCCTGATGGCCGCCGCCGCCCGCCGCTACGCCAGCCTGAAGCAGATCGACGCCACCAGCCACCTCGCCCAACGCCGCCTCTACGTGTTCCGTGGCACGGCAGACAGCGTGGTCGGCCGCTCGGCAGTCGATGCCACGGTGTCCTTTTTCCAGCAGATGGGGGTGCCGGACAGCCAGGTGCGCTACGTCCACGACATCCCCGCCGGCCACGCCCTGATCACGCCAACCTTCGGCAACGCCTGCAGCGCCAATGCCGCGCCCTACATCAGCCACTGCGAGGTCCATGGACATGGCTACGACCAGTCCGGCGAGTTGCTGGCCCACATCCTCGGGCCGCTGCAACCGCGCGCCACCAGCCTGGCCGGCAAGCTGCTCACCTTCCGCCAGCGCACCTACGCCCCCGCCGACACCGGCATGGCCGACAACGCCTTCCTGTACGTGCCGCCTTCCTGTGCGGCGGGCCAGCCCTGCCGCGTGCATGTCGCATTGCACGGCTGCCAGCAATCGGCCGACCAGGTCGGCAAGGATTTCGTGGCCGACACCGGCTACAACGAATGGGCCGAGCACAACCGGCTGCTGGTGCTCTACCCGCAGGTCAACGCCTCGACCCGCCCCTACAACCCCAAAGGCTGCTGGGACTGGTGGGGCTACACCGGCAGCGCCTACGCCACCCGCAACGGCGCGCAGATGAAGGCCATCCGGGCGATGGTGGATGCGCTGGGCCGGGCACGCTGAAAATGATTGAAACGACCGTGAACCATTCCATGGAATGGCGGGAATTCCCGTGCAAGGATCGCCGGCAGGTGTGAGAGCCTGCGCGCCATTGGAAATTTCACTTGCACCGCACCATGCGCATCGAATGCCCACATTGCCACCACCGGGGGTTCTCGGCCTGGCAGAAACTCAAGGCCAGTCCGCTGAAGCCGGTGATCTGCCAATACTGCCGACGGCGCTCCTATCCGAAGCCCACCGTGTCGGGCGGGGTGTGGTTGCTGGGCTGCGCTTTGCCGGTCACGGGCTGGCTGGTGTTCACCGGGCGCACGGGCGGCTGGCTGATCGCCGTGGCGGCGTGTCTGCTGGCCGCCGCGCTGGGGGTGCTGATGGCCCAGCCGGGGCAGGTGGTCAGCGACATGCATATCCGGCGGGACCGGGTCAGGCTGACGGTGCTCACCACCATCTTGGCGCTGGCCGTGCTGGGGTTCCTGATGGTGGTCCAGATGGGCAGCAGCGCGCCCGCAGTCAGCGGCTGACGGGTGTGGACAGGGCGGGCGGCGCCTGCCGGTGCCAGTCGGTGGCCTGCTGCAGGGCATGGCTGGCGTGCAGCAACGCCCCCTCCTGCCAGTAGTTGCCGATCAACTGCAGGCCCACCGGCAGCCCCCCCGCGCCGAAGCCAGCCGGCACGCTGATGCCCGGCAGGCCCGCCAGCGATGCTGGCAGCGTGAAGATGTCGGCGAGGTACTCGGCCAGCGGGTCGGTCTGGCTGCCAATCGGGCGGGCCACGTTGGGTGAGACCGGGCCGGCGATCAGGTCGCACTGCGTGAACACGGCCTGGAAGTCGTCGGCGATCATGCGGCGCAGCTTCTGGGCCTGCAGGTAGTAGGCATCGTAGTAGCCGTGGGACAGCACATAGGCGCCGATCATGATCCGGCGCTTCACCTCGGTGCCGAAGCCTTCGCTGCGGCTCTTGCGGTACAGATCGTTCAGATCCTTGTACTCGGCGGCACGGTGGCCGTAGCGCACGCCGTCGAAGCGGCTCAGGTTCGAGCTGGCCTCGGCCGGAGCGATGATGTAGTACACGGGGATCGACAGCTCGGTGCGCGGCAGGCTCACCTCGACCAGCGTGGCACCGAGCGTCTCCAGCTCGGCCAGCGCGGCGCGGGTCGCGGCCAGCACGTCGGCCGCGACCCCTGCGCCAAAGAACTCCTTCGGCAGACCGATCCGCAACCCGGCCAGCGGGCGCGCGGCGGTCGCGCCCTCGCGCAGTGCGGTGGTGGCAGCGACGAAATCAGGCACCGGCTGCTCGGCGCTGGTCGAGTCGAGGGGATCGAAGCCGCTCATGGCCTGCAGCAGGTGCGCGCAGTCGAGTGCCGAACGCGCCATCGGGCCGGCCTGGTCGAGGCTGGAGGCGAAGGCGATCATCCCGTAGCGGGAGCAGCGCCCGTAGGTGGGCTTGATGCCGGTGATGCCCGTGAGCGAGGCGGGCTGGCGCACGGAGCCGCCGGTGTCGGTGCCCGTGGCCGCCGGGATCAGCCGGGCCGCGACCGCAACCGCGCTGCCACCGGACGAGCCGCCCGGAATGCGGTCGGTGTTCCACGGGTTGCGCGCCAGGGTGTAGGCGGAGTTCTCGTTGGAGCCGCCCATCGCGAACTCGTCGCAGTTGAGCTTGCCCAGCGTCACCGCGCCAGCCGCAGCCAACCGGCTGACGACCGTGGCATCGAAGGGGCTGCGGTAGCCTTCGAGCATCTTCGAGCCGGCGGTGCTCGGGAAGTCGCGGGTGACGAAGATGTCCTTGTGCGCGATCGGCACGCCCAGCAAGGCCGGCAGCGTGCCCGCCGGGCCCTGCGCCCGCAGGCCATCGGCGGCGGCGGCCTGCGCCAGCGCCACCTCCGCATCCACCGACAGGAAGGCGCCGAGCGCGGCGTGTTCGGCGATGCGGGCCAGCAGGTGGCCGGTCAGCTCGACGCTGGAGATCTGGCGCTCGCCGAGCAGGCGTGACAGATCGGAGACCCCCAGCGTGTGCAAGGACTGGGTGGACAAGGTCGTGGACAGGGTCATGGCAGCTTCACTCGATCACGCGTGGCACAAGGAACAGCCCGCCTTCGACGGCCGGCGCACTTTGCTGGTTGGCCGTCCGGTTGTCGGACTCGGTCACGGCGTCCTCGCGCAGGCGCAGCGCCACGTCCTGCACCGCCGACAGCGGGGTGTACAGCGGGGCCACGCCGGTCGTGTCCACCGCACGCATCTGCTCGACGATGTCGAAGAAGCCGTTGAGGTCGCCCAGCAGACTCGCCTGCTCGGAATCGCTCAGTTCCAGCCGCGCCAGATTGGCAATGCGGCGCACATCGTGGGGCGTGAGGGCCATTTTTGTGAACAATGAGATGAAATATGCGCGTTGGGCGCGGACAAGACCCCTACATGGGAGGCCATCCGGCGCCGACATGAAGTGACAGGCACAGTGTGGACAAGGTCACGCCGCAAGCCATGGGGTATTATCACCCGCTCTTCCAGTCACGCTCTCCAGCCGCCAACAGGTCGCCGGAATGCTTACGAGTTCACCATGTTCGGATCGTTGCGTCGATATTTCTCTACCGATCTCGCGATCGACCTCGGCACCGCCAACACCCTGATCTACGTTCGAGGCACGGGCATCGTGCTGAACGAGCCCTCGGTGGTGGCCATTCGCCATGAGGGCGGCCCGCATGGCAAGAAAACCATTCAGGCCGTCGGGGCCGAGGCAAAGGCCATGCTGGGCAAGGTGCCGGGCAACATCGAGGCCATCCGCCCGATGAAGGACGGCGTCATCGCCGACTTCACCGTCACCGAGCAGATGCTCAAGCAGTTCATCAAGATGGTGCATCCGCGCTCGCTGCTCAGGCCGAGTCCCCGCATCATCATCTGCGTGCCCTGCGGCTCGACCCAGGTGGAGCGCCGCGCGATCCGCGAATCGGCACTCGGTGCGGGCGCCAGCGAGGTCTACCTGATCGAGGAGCCGATGGCGGCGGCGATCGGTGCCGGCATGCCGGTGTCGGAAGCCTCGGGTTCGATGGTGGTGGACATTGGCGGCGGCACGACCGAAGTCGGCGTCATCTCGCTGGGTGGCATGGTCTACAAGGGTTCGGTGCGCGTCGGTGGCGACAAGTTCGACGAAGCGATCATCAACTACATCCGCCGCAACTACGGCATGCTGATCGGCGAACCCACCGCCGAAGCCATCAAGAAGGAAATCGGGTCGGCCTTCCCCGGCTCCGAGATCAAGGAGATGGAGGTCAAGGGCCGCAACCTCAGCGAAGGCGTGCCGCGCAGCTTCACGGTCTCGTCCAACGAGATCCTGGAGGCGCTGACCGACCCGCTCAACCAGATCGTCTCCTCCGTCAAGAAGGCGCTGGAACAGACCCCGCCCGAACTCGGCGCCGACATCGCCGACCGCGGCATGATGCTGACCGGTGGCGGCGCCCTGCTGCGCGATCTCGACCGCCTGCTGGCCGAGGAAACGGGTCTGCCGGTGCTGATCGCCGAAGATCCGCTGTCGTGCGTGGTCAAGGGCTGCGGCATGGCGCTGGAGCGCATGGAGCGGCTGGGTTCCATCTTCACGTCGGAGTGAGCGTGCTGGCCGGCGCCTGCTGACATGCCACTGGGCACCCTGGACCGTTCGCCTCCGCCGTTTTTCCGCCAAGGCCCCTCTGCCCTGTCGCGGCTGCTGTTCTTCGCGTCGCTGTCGGTGCTGCTGATGGCTGCGGATTCGCGGGTCGGGCTGACCACGCCGCTGCGCACCGCCGCGGCCGTGGTGCTCCACCCGATCGAGCGTGCCCTGCTGGTGCCCGTGCGGGGCGTGGGTTCGGCCAACGAGTACCTCTCCGGCATCGCGCAGGCCCAGCAGACCACCGAACGCGCCCGTGCCGAGCTGACCCGCCAGGCCGAACGCTCGCTGCAGGCCGATCAGTTGCTGCGCGAAAACGCCCGGCTGCGCGCCCTGCTGGAGCTGCGCACGCGGCTGTCGGTGCGCTCGCGTGCGGCAGAGGTGCTCTACGACGCACCCGACGCCTACACCCGCAAGATCATCATCGACCGCGGCAGCAGCCAGGGGGTGCAGCACGGCTCGCCCGTCATCAACGAGCTGGGCGTGATCGGCCAGGTCACGCGGGTCTACCCCATGACCTCCGAGGTGACGCTGGTGGTCGATGAGAACGCCGCCATCCCGGTCCACAACATCCGCACCGGCCACCGCGGCGTGGCCTTCGGCGATCCGTCGGTGGACAGCATGGAGCTGCGCTTCGTCGCCGCCAACGCCGATGTGCAGGTCGGCGACATCCTGCAGACCTCCGGACTGGACGGTGTGTACCCACCAGGCCTGCCCGTGGCCAAGGTCGGCCGGCTCGACCGCCGCACCCAGTCCGACTTCGCCAAGATCGTGCTCATCCCGGCCACCTCGCCCGACAGCGTGCGGCATGTGCTGGTGCTCGAACCCGTGGGCATCCAGCAGCCCCCCAAACCGACCCCCGCCGATGTCGGTCTGCCCGTCCACGCCAAGGACACCGCCCCCGCCAAGTCCAGCGCCAAGGGAGTCCGCAAGCCATGATGCCCCGCTCGGCGGACCAGTTGCTGCTGCCGGTGAACCCGTGGTTCATGTGGACCACGCTGCTCATCGCGCTGGCGCTGAATCTGGTGCCGATCGGGCGCCAGCCGGCCATGCCGGACTTCATCGCCCTGGCCCTCGTCTTCTGGAACGTCCACCAGCCGCGCCGGGTCGGCGTCGGCACGGCCTTCATGTTCGGACTGCTGATGGATGTCCACCAAGGCGGGCTGCTCGGCCAGCACGCCATGGCCTACACCCTGGTGAGCTACTTCGCGATCACGATCCACCGCCGCCTGCTGTGGTTCACGGCGCCAGCCCAGGCGCTGCATGTCCTGCCCCTGTTCGCCGCTGCGCACCTGACCTCGCTGCTGCTGCGCATGGCCTCTGGCGGAGACTTTCCCGGCTGGCCGGTCCTGCTCGCCCCGGTCTTCGAAAGCCTGCTCTGGCCACTGGTCAGCCTGCTGCTGCTCGCGCCGCAGCGCCGGGCGCCGGACCCTGACAAGAACCGCCCGCTGTGAAGCGGTCGGGCCTGGGTGCAATGACGGAACTGCGCAACGTCGAACAGGAGATCGACCGCTTCCGGGTGCGGCTGATCGTGGCGGCGCTGGTGGTGCTGGTGTGCTTCGGGCTGCTGGTGGCGCGGCTGGTGACGCTGCAGGTCATCAAGTTCGACGAGCTCACCACCAAGGCCGACAACAACCGCATCGCCGTCGTGCCGATCGTGCCCAACCGTGGCCTGATCGTGGACCGCAACGGCATCGTGCTGGCCGACAACTACTCGGCCTACACGCTGGAAATCACCCGTTCGCAGCTCGAAGACGAACTGGAGTCGGTGATCGACCAGCTCGGCGAAGTCCTCGAAGTGCAGCTGCGCGACCGCCGCCGTTTCAAGCGCCTGATGGGCGACTCGAAAAGCTTCGAATCGATCCCGATCCGCACCAAGCTGAGCGACGAGGAGGTCGCCCGCTTCACCGCCCAGCGTTACCGCTTCCCTGGCGTCGAGATCAAGGCCCGGCTGTTCCGCAACTACCCCTACGGCGAGCTGGGCGGCCACGTCCTGGGCTACATCGGCCGCATCAACCAGCGCGAGAAGGACGACATGGCCGACTGGTCCGACGAGGACCAGGCCAACTACCGTGGCACCGACATCATCGGCAAGCTCGGCATCGAACAACGCTACGAGCGCGAGCTGCACGGCACCACCGGCTTCGAGGAGGTCGAGACCAGCGCCGGCGGCCACCCGGTGCGCCGCCTGCGGTCAGAGCCAGCGACCCCTGGCAACACCGTGCGCCTGTCGATCGACATCAAGCTGCAGGGGCTGATCGAAGAGCTGTTCGGCACCCGCCGCGGTGCGCTGGTGGCGATCGACCCGCGCAACGGCGAGGTGCTGGCCTTCGTCAGCAAACCCGGCTTCGACCCGAACCTCTTCGTCGGCGGCATCGACCAGGATTCGTGGAAAGAACTCAACGAGTCACTCGACAAGCCCATGCTGAACCGGGCGCTGCGCGGCACCTACCCGCCCGGCTCGACCTACAAGCCCTTCATGGCCATGGCCGCGCTCGTCACCGGCAAGCGCACCGCCGGTCAAGTCATCTACGACAACGGCTTCTTCATGTTCGGCAACCACCGCTTCCGCAGCCACGGCGATGGTGGCCTCGGGGCGGTGGACATGACGCGCTCGATCGTGCAGTCGAGCAACGTCTACTACTACGGTCTGGCCAACGACATGGGCGTCGATCTGATCCACGACCAGATGGACCTCTACAGCTTCGGCCGCAAGACCGGCATCGATCTGGAGGGCGAAGCCATCGGCGATCTGCCCTCGACCGAGTGGAAGCGCAACAAGTACAAGCGCCCCGAGCAGAAACGCTGGTATGCGGGGGAGACCATCTCGCTGGGCATCGGCCAGGGCTACAACAACTTCTCCATGACGCAACTCGCCACCGCCATGTCCACGCTGGTGTCGGGCGGTCTGCGCTTCGAGCCGCGGGTGGTGCGCGAGATCGAGAACGTCGTGACCCGCGAGCGGCGGCTGGTGTCCTCGCACGCCGTTGCGCCGCTCAACCTGAAGCCCGAGCATGTGGCGGTGATCCGGCGCGCCCTGTACGGCGTGACGCAGACCGGCACCTCGACCAAGGTCTTCGTCGGCGCACCCTATCTCAGCGGTGGCAAGACCGGCACGGCACAGGCGGTCGGCGTGCGACAGAACGAGAAGTACAACGCCTCCAAGCTCGCCGAATACCAGCGTGACCACTCGCTCTACACCGCCTTCGCGCCGCTGGACGAGCCGCGCATCGCGCTGGCCGTGATCGTCGAGAACGCGGGCTTCGGGGCCGAAGCTGCCGCACCGATCGCCCGCCGCGTGCTCGACTACGTGATCTCCGGCGTCTACCCCACGCCGGACGACATCGCCATCGTCCAGAAGGGCCACGGCTCCGCACCCATGGGGCCGGGCCTGCCGGTGGCCTCTGTGCCGCTGCCGCCGACCCGTGCAGCAGGGGTCGATGCCGAAGCGGCGGCCACCTCAGCCGCATCGAGTGCCTTGGCCTTCCCGGCGTCGGGGACACCGGTGGCCGCCTCGGCACCGGTGCCTGTCGCCTCCGCCGTGGCCGCTACCCCCAGCGTCACCCTGTCGCCCCTCGCGCCAGCACGCCCACCGAAGTGGATGCCCCGCCGCACACCGCCCACTGTGAGCACACCATGATCCTGCAAGCCTCCTTCGGACAACCCACGCTGTGGCAGCGGGTGCGCCCCTGGTTCAGCGGCTTCGATCCGCTGCTGCTGCTGGCGATGCTCGCGCTGATGGGCATCGGACTGACCGCGATGTACTCGGCCGGCTTCGACAACGGTGTGCGCTTCACGCTGCAGGTCCGCAACATGGTGCTGGCCACAGGGGTGTTCTTCCTGGTGTCCCAGGTGCCACCCCAGCGGTTCATGGCGCTGGCCGTGCCGCTCTACACGGTGGGCATGGTGCTGCTGGTCCTCACGGCGCTGTTCGGCATCGACCCGACCCACAAGGGCGCGCGCCGTTGGCTCAACGTCGGCATCGTCATCCAGCCCAGCGAGATCCTGAAGATCGCCACGCCGCTGATGGTGGCGTGGTGGTTCCAGCGCCGCGAAGGCCGTCCGCGCTCCAGCGACATCGCGCAAGCCTTCCTGCTGGTGCTCATGCCCTTCCTGCTGGTGGCCAAGCAGCCCGACCTCGGCACCGGCATCCTGATCTTCGCCGCCGGCTTCTTCGTCATCTTCTTCGCCGGGCTGTCGTGGAAGGTGATCCTGCCGGTGGCGGTGGTCGGTGTCGTCGCCATCGTCGCCATCGTGCTGGCCGGGCCGACCATCTGCGAGCCGGACGTGGACTGGAAGATCCTGCACACCTACCAGAAGAACCGCATCTGCACCCTGCTCGACCCGACCCGCGACCCGCTCGGCAAGGGCTTCCACATCATCCAGGGCATGATCGCCATCGGCTCGGGCGGCCTCACTGGCAAAGGCTTCATGAAGGGCACGCAGACCCACCTGGAGTTCATCCCCGAGCGCACCTCGGATTTCATCTTCGCCGCCTACTCCGAAGAGTTCGGGCTGGTGGGCGATCTGGCCCTCATCACCTGCTACACCTTCCTGATCGTGCGCGGGCTGATGATCGCCTTCGAAGCGCCGACCACCTTCTCGCGCCTCATGGCCGGCGGGATCACGATGAGCTTTTTCGTCTACGCCATGGTCAACATGGGCATGGTCAGCGGCATCCTGCCCGTGGTGGGCGTGCCGCTGCCGTTCATGAGCTACGGCGGCACGGCGCTGGTGACGCTGGGGCTGTCGCTGGGCATCCTGATGTCGATCGCCCGCTCACGGCGGCTCATGCAGAGCTGAGTCCTCGGTCGGCACGGCGGATTCGGCCGGCGGCGCGTGGCGCAGGCGAATCGTGAAGCGGGCACCCGGCCCCTCGCCAGGTGACACCTGGGCCAGCGCACGCGCGTCGTCGAGCACCACCGACGTGCCATGCTGCTGGGCGATTTCCGCCACGATCGCCAGCCCCAGCCCCGAGCCATCGACGGTGGTGCCGAGTGCGCGGTAGAAGGGCTGGAACACCAGTTCGCGCTCGGCCACCGGAATGCCCGGCCCGGAATCCTCGATCTGCAGCACCACCACCTGCCCGAACGGATCGGGCACCACCCGCACCGTCACCGTCCCCCCCCTGGGGGTGTAGTGCAGCGCGTTGTCCACCAGATTCGTGACCAGCTCGCGCAACAGCAAGGCATGCCCGAGCACCCGCGTATCGCCCGACCGCCTCAGGCCGCTGGGCACCTGCGTGTCCGGCCCCTCGAAGCCGAGGTCGATGCCCGCGTCCAGCGACTGCGGCACGAAGTCGCGCACCACGTCGGTCGCCAGGGCTTCCAGATCGACCCCGTCGCGGGCGACGGTCCCCGCCTTCGCATCGGCACGGGCCATCGACAGCAACTGGTTGACCATGTGGGCCGCGCGCTGGGAAGCGTGCGCCATCTGCGCCAGGGACGCTTTCATGACCTGCGGATCACCGTGGCCTGCATCGATCTCGCGTGTCGCCAGCTCGGCCTGCATCCGCAGGCCCGCCAGCGGCGTCTTGAGCTGGTGCGCGGCGTCCGCCAGAAAGCGTTTCTGCGTCACCAGTGCGGTCTGCTGGCGCTGCAGCAGGTCGTTGATCGACTGCACCAGCGGCGACACCTCCTCGGGCACCTCATGGACATCGATGGGGGACAGATCGTCGCTGGCCCGCTCGCGGATGCGCTGCTGCAACGCATTCAGCGGTGCCAGCCCCCGCACCAGCGCCAGCCACACCAGCAGCACCGCCACCGGCAGGATCACGAACTGCGGCAGGATCACGCCCTTGATGATCTCGGTGGCCAGCCGCGAGCGTTTGGTCAGCGTCTCGGCCACCTGCACCAACACCGCCCGCTCGCCAGGCCCACCCGCGACCCACTGGTAGGCCACGCGCACGCTGTCGCCATGGACCTCGTCATCGCGCGTGCGGACCTCGCCCAGCACCCGCTGCTCGTCCTCGGCGGGCAGCATCAGGTCACGGTCGCCGCTGACGAACTCGCCCCTCGGCCCCAGCACCTGGTAGTAGACGTTGTCCACCTCGTCGGCGCGCAGCATCCGGGCCGTCTCGCGCGAGAGATCGAAGTAGACGCTGTCGCCCCGCACCTCGATGCGCTGGGCCAGCGAGCGCACCGATTCGATGAGCGCCCGGTCATAGGGGCGGCTGGCGATGCCCTGCGCGGCCAGCCACGTCAGCGCCAAGCTCATCGGCCACAGCAGCAGCAGCGGCGCGAGCATCCAGTCCAGGATCTCGCCGAACAGCGAACGCTGTTCGCGCCGGCGCGGCACGTCCTCAGGTGGCAGCGATCTTCTCAAGGCAGTAGCCCAGCCCGCGCACCGTGGCGATGCGGATCGGCCCCTGCTCGATCTTCTTGCGCAGGCGGTGGATATAGACCTCGATGGCGTTGTTGCTCACCTCCTCGCCCCACTCGCACAGCCGCTCGACGAGCTGGTCCTTGCTGACGAGACGCCCGGCGCGCTGCAGCAACACCTCCAGCAGGCTGAGTTCACGGGCCGACAGGTCGATCATCTGGTCGTGGATGTAGGCCACGCGACCCGTGGCGTCGAAGGTGAGCGGCCCGTGCTTGATCAGCGCACTGGCCGATCCCAGACCACGCCGCGTCAGCGCCCGCACACGGGCTTCGAGTTCCTGCAGCGAAAACGGCTTGGCCATGTAATCGTCCGCACCGAGGTCCAGCCCCTTGACGCGCTGCTCGATCGAGTCGGCCGCCGTCAGGATCAGCACCGGCACCGCCGAGCCACGCGCACGCAGCTTCTTCAGCACCTCCAGACCGTGCAGCTTCGGCAGCCCCAGGTCCAGGATCAGCATGTCGAATTCGTGTGCAGCGAGGGCCGCATCGGCCTCCGAACCGTTGCCGACATGGTCAACGGCGTATCCTGCAGAGCGCAGGCTGCGCAGCAAGCCATCGGCCAGGATCTGGTCGTCTTCCGCGATGAGAATACGCATGGTGTCTGTCTCCTCTTGTCCCCCGAGGGCGGGGTCTGTGCGAGATTATCGCCCTCAAAAAACTGTACAAATATCCAGCATTTGACATAATGGCACATCCACCCAGGAGAACTTCGATGGACGCCCCGAGCAAAGCCACCCCGAACAGCACCGCCCTCAGTGCCGAAAAATCCAAGGCACTGCAAGCCGCACTGGCCCAGATCGAGAAACAATTCGGCAAGGGATCGATCATGCGACTCGGTGAAGGCGAGGTCGTCGCCGACATCCAGGTCTGCTCCACCGGCTCGCTCGGTCTGGACATCGCGCTGGGCGTCGGTGGTCTGCCCCGCGGCCGGGTGGTCGAGATCTACGGACCCGAGTCGTCCGGCAAGACCACGCTGACGCTGCAGGTCATCGCCGAGATGCAGAAGCTCGCCGGCGTCTGTGCCTTCATCGACGCCGAACACGCGCTCGATGCCCAGTACGCACAGAAGCTCGGCGTCAACCTGCAGGATCTGCTCATCAGCCAGCCCGACACCGGCGAGCAGGCACTGGAGATCGTCGATGCGCTGGTGCGCTCCGGCTCGGTCGATCTGATCGTCATCGATTCGGTCGCCGCGCTGACCCCGAAAGCCGAACTCGAAGGCGAGATGGGCGACTCCCTGCCTGGCCTGCAGGCGCGTCTGATGAGCCAGGCCCTGCGCAAGCTCACCGCCACGATCAAGAAGACCAACTGCATGGTCATCTTCATCAACCAGATCCGCATGAAAATCGGCGTGATGTTCGGCAGCCCCGAAACCACCACTGGTGGCAACGCGCTGAAGTTCTACGCCTCCGTGCGTCTGGACATCCGCCGCGTCGGCTCCATCAAGAAGGGCGAGGAAGTGATCGGCAGTGAAACCCGCGTCAAGGTCGTGAAAAACAAGGTCGCCCCGCCGTTCAAGACCGCCGATTTCGACATCCTCTACGGAGAAGGCGTCAGCCGAGAAGGCGAAATCATCGACCTGGGGGTGGCTGCCAAAATCGTGGACAAGTCGGGGGCTTGGTACTCCTACAAGGGCGAGAAGATCGGCCAGGGCAAGGACAACTCGCGCGAATTCCTGCGCGAGAATCCCGGCCTTGCCTACGAAATCGAAAACCGCATCCGCGAGTCGCTCGACATCAGCCTGTTGCCGCCGCTGGTCAGCGAAAAGCCCTGACGCAGCGGCCGGGACTGTCGGACTGCAGGACGGCACTGGTGCAATCCATGATCAGTCTCAAGGGCCGTGCGCTCAAGTACCTCGCCGCGCGGGAGCACTCGCGCAGCGAACTGGTGCGCAAACTCGCACCCCATGCGGAAGATCCCGACGAGATCGAACAGGTGCTGGAGGAATTGCAGCGCCGCGGGTTCCTGAGCGAAGAGCGTTTTGTCGCCTCGGTCATCCACCGCCGTGCGGCAGGCCACGGCACCGCCCGCATCCGGCAGGAACTCAACCTCAAAGGCATCACGGCCGAGCAGATGCGGGATTCACTGGCATCGCTCCAGTCCAGCGAATTGACCCGCGCCCACGCCGTCTGGGCACGCCGCTTCGGCCAGCCCGCACAAGATCCCCGCGAGCAAGCACGACAGATGCGTTTCCTGATGGCACGGGGATTCGCGGGTGACGTGGTGCGGCGCGTCCTCAAAGGGGAAGGCAACGACCTGTCGGACGAGTCCTTTCCGACCCTGGGCGACGAGAATACCGGGGTGTAGCGGAGCGCCAGCAGGCATGTGGTCATGGGTACACAGTGGGTACCACGCATGGTTGCGGCAGTGCAGCATGCTAAAGTTCCTGCGCTTCGGCATCGCCGCCGAACGGGCGCCCACTGCTGCGCGCCGCCCAATTGCCATGCAGTTCCGCATCGTTCCTACTCTCTCCAAGCTCTCCAAGAGTCCAATCCGATGAAGATCCACGAATACCAAGGCAAGGAAGTTCTGCGCCAGTTCGACGTGCCGGTGCCGCGAGGCCATGCGGCGTTCACGGTGCAGGAGGCGGTGGAAGCCGC
>NZ_JAAFKF010000067.1 GCF_013299175.1 Sphaerotilus sp.
CGATGCCTTCCCGCGCGGCACCACCACCACCACCACCGCCGACTTGGGCACCGAGAACCCCTTGCCCAGCACCTGCTTGGCCAGTTCGTAGTAGCGCAGCCGCTCTTCCCAGCCGGTGTAGCCGCCGTTGATGCGGCGCGTGATCTCGCGGTAGTCGCCCAGCTCGGCCAGCGCATTCAGCCCGTTGGTGCGCCAGAACATGCCCGCCGCCGACAGCCCGACGCCCGGCGATGCGACCAGCTCAGGCTGCACCACGAGGTTCAGCCCTAGCAGTGCGCCGTAGCGCGCGTAGTTGGCGCGGCCGGTGATCTGGATCGGCCCTCGTCCCTTGAAGCGTTTTCCGTCGCCGGCTTGGGTATTGCCGAGCTTGGTCGCCAGCGCGCTCGGCGGCTCGTAGCGGAGCTGCTGCGCGGTCGGCCCCCAGAGTTCTTCCATGTACCTGAACTCGCCCGACTCGTGCGCGAGCTGGCCCAGGAAGGCGGCGGCGCGCAGGGTGTTGCTGATCGTGTACGCCTGCATCGTCTGGTTCAGCGGCGCCAGGAACAGCGACCGCCGGGCCGCCGGCATGGTGGGCATGATCGTCTTGAGCTGGGTGTCGGTCAGCATGTCGTCGGCTCCAGTGGTGGGGTGCGGGGTGTGCCGCCGGTCAGCAGCGCGATGAGGTTGTCGGCGGCCAGATGCGCCATCGCCAGCCGCGTCGGCAGACTGGCACTGGCGATGTGCGGCGTCAACACGACGTTGGGCACGTCCAGCAGCGCCGGATGCACCGCCGGCTCGCCCTCGAACACGTCCAGCGCCGCGGCACCCAGCCGCCCCGAACGCAGCGCCATGGCCAGCGCCGCATCATCGACCACGCCACCGCGGGCGATGTTGGTCAGCGTGGCCGTGGGCTTCATCAGCGCCAGGTCCGCCGCGGCGATCAGGTGGTGCGAAGCCGGTCCATAGGGCACGACGATGACCAGGTGATCGGACTCGGCCAGCAGCGTGGCCTTGTCCACCCAGCGCGCGCCGATCGGTGCTTCGGACGCGGGCGCCAGCCGCGAGCGGTTGTGGTAGAGCACGTTCATGCTGAACCCCAAGGCGCCGCGCCGCGCGATCGCCTGCCCGATCCGGCCCATGCCGAGGATGCCCAGGGTGGTGCCGTGGATGTCGGCGCCGACGAAGAAGTCCGGCGCCCACTTGGTCCACGCGCCGCGGCGCAGGAAGTGTTCGCTCTCGGTGATGCGCCGTGCCGCGGCCATCATCAGCGCGAAGCCGAAATCGGCGGTCGTCTCGGTCAGCACGTCCGGCGCGTTGGTCACGGCAATGCCCCGCGCCCGGCAGGCGGTCACGTCGATGTTGTTGTAGCCCACCGCCATCGAGCACACCGCCTTCAGGTCCGGGCAGGCAGCAATCAGCGTGGCGTCGATCGGCTCGCCGGTGGTGACAAAGACGCCCTGCTTGCCCTGCAGCCGCTGGATCAGCTCCTCGCGGCTCCAGAGGGTGTCGGCGTCATTGGTTTCCACATCGAAGTGGGCGGCCAGCCGCTCGGCGACGGCGGGGAAGATGCGGCGGGCGATCAGGACGGCGGGACGGGTCATGTCAGGGGCTTTCAGCGAAACCAGAGGAAAGTCATCACGGCGAACAGCGGCACCAGGATGCCAAAGCTCCACGCCATGTAGCCGAAGAAGCTCGGCATCTGCACACCGCGGTCTTCGGCGATGGCCTTGACCATCAGGTTGGGCGCGTTGCCGATGTAGCTGTTGGCGCCCATGAAGACCGAGCCAGCCGAGATGGCGGCCAGCACGGGCGCGAGCGTGGTCATCAGCGTCTGCGGGTCGCCACCAGCGAGGTTGAAGAACACGAGGTAGGTCGGCGCGTTGTCCAGGAAGGACGACAGCAACCCCGACGCCCAGAAGTACATCGCCGGGATCGGCTGCCCGTCCGCACCAGTCACCAGCGCCACGACCGGGGCAAACGCGCCACCCATGCCGGCCTTGAGCATCGCCAGCACGGGCGTGATGGTCAGGAAGATGCCGGCGAAGAGCTTGGCCACCTCCTGCATCGGCGCCCAGTTGAACTGGTTCTTCTCGCGGGCGGCGGCCGGTGTCAGCCTGAGCGACAGCAGCGTGACCGCCACCAGCGCACCATCCCGCACCAGTTGCTCCAGCCCGACGGCGGTGCCGGCGATGTCGAGCGTGGTGCCGGGCTTCCAGGTGCCGCTCATCAGCACCAACCCGACGATGGCGAGCAGGAGCAGGCCGTTCACGCCACCCTCGATGCCGAAGATGTGGTCGTCGGGCGTCGGGTCGGCGCGGGTCACGCCTTCGCGGCGGTAATACAGGGTGTCGATGGCAAAGAAGATCGCCAGCAGCGCGCCGACCAGGAACAGCGTCTCCGGGAAGATCTGGCGCACCGTCCAGAAGAAGTCCACGCCCTTCAGGAAACCCAGGAACAGCGGCGGATCCCCCAGCGGCGTGAGCGAGCCGCCCGCGTTGCTGACGATGAAGATAAAGAACACCAGCACATGCGCGGCATGGCGGCGGTTGTCGTTGGCGCGGATCAGCGGGCGCACCATCAGCATCGACGCGCCCGTTGTCCCCATGACACTCGCCAGCACCGCGCCGATCAGCATCAGCACGGTGTTGAAGCCCGGACTGCCGTGGAAGTTGCCGCGGATGTAGATGCCGCCGGCCACGGTGTAGAGCGCCGTCAGCAGCACGATGAACGGCAGGTACTCCACCACCAGCGCATGCACGCACTCCGCGCCCGCGTGGCCGACACCGTGCAGCACGGCAAACGGCAGCAGGAAGGCCAGCGCCCAGCCGGCAGCGATCTTGCCGTAGTGGTGGTGCCAGACCGAGGGCACCACCAGCGGGCACAGCGCGATCGACAGCAGCAAGCCGGCGAAGGGGACCACCCACCAGGCGGACAGCGCCGCTCCGTTCAGTTCCTCCATCAGGGTGCCTCGCCGTGGAACCGCGTGAACGCGCTCACCGGTGCCCGCTCCGTCACCAGCGTGTTTTCCACGGCGTCCGGATCGGCGAACCCGAGCGCCATGCCGCAGACCACCATCTCCTGCGCGCCGAGGCCGAGCTGCTCGGCGATCAGGCGGTGGTACTGGGTGAAGGCGGCTTGCGGGCAGGTGTCGAGGCCACGGGCACGGGCGGCGACCATGATGTTCTGCAGGAACATGCCGTAGTCGAGCCACGAACCTTGCTGCATCACGCGGTCGATGGTGAAGACCAGGCCGACCGGGGCGTCGAAGAAGGTGTAGTTGCGGCCGTGCTGGCGGTGCATCCCCGGCTTGTCGGTCTTGGCCAATCCCAGCAAGCGGTACAGATCCCAGCCCACCTTGCGGCGGCGGTCGATGTAGGGCGATTGCCACTGGGTCGGGTAGTAGGCGTATTCCTCCGCGTGGGTGGCGGCCACTGCGGGGTCGTTGTGTACGGCAAGGATGCGGTTGCACAGCGCATCGCGGGCCGCACCGGTCAGCACATGGACCTGCCACGGCTGCGTGTTGGTGCCGGACGGGGCGCGGGAGGCCACGCGCAGGATGTCCTCGATGGTCTCGCGGGGCACCGGGGTGGGCAGGAAAGCGCGCAGCGAGCGGCGGCTGGTGATGGCGTCGTCCACGGCGGCGCGGCGCTGGTCGTCAGTGAGCATCAGGCGGGTCTCGGAGAGGAGTCGGAGGCGGATCGTCGGCGCGGTTCAGGCGCGCGCATGCCGATTATTGCCGGGTTGCACAGGCGCGCTCGGCGGGATCGCGCGCCTGCCAGTGGGTCCAGTGCGCCAGCGCGGCGCGGTAGGTCTGCAACTGCACGGCCACCGTGTCCTCGATGACGTGGCCATAGCCGCCGCCCATCGTCAGCACCACGGGAATGCCGCGGTCAAAGCAGGCGGCAAACACCCGGCGGTCCCGCTCGGCCAGCCCCGCCGCGCTCACCTTCAACCGCCCGAGCCGGTCGCCCTCGTGCGGATCGGCGCCCGCCTGGTAGAGCACGAGTCCTGGCGGCTGCTCCGCGTGGGCCTGCCACAGTTGCGCCAGCGCGGCCTCTACGGCGGCCAGATATGGCGCGTCCGTGCAGCCATCCGGCAGATCGACATCCAGGTCGCTGGCCACCTTGCGGAAAGGGAAGTTCTTGGCGCCGTGGACCGACAGCGTGTAGACCGTCGGGTCGTCGCGGAAGATCGCCGCCGTGCCGTTGCCCTGGTGGACATCGAGGTCGATCACCGCCACGCGCAGCGGGCGGCGGTGCTGGCGGAACCACTCGGCCTGCATCAACCGGGCGGCGACGGCCAGATCGTTGAAGACGCAGAAGCCGCTGCCCGTGTCGGCGCTGGCGTGGTGGGTGCCGCCGGCGAGGTTGGCGGCCACGCCTTCGCGCAGGGCGTCCCGCGCCGCGCTGAGGGTGGCGCCGACCGAACGCCGCGCCCGCTCCGCCATCGCCGGCGACCACGGGAAGCCGATCTCGCGCTGCTGGGCGGCGGTCAGCGTGCCGTGCAGCACCGCGTCCACGTAGCCGGGGGTGTGGACCAGGGCCAGCTCGCCCTCGCTGGCTGGCAATGCCTGGGCCAGCCGGACACCGGGCAATTCGGCCACGATCGCATCCCGCAGGAGGCGGTATTTCTGCATCGGAAACCGGTGCCCGTCGGGCAGGGGCAGGACAAAATGGTCGGCGTAGTAGGCGCGCATCGCCCTATTGTGCCGATGGGTGCCGACACCTGCCGATAGGTGCCGGCAGGTGTCGATGGATGCCCGCGACTTGAAAAGCGGCGCACATGCTTCTATAGTCGGATGTTTGCTGCAGTGCAGCAAAAAATCTTCCCGCTCTTTTGTCCTTCTGTCCTTCTGTCCTTCTGTCCTCAGCCTTCTGGAGCACGCCATGATGACCCCGGAACAATTCGCCGCCGCCAACCAGGCCCACCTGGACGCCCTGGTCGCGTTGACCTGCAGGAGTTTCGAGGGCGTCGAGAAGCTGGTGGCGCTGAACCTCCAGGCGGTGCGGGCCACCATGGCGCTGACGGTCAGCGCCGAGGGGCGGCAACATCCCGGCGCCTATGGCCGGCAGGTCTACGACATCGCCAGCAGTACGCAGTCGGAGGTGGCCAAGCTGGTGGAATCGCAAATGGCCGCGGCACAGGAGAAGATCCTTGCCCTGGTCGATGTCGCCGTGAAAAATGCCCCCGCAGGCGGCGAAGGTTCCCTGGCCATGGTCAAGCAAGCCGTCATGACCGCCAACGGTGCGCTGCAAAACGTGCAGCAGGCCGCCAAGCAGGCGGTCAGCATGGCCGATGCCAGCTTCGACGCGCTGGAGGCCATGACCAGACAGCCTTGCGCACCCGCTGCCACTCCCCCGGCATGAGGCGGCAAATTTTATGTTGCATTGCAACATAGACGACTTGCAATCCCGATTGCAGCCCCTATACTGTGAGTCATGCTGCAGTGCAGCAAAGCCGAATCACCGGCTTCCCTTTACCACAGAAGGACTGCTCACCATGATCAACGCTGACCAACTCTCCGCCTCCGCCCAAGCCCAGCTCGACACGGCTGTCACCCTGAGCCAGAAGGCTTTCGGTGGTGTGGAAAAGCTGGTGGAACTGAACCTGCAGACCGCCCGCGCTGCGCTGGACGAGTCGGCCGCCAACGCCAAGGCGCTGCTGTCGGTCAAGGATGCGCAAGGCTTCGCGGCCCTGCAATCCGGCGTGCTGCAACCCGCCGCTGAAAAGGCCACCGCCTACAGCCGCCAGGTCTATGAAATCCTGGCCGCCACGCAAGCCGACATCGGCAAGCTGTTCGAAGGCCAGATCGCCGCGTCGCAGCAATCGGTGCAGGGCTTCGTCGAAAGCGCGCTGAAGAACACCCCCGCCGGCAGCGAAAGCGCCGTCGCGTTCATGAAGCAAGCCATGTCCGCCAGCACCACCGCGCTGGAGTCGGCCCAGAAGGCGGCCAAGCAAGCCGTGAGCGCCGCTGAAGCCAACATCCAGTCGATGACCAAGGTTGTCTCCAAGACCGTCTGACGAACCTCTGTTTGTCAGGTTGTCTTTGATGCAGGGTCGGCAACGGCCTGTGCATCCCCAGACCCGGCGCGACCACGCCGGGTCTTTTTTCATGGGTCACCGCCCGCTGTGCTGCCACACGCCGCGGCCCACCACGGCCGCCGAGGCGATGCCCAGCCCCATCGCCGCTGCCGCCGCGAAGAAGATCTCGCCCGCCATGCCGTGGTCGAGCATCACGCCAAAGACCGGCGCCGCCAGCGCGAACCCGGTGTCCAGCCCCGAATACACGGTTCCATAGACCCGTCCCGTCGCCCCTGGCGGTGCCGCACGCTTGATGAGCATGTCGCGTGACGGTCCGGCCAGCCCCGTGCCCAATCCGGCCAATGCCGCCGCACCCGCCGAAGCCATGCCCGACAGCCAGCCCGTGCCGGCCAGCACCAGCAAGGCCGCGGACAGGGCCATGGCCACCGCGATCGTGCGCTCCAGCCGTGCCACGCGCTGAACCAGAAAACCGCCCACCACCATCCCCACCGCACCGCAGAGCATGTAGCCCGTCACGACAAACGCCGTGGCAGAGGTCGGCAGCCCGTACATCCGCCCCAGCGCAGGACTGGCAAAACTCTGGATCGCCGACAGCGCCACCGTGGTCCAGAAGAAGAACGAGAAGCACAGCCACACCGACGGCAGCCGCAGAAAAGCCATCGGGTGCTCATCGACCACGCCCGCGCCGGCCGCCGCCTTGGCGCCCGCACGCTGGTGGGACCATGCCCCCTGTCGGTCGTCGATCGCGTCGCGCTGCAGGTACAGCACCACCAGCACGGCCAACGCCACCAGCGCCGACCCCAGGTACGCTGCCCGCCAGCCCCCGAACGCCGACGACACCCCGATCAGGAACACCGGTGCCACCGCCCAGCCCAGGTTGCCGCTGATGCCGTGGACCGAGAAGGCGTGGCCCAGCCGCTCGGGCGAGACGCGCTTGTTCAGGATGGTGAAGTCCACGGGGTGGAACGGGGCGTTGCCCAGTCCAGCCAGTGCCGCCGCCACCATCAGCCCGCCATAGCCCTGCGCCAGCGCGCCCGCCAGCGACGCCGCGATGAAGCTGACCAGCGCCGCGAACAGCACTGGCCGGGCACCCACCTTGTCCACGAGAAACCCCGACAGCGCCTGCCCGATGCCCGAGATGACGAAGAACACCGTCACCAGCAAGCCAAGCTCCGAGTAGCTCAACCCGAAATCGCGGATGAACAGCGGAAACAGCGGCGGCAGCAGCAGGTGGTGGAAGTGCGAAGTGCCGTGCGCCAGACCGATCAGGCTGATGGTCGTGAGGTCGCGGCGGCGGCGATCGGGGGCGGAGTCGGGGAGCGTGGACATCGCGGCGCGCGGTGTGTGGTGCGGGTCAGGCGGCGGCTTGTGCGCCCACGAGGTAATCCACCTTGCCCAGGTCCACGCCGTTGTGGCGCATCAGGGCGTAGGCGGTGGTGACGTGGAAGAACACGTTCGGCAGCACCCAGTGCGTCAGGTACGCCTCACCCTTCATCGTGCGCGTCGTGCCATCACGGCCGACGGGGAAGGTGATGTCCTTGTCCTCGGTGCCATCGATGGCGGCGGCTGGCACGGTGGCGAGGAAGTCGAGCGTCTTGGCGATGCGGTCCTTCAGTTGAGCGAAGGTGGTTTCGTCGTCGGCGAACTTGGGCGCTTCGACGCTGCCCAGGCGGGCGGCAGCGAGTTTGGCGGCGTCGCAGGCGATGCGGATCTGCGAGGCGAAGGGCAGCATGTCGGGCGCGAGGCGGGCCGAGACCAGCACGTTCACATCGAACTTGCGGGCCGCTGCGGAGGCTTCCGCCTTGTCCATGCAGTAGCGCAGGTTGCGCAGCATGGTGGTGAAGACGGGCAGGCTGGCGGAGGACATGGAAATGGTCATGGCGGGTCTTTGCGGTGGGGGAAAAAAGAAGAACAGGAACAGGGGCCACACGGTAGCAGGATGGGCGCCACCGTGCAGGCACAGGCCCGCCTCGGCTTGCTTGCCCATCCCCGCAAGCCCGTCAGGAGACATCTACGTGCGTGTCGGCAGCACCTCGCAACTGGCGACACGGGAACAGCAAGCCGCCCTGTTCGCTTCGGGCGGGTTGCTCCATGCCGAGGTGTTGCCGGTGTCCGGCTCGGGCTTGGCCGATCTGGACCTGGTGCGGCTGACGGACTACCTCGGCCGCATCCTCGGCGACGAGGTGCCCGCGACCGACAGCGACTGGCACAACCGGCTCTGCGGCCTGGGCTTCCTGACGGAGCGAGTGGACGGCCCGCCGGTCTGCACCATCGCCGGCACGGTGCTGTTCGCGCACCGACCGCGCCGGCTGCTGCGTCAGGCGGGGGTGCGCTGGATGGCGTTCGCGGGGAACGACCTCGACTACCAGGCACTCGATGACACCGTGCTCGACGGGCCGCTGGTCGGGCTGTGGTCCCGCACGGCGCGGGGGGACGTGAACCGGGTGCAACTCGGCCTGGTCGAGCGGCTGATGGAGCGCGTCACGCCGCTGCTGTCCACCGAATCCACCGAACTCGTCGAGCACCTGCGCCGCGAACGCCACTGGCACTACCCACCCGAGGCGCTGCGGGAGGCGCTGCTCAATGCCTTTGTCCACCGCGACTGGACGCGCCCCGGCGAGGTCGAACTGGTCCGCTTCGGCGATCGGCTGACCCTCACCAGCCCCGGCGCCCTGCAGAACTCGATGACCGTGGCCAAGATGCTCGCCGGCCAACGCTCAGCCCGCAACCCGATCCTGGTCGAGGTGCTGCGCGACTACGGCTACGTCGAGGCACGCGGCATGGGCGTGCGGCGCAAGATCGTGCCGCAGGTGCGGGCGCTGACCGGACAGGACGTGGACTTCGAGGTGACGCAGGACCATGTGCGGCTCACGCTGCCCGCTCACACCTCCAGCCACTCCTTGCGGACATAGGCATTGGCCTTGAGTTCCGCCGGCGTCCCCTCGAACACGATCCGCCCGTGCCCCATCAGCAGGCACCGCTGCGACACCTCCAGCGCGATCGTCAGTTTCTGCTCCACCAGCAGCACGCTGATCCCCCGCCGCCGCAGCTCGCGCAGGTACTCGCCCACCAGTTCGACGATCTTAGGCGCCAGCCCTTCGGTCGGCTCGTCGATCATGATCAGGTCCGGGTCGCCCATCAGCGTGCGGCACAGCGTGAGCATCTGCTGCTCGCCGCCTGACAAGACGCCGGCCTCGGTGTGCTGGCGTTCCTTCAACCGCGGGAACATCGTGTACATGTCGTCGAACGACCACCGCCCCGACTTGCCCGCCACCTTCTGTCCCAGCATCAGGTTCTGATGCACCGTGAGCTTGGGGAAGATGTCCCGGTTCTCGGGGACGTAGCCGATGCCGCGGTGCGCGATGTCGTATGCCTTGCGCCCCAGGATCTCCTCGCCCTTCCAGCGCACGGAGCCTTGGCCGTCCACCAGCCCCATGATGGTCTTGACCGTTGTCGAGCGCCCCGAGCCATTGCGGCCAAGCAGCGCCACGATCTCGCCCGGCTGGATCACCAGCGACACGCCGTGCAGGACGTGGCTCTTGCCGTAGTAGGCGTGGAGGTTGTCGAGTTCGAGCATGTGTCTGTGTTCAGTGTCCCTGGGCCAGCACGGAGCCGAGATACGCCTCCTGCACCCGCGGATTGGCGCGCACCGCTTCCGGCGTATCAAAGGCGATCACCTCCCCGTAGACCAGCACGGCAATGCGATCCGCCAGCCCGAACACCACGCCCATGTCGTGCTCGACGGTCAGCAGCGTGCGGCCCTCGGTGACTTGGCGGATGAGCTGGATGAAGCGCGTCGTCTCGCTGCGGCTCATGCCAGCGGTCGGCTCGTCCAGCAGCACCACCTGCGAGCCGCCCGCGATCGTGAGGCCGATCTCCAGCGCCCGCTGCTCGGCATAGGTCAGGTTCACCGCCAGCACGTCGCGGCGCTTGTCGAGGTGCAGCCGCAGCAGCAGCTCGTCGGTGCGGTCGTTGGCGTCCTTCAGATCGGACAGGAACTTCCAGAACGCATACCGGTAGCCCAGGCTCCACAGCACCGCACAGCGGATGTTCTCGAACACGCTCAGCTTCGGAAACAGGTTGCTGACCTGGAAACTGCGCGCCAGCCCCTTGCGGTTGATCTCGTAGGGCGCCTTGCCCTCGATGCGCTCGCCGAAGAGGCGGATCTGACCGCTGGTCGGCGTCAGCCGGCCGCTGATGAGGTTGAACAGCGTGGACTTGCCGGCGCCGTTCGGGCCGATGATCGCCACCCGCTCGCCCTTGCGGACCTGCAACTGGGCGCCGCGGATGATCTGCGTCTTGCCGAAGGACTTGTGGACGTTGTCGAGTTCGACGGCAAAGCCAGCCGGTGCGGCGGGCGGAGTGGTCGTGCTCACAGGGCCTCCCGGCGTTTGATTTCCTTCTCGATCTCGCCCTGGGTGTCACCCCATTGGCGAGCGAACTCGCGCCGCGTCAGCTCGAACAGCCCGATGCCCACCAGCACCACGAACACCGCGCCGACCCAGGTGTTGACGCTCTCGGTGTCCAGCGTGGCACCCAGGAACTTCAGCTTCGGGCCGAGCGCCGCATTCAGCTGGCGGTGGTAGACCATCTCGACCATCGCGCCGATGCCGATGAGTGCGGCCATCCCGGTGCCGAACAGGCCCAGATAAGCCGTCCACAACTGGCGCAGCTTGCCGAAGGCAGCCACGCGCAGGTTCATCATGATGAGGCTGGCCAGCCCGCCCGGCGCATACATCACCATGAACAGGAACACCAGCCCGAGGTAGAGCAGCCACGCCGTTGTCAGCTCCGACAGCAGCACCAGCGCGATCACCATCAGGATCGCGCCCAGGATCGGCCCGAAGAAGAAGGTCGCGCCACCGAGGAACACGAACAGCAGGTAGGCGCCCGAGCGGTGCGCCCCGACGACCTCCGCCGTCACGATCTCGAAGTTCAGCGCCCCCAGTCCGCCGCCGACGCCCGCGAAGAAGCCGGCGATCATGAAGGCGATGTAGCGGATGCGCTGCGTGCTGTAGCCGATGAACTCGACCCGCTCCGGGTTGTCGCGCACGGCGTTGAGCATCCGGCCCAGCGGTGTGCGGGTGAAGGCGTACATCAGCGCGGTGCAGACGAAGCAGTAGACCGCGATGAGGTAGTAGAGCTGGACCTGCGGGCCGAAGGTGATGCCCATGACCGCCTGTCCGACGACCCGGTTCGACGACACGCCCCCTTCGCCGCCGAAGAACTCCGGCACCATCAGCGACATCGACCAGACCAGCTCGCCCACGCCCATCGTGATCATGGCGAAGGTCGTGCCCGCTTTCTTGGTGGTCACGTAGCCCAGCAAGGCCGCGAAGGTCAGCCCGCCCAGCCCGCCGACCAGCGGCACCAGGCTCACCGGCAACGCGAGCGTGCCCGCTCCGACCTGGTTGAGGGCATGGATCGCCAGATAGGAGCCAAGACCCGCGTAGACCGCGTGGCCGAAGCTGAGCATCCCGCCCTGCCCCAGCAGCATGTTGTAGGACAGGCAGATGATGATCGCCACGCCCATCTGCGACAGCATCGTCAGCGCGAACCCGGAGGTCCACAGCGTCGGTGCCACCAGCAGGACCAGCGCGAAACCGCCCCAGATGACCCAGCGCCCGACGTTCCAGGGCTTGAAATGGAATTGCGCGGCGTTGGACTGGTTGGACGACATGCCTCAGCCCTCCCGCGTTCCGAGCAGCCCCTTCGGGCGGAAGATGAGGATGAGCACGAGCAGCAGGTAGGGCAGGATCGGCGCGGCCTGCGCCATCGTGATGCGCAGCAGCGGCCAGCCGGGGGTGCCGGGGCCGATGCCGGCGCTGAACCAGTGGTTGAGCAGCGTGGCGAGCGAGCCGTCCACGGTGAGCGGCAGGGTCTGCAGCAGGCCCACCAGGATCGAGCCGACAAAGGCCCCGGCCAGCGAGCCGATACCGCCGACCACGACCACCACGAAGATGATGGTGCCCACCACCGCCGCCATCGATGGCTCGGTGATGAAGGTGATGCCACCGATCACGCCCGCCAGCCCGGCCAGCGCGCAGCCGCTGCCGAACACCAGCATCAGCACCCGCGGCACGTTGTGGCCCAGCGCCTCGGCCATCTCCGGGTGGGTGAGCGCCGCCTGGATGACCAGACCGATCCGGGTGCGCGTCAGCAAGGCCCACAGCGCCACCAGCATCAGCAGCGCCACGCCCATCATGAACACCCGCGTCATCGGAAAGCGCGAGCAGCTCAGGACAGCGCCGGCCGTGTTCTGGCACAGCTCGGCCGGTGCCTGCCCCCACACCAGCCGCAGCCCGTCCACCGAGGACTGCACCAGCGTGAAGGCGGAGCCTTGCAATTGCGGCGGCGGCGAGAACGGCACCGAGGTGCGGCCCCACAGCAGTTGCACGACTTCCAGCAGCACGTAGGACAGCCCGAAGGTGATCAACAGCTCCGGCACATGCCCGAACTTGTGGACCCGCCGCAGCGCCCCCCGCTCGAACAGTGCCCCCAGCCCGCCCACCACCAGCGGCGCGATCACCAGCGCCGGCCAGAAGCCGACCACGCCAGTGAGCGCATAGCCGACATAGGCGCCGACCATGTAGAAGCTGGCGTGGGCAAAGTTCAGCACGCCCATCATGCTGAAGATCAGCGTCAGGCCGGAACTGAGCATGAACAGCAGCAGCCCGGAGCTGAAGCCGTTCAGGAGGTTGATGGTGAGCTGGTCCACAGGGCGCGCAACGACAGGGGGCGGGGTCAGGGCCGACGCACGGTCAGGACGGGCGCTTCATCTGGCACGAGGTCGGCGTGCTCGCGACATACGGCTCGTAGGTCGCCACCGGCACCAGCGTGTAGCCTGTCTTCTCGGGGCTGTAGTTGTACTTCTTGTCCGTCTTCTGCCAGCGGGTGATGTAGAGCGTCTGCTGCATCTGGTGGTCGGTCTTGCGCATCTCCACGTCGCCGTTGAAGCTCTTGAACTTCAGCCCCTCCAGCGTGGCCGCCACCTTGACCGGGTCGGTCGATTTCGCCTTGGCCATGGCCTCGCCGAGCGCGGTGTAGATGTGGATCACGCTGCCGGTGTAGAAGTCGGCGTCGAACTTCTTCTGGAACTCGTCGCGCCACTTTTCCATCTGCCCGGGCAGGAAGTAGTGGTTGTAGGAGACCTGGAAGACACGGCCGTCGCCCTGGGCACCGAGCGCGGTCGGGGTGCCGGTGACGCCGGTGTAGTAGGTGAAGAACTTGGCGGTGAGACCGGCTTCGTTGGCCGCCTTCAGCAGCAGCGACAGATCGGACCCCCAGTTGCCCGTGATCACCGTGTCGGCGCCGCTGGCCTTGATCTTGGCCACATACGGGGCGAAGTCGCGCACCTGGGCCAGCGGGTGCAGGTCTTCACCGACGAACTGCACGTCGGGCCGCTTGCGCGCCATGATCTCCTTGGCGTACTTGGCGACCTGCTGGCCGTGCGAGTAGTTCTGGTTCAGCAGGTAGACCTTCTGGACATCCTTCTGGTCCTTCATGAAGGTGGTCAGCGCCTCCATCTTCATGGAGGTGTCGGCGTCCATGCGGAAGTGCCAGTAGCTGCACTTGCTGTTGGTCAGGTCCGGGTCCACCGCCGAGTGGTTCAGGTAGATGACTTCCTTGCCCGGGTTGCGCTCGTTGTGCTTGTTGATGGCATCGATCAGCGCGGCGGCGGCGCCCGAGCCGTTGCCCTGCGTCACGTAGCGGATGCCTTGGTCGATGGCGGCCTTCAGCGCGGTCAGCGACTCGGCCGGACTCAGCTTGTTGTCGAAGGGCACGACCTCGAAATTCACGCCCGCCGGGTTGCCTGCACCACTGAACTTCTCGGCAAAGAAGCGGAAGCTGTTGACCTGGTTCTGCCCGACCGGACCCATCAGACCGGTCAGTGGGTCGATCCAGGCGATCTTGACCGTCTCGCCCTTCTGGGCAAACGCGGCCGACGCGCACAGGGTCATCGCGGCCAGCACGCTGGCTTTCATACGGATCGACATCTCGAAGTCTCCTTGCAGTGCGCCGGCGCTCCCGGCGGGTGCCGAGATGGTGCTGCAAGCCCGGTCATCGCCGCGTCAGGGACTACCACTATCGCCTGTCGCGGTCGGGACAAGGCCGCCTGCGCCACCCCGAACAGCCTCAGATCGTCGGCAGCACGTAATGCTTGAACTGCTCGCGGAGCTTGAGTTTCTGGATTTTTCCGGTCGCGGTGTGCGGCAGTTCATCGACGAACACCACGTCGTCGGGGATCTGCCATTTGGCGATGCGCCCACCGTAGAACGCGAGTACTTCGTCCCGCGTCACCGACTGCCCCGCCTTGCGCACGACCACCAGCAGCGGCCGCTCGTCCCACTTCGGATGCGCACAGGCGATGGCCGCGGCCTCCATCACCGCCGGGTGGGCCATGGCGATGTTCTCCAGATCGATCGAGCTGATCCACTCGCCGCCGGACTTGATCACGTCCTTGCTGCGGTCGGTGATCTGCATGAAGCCGTCGGGGTCGATCGAGGCGACATCGCCGGTGGGGAACCAGTCCTGGCCACCCAGCGACTGCAGCGGCGAGTCCGTGCGGCCCAGATAGCCATTGACCACCCACTGGCCGCGCACCACCAGATCGCCCGTGCTGCGGCCGTCCCAGGGCTGCTCGGTCCCGTCGTCGCCGACGATGGCCATGTCGATGCCGTAGATCACGCGGCCCTGCTTCTCCAGCAAGCGGTGCTGCGCCTCGGCCGGCAACGCTTTCTGCTTGGCCTTCAGTTTGGACAGCGTCCCCAGCGGCGACAGCTCGGTCATGCCCCAGGCGTGGATCACCTCCAGCCCGAAATCGTCCTCCAGCGTCCGCATCATCGACGGCGGACAGGCCGAGCCGCCGATCACCGTGCGCTTCAGGGTGGAGAGCTTCAGGCCGTTGGCCTTCATGTAGTTGATCGCGCCCAGCCACACCGTTGGCACCCCGGCGCTGAACGTGACTTGCTCGGATTCGAAGAGGTCATGCAACGACTTGCCATCCAGGTGCGGCCCCGGAAACACCAGCTTGGCCCCGACCATCGCCGCGCTGTACGGCAGCCCCCAGGCGTTGACGTGGAACATCGGCACCACCGGCAGGACCACATCCGCCGAGGAGCAATCCATCGCGTCCGGCATGACCGAGGCGAAGGCGTGCAGCAAGGTCGAGCGGTGGCTGTAGACGGCGCCCTTGGGGTTGCCGGTGGTGCCCGAGGTGTAGCAGATGCTCGATGCGGACAGCTCGTCGAACACCGGCCAGGCGTAGTCGCCGTTCTCGGCCTCGACCAGTTCCTCGTAGCACAGCAGGTTCGGGAGGCCGGTCTGCGCGGGCATGTGGGCGCGGTCGGTCATCAGGATGTAGTGCTGGACCGAGGGCATGTGGGCCGCGAGCTTTTCCACCAGCGGCAGGAAGGTCAGGTCGAAGCACAGCACCTTGTCCGCCGCGTCCCCGGCGATCCAGGCGATCTGCTCGGGGAACAGGCGCGGGTTGATGGTGTGGCAGACGAGCTGCGAGCCGGAGACGCCGTAGTAGATCTCGAAGTGGCGGTAGCCGTTCCAGGCCAGCGTGGCCACGCGGTCGCCGGCCGTGCAGCCGAGCCGGGCCATCGCCTGGGCGAGCTTGCGGCTGCGCAGCTCGGCGGCCTTGTAGGTGGTGCGGTGCAGGTCGCCTTCGACGCGCTTGGAGACGATCTCGGTGTCGGCCGCGTGCCGGGCCGCGTGGACCAGCAGCGAGGAAATCATCAGCGGCATCGTCATCATCTGGGCCATCAGGGGGCGGGTGCTCATGTCGTCAAGTCTCCTGAGTCGGTGGTGGAACGCGGGCGAGCATCGCGCCGCATGGGTGGACAAGCATGTCCCTGAAGCGACAGCCACGCAAGCCGCTGGCTACACTGCCGGCCATGATTCCCACCCCGTTCGACCCGAGCGCTCTGCCCTGGCTCAACCGCTACGCCGCCTTGGGCCGGCCTTTCGCCCACCACCAGCCCGGCCAGGCTTTGCCAGATCCGCGCTGGGTGACCACCAGCGACGCGGCGGCGGCCGAGCTGGGCTGGCCCGCGGACTGGTGGACGCAACCCGGTGCGCTGGCCGCGTTCAGCGCCGGCGCAGCGTGGCCAGGGATGCAGACCGCTGCCACCGTCTACAGCGGCCACCAGTTCGGCGTCTGGGCGGGGCAGTTGGGCGACGGCCGGGCGCTGCTGCTGGGCGAGGTGGACGGCCCGAACGGCCCGCGCGAACTCCAGCTCAAGGGCAGCGGCATGACGCCCTACTCGCGCCGCGCCGACGGCCGGGCGGTGCTGCGCTCGTCGATCCGCGAGTTCCTGTGCTCGGAGGCGATGCACGCGCTGGGCATTCCGACGACGCGGGCGCTGGCGCTGGTGGCGTCGAATCTGCCGGTGCGCCGCGAGACGGTGGAAACGGCCTCGGTCGTGACGCGCACGGCACCGAGTTTCCTGCGCTTCGGGCACTTCGAGCACTTCTGTCACCACGTCCGCGACGGTGATTTCAGCGCGCTGCGGCAGCTCGCCGACTTCGTGATCGACCACCACTACCCGCACTGCCGCGACGCCGCGCAACCGGTTGCCGCGCTGCTGGCCGAGGTGTCCCAGCGCACCGCCGTGATGGTGGCGGGCTGGCAGGCGGTCGGTTTCTGCCACGGCGTGATGAACACCGACAACCTCAGCGTGCTCGGGCTGACGATCGACTACGGACCGTTCGGTTTCCTCGACGGCTTCGACCCGATGCACATCTGCAACCACTCGGACGACCAGGGCCGCTACGCCTATGCCCGCCAGCCGCAGGTGGCCTACTGGAATCTGCACGCGCTGGCACAGGCGCTGGTGCCGCTGATCGACGGTGACGGTGACGACGGGCACGTCAAGGACGTGCTCACCGAGGCGCTGTCGCACTACCCGGACACCTTCGCCCACCAGCTCGGCCAGCGCATGCGCGCCAAGCTCGGCCTCGCCACCGAGCAGGACGGCGACCAGGCCTTGATCGACGACCTGATGCGCCTGATGGCGCGGCACCGCGTCGATTACACGCTGACGTGGCGGCTGCTGGGCGAGCACCGGATCGGCGCGGCGGGCGCGGCAGCGCGTGAACCGGTGCGCGACCTGTTCCTCGACGGTGAGGGCTTCGACGCCTGGGTGTGCCGCTACGATGACCGCCTGCGCGCTGAGCACAGCGTGGACGCCGACCGCCGTGTCCGCATGGACGTCGTCAATCCCAAGTACATCCTGCGCAACCACCTGGCTGAACTGGCGATTCGCCAGGCCGAAGCGGGTGACTACACCGAAATCCTGCGCCTGCACCAGCTCCTTGCCCGCCCCTTCGATGAACAGCCCGAACACGCGGCGTATGCCGCACTGCCCCCTGAATGGGCTGGGTCGCTCGAAATTTCGTGTTCCTCCTGAGGCGGCGGCTTCGCTAGACTCGCGCCCAACTCTGCCACCCACCATGAAAATCTTCCTCGACTTCCTGCCCATCGTTTTATTCTTCCTGACCTTCAACCAGGCAGAAAAACGCGCCGACGAAGCCGCCGCCTTCGCCACCGACTGGTTCGGTTTCATCGTCGCCGGTGGCGCGGTCGGCCCGAAGGAGGCACCGGTGCTGCTGGCCACGGTGGTCGTCATCCTGGCCACCTTCGCGCAGGTGATCTACCTCAAGCTGCGCGGCCAGAAGGTGGACACGATGCTGTGGGTCAGCCTCGGACTCGTCACCGTCATGGGTGGCGCCACCATCTACTTCCACAACGACACCTTCATCAAGTGGAAGCCGAGCGTGCTGTACTGGGTCATGGCCGCGGCCTTCTGGCTCAGCCCGATCCTGGCCAACAAGAACTTGCTGAAGATCATGATGGGCGAGCAGATCGACCTGCCCGCCTTCGCCTGGCGCACCCTGAACCTGGCCTGGATCGCCTTCTTCAGCTTCATGGGCGTGCTCAACCTCTGGGTGGCCTACCACTACGACACCAGCACCTGGGTTTCGTTCAAGTCCTTCGGCGGCATGGGCCTCATGTTCGTGTTCATGGTCGCTCAAGGTTTCTACCTGACGCGCCACCTAAAGTCCCCAGACAGCGAGTAAGCCAGACGCCATGCACGCCACCCCCACCTTCGGCGTCACCGCCCTCGCCATCGAACAGGCGCTGCACCAGCATCTGAGTCCCACCGCACTGGAGGTCATCGACGAAAGTCACCTCCACGCCGGGCATGTCGGAGCGGCTTCCGGACGGCATTTCCGGGTGCGCATCCACTCGGAACGGTTCGCCGGACTGCCCCGAATTGCCCGACATCGGCTTGTGTATGATGCCGTCGCCGAGTTGATTCCCCAGGGTATCCATGCGTTGGCGATTGAATTCCTCTCTCTCTAAAAGGTTCCGCATTCCATGAAGAAGCTCTCGTTTGCCGTGTCCGCTGTGGCCCTCGCCGCCGCTCTGCTGCCGGCGCTGGCCTCGGCGCAGAACATCGCCATCGTCAACGGCAAGGGCGTGCCCAAGGCGCGCTTCGAATCGTTCATGACGCAAGTCACCAAGCAAGGCAACCAGCCCCGCACGCCGGAGCTGGAGCAGCAAGTCAAGGACGAGCTGGTGCTGCGCGAGATCTACGTGCAGGAAGCGGAAAGCCGCGGCCTGCAGCGCAGCGAGGAATACCGCAGCCAGATGGACGTGGCCCGCCAGAGTCTGCTGATCCGCGAGCTGTTCAGCGACTACCAGAAGAAGAACGCCGTCTCGGACGCCGAACTGAAGGCCGAGTACGAGAAGCTCAAGGGCGCTGGCGGTGCGGGTGGCAATGAATACCGTGCGCGCCACATCCTGGTCGAGAAGGAAGACGAGGCCAAGGCCCTGATCGCCCAGCTCAAGGCCGGCGCCAAGTTCGAGGAACTCGCCAAGGCCAACTCCAAGGATCCGGGATCGGCACCGAACGGTGGCGATCTGGATTGGGCCGCACCGGGCAACTTCGTCCCCGAGTTCTCGCAGGCCATGACCAAGCTGGAAAAGGGCAAGTTCACCGAGACCGCCGTGAAGAGCCAGTTCGGCTACCACATCATCCAGCTCGACGACACGCGCGCCGCCACCTTCCCGAGCCTGGAAGAGGTCAAGCCGCAGCTCAGCCAGCGTCTGCAGCAGGCCAAGATCAACAAGTTCCGTGAAGACCTGAAGGCCAAGGCCAAGACCGACTACAAGTTCGGCGCACAGTAAGTCCAAGCCATCACCAGCCCGATCAGCACGGGCTGGTGCAGCAGGTAATACGGCAGCGACCACCGCCCGAGCCGCGCCAGCGGCTGCAGCGCAGCAGGCAATCCGCCCTGCAGCAGCGCCGGGCGGCTCCTCAGCAGCCACTGCCCCACCCCCATCGCCACCGCCACGGCACCGAACCACGGCAGCAGCGGCACGTAGTCCTCGGTGATCGGCTTGCGGGTGGTCAGCCCCAGCCAATTGGTCCAGCGCGCGTCGAACAGCGGATGCGACACGCGCGACGCCACGGCAAACACCCCCACCCCCAGCGCGATCCAGCCCCAGTCGGGCAGCCGCAGTCCCCGCAGTCCCCGCACGATCAGCAGCATCACCGCCACCGCATGCAGCACGCCAAAGCTGATCCAACTGCGCGGAAACATCAGCGCCGACCCCGCACTGACCAGCAGCGCCCCTCCCGCGATGCGCGCCCAGCGCCACCAGAAGCGGGGACTCTCCACCTGCTGCGCCTGCGCCACCGCCTGCGACAGCCCGACGCAACCCAGGAACAGCGTCACGATGGCCATGCGCTGCAGCGTCCAGAACGGATCGGCATAAAAATGCTGGCGCGGGATCAGGTGGAACTGGTTCAGATCGAAGGCCAGGTGAAAGCCGGTCATCCAGACCATCGCCAGCCCGCGCAGGGCGTCCAGTCGGTCGAAGCGGTCGGGTCGTGCGGGGAGCGTCATGCACGCGACGATAGCGCAGACCCTGGCCCGCTAACATCGCCGACACCATGCCGCACACCGCCCACACCAAGCCCGTCCAACGCCGCAGCGCCGAGGAACAGCAACGCCTGCACCTCGCCATCACCGAACTCTGGGAACAGCGCATCACCTTCAACACCGTGCTCGGTCTGAAGGTCGAATCGCTGGACCCGGCCGTGCCGCGCCTGCGCTTCGAGATGCGCCCGGAGCTGGTCGGGCATTTCCTCTACGGCCGGTTGCACGGCGGTGTCATCTCCGCCGCGCTGGACGCGATGGGCGGCTTCGCACTGACCACCGCCATCGGCGAAAAACACCCCGACGAATCCGCCGACCAGGTCATGCACCGCTTCAGCCGCATGGGCACGATCGACCTGCGCATCGACTACCTGCGCCAGGGCATCGGCCAGCACTTCATCGCCAGCGCCGAAGTCACGCGGCTGGGCGGGCGGGTCGGCTCGACGCAGATGCGCCTCCACAATGACGAGGGCGTGCTCATCGCCACCGGGGCCGCGGCCTACATCGTGAGCTGACCGAGGTTGAGAACCGACATGAAGAACATCTGCATCATCGGCGCCGGCGCGATCGGCGGTTTCATCGGCACCCGGCTGGCGGTCAGCGGGCAGGAAGGTGTGCGCGTGAGCGCGATGGCCCGGGGTGCGACGCTCGATGCCCTGCGCACCCACGGCTGGCGCTTGCGCCAGGGCGATGCGCTGCTGCAAGCCCCGGTGGCGGCCGCGTCGGAACACGCGGCGGACCTGGGCATCCAGGATCTCGTCATCCTCGCCGTCAAAGGCCCGGCGCTGGCGCAGGTCGCTCGCCAGATCGGCCCCTTGCTCGGCCCTGAAACGGTCGTCCTGCCCGCCATGAACGGCGTGCCGTGGTGGTTCATCGAAGGCCAGACCGCGCTGGGCGATGCGCCGCTGGACAGCGTCGATCCGGGCGGCACCCTCCGGGAGGCCATTGCGCTGTACCGCGTGCTGGGCTGCGTGGTCCATGCCAGCACGGCCTCGCCCGAACCCGGTCTGGTCCAGCACCGCATGGGGCAAGGGCTGATTGTCGGCGAGCCGCTCGGCGGGCATTCGGAACGCTCGGCGCGGGTCGTGGCGCTGCTGGGCGCGGCGGGATTCGACGTGACGCACTCGGCCGATGTGCGGTCGGACATCTGGTACAAGCTCTGGGGCAACCTGACGATGAACCCGATTTCGGCCCTCACCGGCGCCACCATCGACCGCGTGCTGGCGGACCCGCTGATCCGCCAGTTCTGCACCGACGCGATGGCCGAAGCCGCCCAGATCGGCGAGCGCATCGGCTGCCACATCGCGCAACGCCCCGAAGACCGGCACCTGATCACCGCCAAGCTCGGTGCGTTCAAGACCTCGATGCTCCAGGACGTGGAAGCCGGCCGCCCGATCGAGCTGGACGCCATCGTCACCGCCGTGCGGGAAATCGGCCAGCGTGTGCAGCGACCGACACCGCAGATCGACGTGCTGCTCGGACTCACCCGGCTCTTCGCGCGTGGCCGCGGGCTGTATCCGGAAGACTCCGGCACGGCCTGACCGCCTGACCCCACCGCCCCCCTTGGTTGGGGCATGCCCCGTGCCCGAGACACGGGAGCCAGGTTCGCATGGCAAAACAGTATCCTTCTGTAACTACTGATCTTGTATGCGAATCTCCATCCTCATCAACAACTTCAATTACGCCCGGTACCTCGGTGCCGCCATCGACAGCGCACTCGCCCAGGCCAGTCCGTCGCTGGGCGCCGAAGTCGAGGTGATCGTCTGCGACGATGCGTCCACCGACCGGTCGCAGGCGGTGATGGCCCGCTACGGGTCGCGCATCCAGACGTGGCACAGCCCCGACAACCGCGGACAGGCCAGCGCCATGAACGCCGGTCTGGCACGCAGCACGGGCGAGTGGGTGCTGTTCCTGGATGCGGACGATCTGCTGGCGCCGGATGCACTGGCGACCTGCCTGCCGCTGATGGCCGAGGGAGTGGCCAAGATCCAGTTCCAGTTGCAGTGCATCACGGAGGCTGGCCGTCCCATGGGGCGCCAGATCCCCTATCTGCTGCACGACGGCGATGTACGTCCGCTGATCGAGCGGTTTGGCACCTACGGCAGCCCGCCCTCCAGTGGCAACCTCTACCGCCGCAGTGCCATCGCGCGTTATTTTCCGCTGGACGAAGCCGCCTGGCGCCGCGCTGCCGACACGCCCCCCATCCTGCTGAGCGCGTTCCACGGCCGGATCGTCAATGCGCCGCGTCCGCTGGGGTCGTACCGCATCCACTCGTCGGCGAACCGGGCGCGGGGCTGCTTCGGCAACATCTCGGCCCGCCATGGCGACATGCTGCGCATCGAGGCCCACCGCCGCGCCACGACGCTGGCGCTGCTGGCCCGCGTGGACGGCATCGACGTGGCCAGCCCGCCGCTGCACGCCCCCTGGAATCTGCGCAGCCGCGCCCTGTCGCTGCGCACCGAGCCGGAACGCCACCCCTACCCCGCCGACACCCTCGCCTCGCTGATGCGGATGCAGGCCGACTCGCTCGCCGCCTGCCCCGGCTACACCTGGAGCGAACGCCGGGCCGCGCAGCTCTGGCTGCTGGCGGTGCTGCTGGTGCCCACGTCCTGGGCCGCACACATGGCGATCTCGAACACGTCCAGCCGTATCCGGCGCTGGTTCCGGCAACTGCGCGCCCACCTCGCCTGATGC
>NZ_JAAFKF010000068.1 GCF_013299175.1 Sphaerotilus sp.
GGGGTGAAGGTGCTGACGAAGGGCACGGCAGTCGCTAAACCGCCGACAGCGCCGGCGCAGCCCGACGCGATCAGCCACGTCCGCTTGGCCTGGTCGACTTGCTGGTCACTCATGTGATTCCTCGGGAAAAGAAGGTCCGGTCTGAGATGGGGACAACCCCTGATTCTAGCCCAGCGCATCACCGGATCTGCACACTTGCTGACAGGCTTGGCCTTGGATGAAGGCATGCATCTGAGCCAAAAACAACAGGGCAATCCGACTTGACAGATAACTTACGACGGTAATACTTCACGACTGCGTAACGGCATGTTGTCGGACGCTTAACGAATAACAGGAGAAACCAATGAGCATGGCGAGTGAATTCAAGGAATTTGCCCTCAAGGGCAATGTGATGGACCTGGCGGTCGGCGTGATCATCGGCGGCGCCTTCGGCAAGATCGTCGATTCGCTGATCGGCGACATCGTCATGCCGATCGTCGGCAAGGTGTTTGGCGGCATGGACTTCAGCAACCAGTTCATCGCGCTGAATGGCCAGACGGCCACCACCCTGGTCGAAGCGAAGAAGGCCGGCGCCGTGCTGGCCTACGGCAACTTCGTCACCATCGCCATCAACTTCGTGATCCTCGCCTTCATCATCTTCATGATGGTCAAGACGATGAACCGCATGAAGCGCGAAGCGCCTGCTGCACCGCCGGCACCGCCCGCCCCGCCGGCCGAAGACGTCGTGCTGCTGCGCGAGATCCGCGACGCGCTCAAGCGTTGAGTTGAGCCAGCCGGCGGTACAGCGTGCGCTCGCTCCAGCCAAGATGCTGCGCCAGCGCACGCCGTGAGCCGGCGAACTCGGCCAGAAGCCGCTCCAGCCGCGGCAGGTCCGGCTCGGACTCGCCGCGGCCAGCCTGCCTCGCCGCACCAGGCCGCGCCGGACCCGGCAGCCGCGCCTCGGCGCCTACGCTGTCGGGCAGGTGCGCAGCCCGGACCACACCCCCGTCGGCGAACAGCCGCGCCCGGTCCAGCACATTGCGCAGCTCGCGGATGTTGCCCGGCCAGTCGTGCGCCATCAGCCGCGCCATGGCCTGCGGGTCCACCGTGACCGACGGCAGGGGCGGTGACTGCGCAGCCCCCCGGCGCAAGATCGAATCGACCAGCACCGGAATGTCCGTGAGCCGCTCGCGCAGCGGTGGCAGATGGATCGGGAAGGCGCTGATCCGGTAGTACAGGTCTTGCCGGAACAGGCGCTCGGCCACCATCTGCTGCAGCGGCTGGTGCGTGGCGGCCACCAGCCGGAAATCGGCCTGCTGCGTTTCGGGGCTGCCCACCCGCCGGAAAGTCCCTGACTCGATCAGGCGCAGCAGCTTGACCTGCATCGCCAGCGGCACGTCCCCCATCTCGTCCAGGAAGAGCGTGCCGCCCTGTGCCGTCTCGACCAGCCCCTTCTTGCGCTGGTGCGCCCCCGTGAAGGCGCCCTTCTCGTAGCCGAACAGCTCGCTCTCGAACAGCGTCTCCGTCAGCCCCGAGCAGTCCACCGCCACGAACGGCCCGCGTACACGCGCACTCGACTCGTGGACCGCACGGGCGAACAGCTCCTTGCCCGTGCCCGACTCGCCCAGCAGCAGCACCGGCAGCATCGACGGCGCCACCCGCTGCAGCGCCCCCAGCGCCGCCGTGAAGGTCGGCGAGCGCCCGACCAGCCCGTCCGCGCTGGGCTGGGCGGAGGCGCTGCGCACGGTGGTCAGCCGCTCCACGTAGGCGACGATGCGCTGCTCGGCGTCGAAGATCGGGCGCAGCTCCACGTCCACATGCTCCGGCCCGCGGGGGGTGTGGTGGACGTGTAGCACCCGGTCGGGGCCGCGGGACTCCAGCGCCTTGGCCATGGGGCAGTGCTCGCCCGCCTGGTCACAGGGCACATCGTAGTGGTGCGAGATACGGAAGCACTTGTGGCCGACGTAGGGCCGGTCGAGGGTGCCGAACTGCCGCTGGTAGGCGGTGTTGGCGGCCAGGATGTGGTAGCCGGGATCGAGCACCATCATCGGTTGCGGCTCATGCTCGATGAACGACAGCAGGGCGTGCAGGTTGGTCGTGGACAGGGGCATGGCACACAGGGGGATGGTGGTGGAATGGCAGACTGCCTGGCAGTGCATCGGACTGCCAACACTGCCAGAAACCCCGATTGTGGCAGTGCTCATCGGGCGATTGCCCCCGGCGCCAGCCCTGAGCATGGCATGGCATGTCTCTTGATAGACCACCACCCTACCCGACCTCGGACGCCGCGCGCCGCACGCCATGACCCACCCCACTTCCCTGCAGATCGAAGGCCACTTCGACCCCGCCACCTCGACGGTGAGCTACCTCGTGCTGGACACCGCCACGCGCCGCTGCGCCCTGATCGACAGCGTGCTCGACTACGACCCCAAGTCCGGCCGCACCCGCACCACGCAGGCCGACCGGCTGATCGCCCGCGTGAAGGCACTCGGCGCCACCGTGGACTGGATCCTGGAGACCCACGTCCACGCCGACCACCTCTCGGCCGCGCCCTACCTGCGCCAGCAGCTCGGCGGGCGCATCGGCATCGGCCAGCACATCACCACCGTGCAGCGCGTCTTCGGCACGCTGTTCAACGCCGGTGCCGAGTTCGCCCGCGATGGCAGCCAGTTCGACCACCTCTTCGCCGACGGCGAGACCGTGGCGCTGGGCACGCTGCAGTTCCAGGCCCTGCACACCCCCGGCCACACTCCGGCCTGCATGACCTACGTCGTGCGCGACGCGGCCGGCGCGCAGACCACCGCCTTCGTCGGCGACACGCTGTTCATGCCCGACTACGGCACGGCGCGCTGCGACTTCCCCGGCGGCGATGCGCGCACGCTGTACCGGTCGATCCAGCGGGTGCTCAGCCTGCCGCCCGAGACGCGGCTGTACATGTGCCACGACTACCAGCCGGGCGGGCGGGCCGTGGCGTTCGTCTCGACCGTGGCCGAAGCGCGGGCCGCCAACGTCCATGTGCGCGACGGCATCAGCGAGGACGACTTCGTGGCCATGCGCCAGACCCGCGACGCGACGCTGGACATGCCCACGCTGATCCTGCCCTCGGTGCAGATCAACATGCGCGCCGGCCAGTTTCCGCCGGCCGAGGACAACGGCACCCGCTACATCAAGATCCCGCTGAACGCCCTGTGAGCAGCCGGCCCCTACCCAGAACCAAGAACCAAGAACCAAGAACCAAGAGACAAGCCATGACCCAGCCCACCCCCACCCGCCCGCACAACAGCCGCAAGGCCCCCGTCCAGGTGGACGAATCCAGCCACGCGGTGGTGATCGTCGGCGGGGGCGCGGCCGGCATTGCCGTGGCTGCCAGCCTGCTGGCGCGCCAATCAGGGCTGGACATCGCCATCATCGACCCGGCCGACACCCACTACTACCAGCCCGGCTGGACCATGGTGGGCGCCGGCATCTTCGACCCGCGCAGCACCGCCCGCCCGATGGCCGCGGTCCTGCCCCGCGGCGTGCAGTCGATCAAGGCCGCCGTCGCCGGCTTCGAGCCGGAGCGCAACGCGGTGCGCCTCGACAACGGCCGCGTCGTCAAATACCAGCAACTGGTGGTCTGCCCCGGACTCAAGCTCGACTGGCAGGGCATCGAGGGCTTGGCCGAATCGCTGGGCCGCCACGGCGTGACCTCGAACTACCGCTTCGACCTGGCGCCCTACACCTGGGAGCAGGTGCAACAACTGCGCGGCGGCCGGGCCGTGTTCACGCAGCCCCCCATGCCGATCAAGTGCGCCGGCGCGCCGCAGAAGGCGATGTACCTCTCGGCGGATCACTGGCGCCGCACGGGGGTGCTCAAGGACATCCAGATCGAGTTCTGCAATGCCGGGGCAGTGCTGTTCGGCGTGGCGGACTACGTGCCGGCGCTGATGGCATACATCAAGGCTTACGGTGTCGCCCTGGACTTCGGCCACACGCTGGTGTCGGTCGATGGCCCGGCCCGCCGCGCCACGTTCAGCAAAGCCAACGCCGACGGCACCAAGCAGACGGTGGTGCGCGAATTCGACCTGCTCCACGCCGTGCCACCGCAGAAAGCGCCCGACTTCCTCCGCAGCAGCCCGCTGGCCGACGCCGCCGGCTGGGTCGAGGTCGATCCGAGCAGCCTGCGCCACAAGCGATACGAGAACATCTTCGGGCTGGGCGACGCCGGCAACACCACCAATGCCAAGACCGCCGCCGCTGCCCGCAAGCAGGCCCCCGTCGTGGCCCACAACCTGCTCGTGGCGCTGGGCAAGCGCAAGGGGGCGGCGCAGTACGACGGCTACGGCTCCTGCCCGCTGACGGTGGAGCGCGGCAAGATCGTGCTGGCCGAGTTCACCTACGGCGGCAAGGTCAAGCCGAGCTTCCCGCAGTGGCTGATCGACGGCACCCAGCCGTCCCGCCTCGCGTGGTACCTGAAGGAGCGCATCCTGCCGCCGCTGTACTGGCAGGCCATGCTCAAGGGCCGCGAGTGGCTGGCCGAGCCGGAACTGGTCGGATGAGTCGGATGCGTCGGATGATTTCACTGCCCCGCCTGCCCCTGCTCGACTGGGGCCGCCAGTACGACCGCGACACGCTGGTCAGCGACCTCGTGGCGGCGCTGATCGTCACCGTGATGCTGATCCCGCAGAGCCTGGCCTACGCGCTGCTGGCCGGCCTGCCCGCCGAGGTCGGGCTGTACGCCAGCGTCGCGCCGCTCCTGCTGTACGCCGTGTTCGGCAGCAGCCGGGTGCTGGCGGTCGGGCCGGTGGCGGTGGTGTCGCTGATGACGGCCGCCGCCATCGGCGAACACGCCACCGCCGGTTCGGCCGCCTACTGGGCGCAGGCGATCACGCTGGCCTTCCTGTCGGGCGGGATGCTGCTGCTGATGGGGGTGCTGCGGCTGGGGTTCCTGGCCAACTTCCTGAGCCACCCGGTGATCTCGGGTTTCATCTCGGCGTCGGGGCTGATCATCGCCGCCAGCCAGCTCAAGACGCTGATGGGCGTGAAGGCCGAGGGGCACAACCTCGTCGAGCTGCTGCTCGCGCTGGCCCGGCAAATCCCCCACACCCACGCCCTGACGCTGACCATGGGGGTGGCGACCGCGGCGTTCCTGTTCTGGGTGCGCAAGGGCTTGAAGCCGCTGCTGACACGGTGGGGCCTGTCGCCCAAGCTCGCCGACCTGTGCGCCAAGGCCGGGCCGGTCGCGGCGATTGCCGTCACCACGGGCCTGACCTGGGCGCTGGGCTGGCAGGCGCAGGGCGTCAAGATCGTCGGCCACATTCCGCAGGGGCTGCCGCCGCTGACGATGCCGGTGTGGGATGTGGCGCTGTGGCAGTCGCTGTTCATGCCGGCGCTGCTGATCAGCGTGGTCGGGTTCGTCGAGTCGGTGTCGGTCGGCCAGACCCTGGCGGCCAAGCGGCGCCAGCGCATCGACCCGGACCAGGAGCTGGTGGCCCTCGGCGCGAGCAACCTGTCGGCGGCGTTCAGCGGCGGGTTCCCGGTGACGGGCGGGTTCTCGCGCTCGGTGGTGAACTTCGACGCGGGGGCACAGACCCCGGCGGCCGGCGTCTTCACGGCGGTCGGCATCACGCTGGCCTCGCTGCTGCTGACCCCGGCGCTGTACTTCCTGCCCCTGGCCACGCTGGCGGCGACGATCATCGTGGCGGTGCTGTCGCTGGTGGACTTCGGCATCCTGCGGCGCACCTGGGCCTACTCGAAACCCGACTTCGCCGCGGTCGCCGCCACCTTGCTCGCCACGCTGGTGGAGGGCGTGGAAACGGGGCTGATCGTCGGGGTCGGCGTGTCGCTGGTGCTCTACCTGTTCCGCACCAGCCGGCCACACATCGCCACGGTAGGACTCGTGCCGGGGACCGAGCATTTCCGCAACGTGCAGCGCCACGACGTGCGGGTCAGCCCGCGCCTGGTGAGCCTGCGGGTGGACGAGAGCCTGTACTTCGCCAACGCGCGCAGCCTGGAGGACCGGGTCAACGATGCGGTGGCGCTGCAGCCGGCGCTGGCGCATGTGGTGCTGCAGTGCTCGGCGATCAACAGCATCGACGCCAGCGCCCTCGAAAGCCTGGAGGCGATCGAGCAGCGGCTGCGCGACGCGGGCATCGTGCTGCACCTGTCGGAGGTCAAGGGGCCGGTGATGGACCGGCTGCAGGCGACCGATTTCCTGCGCCACCTGCGCGGCCAGGTGTTCCTGACGCACTACCAGGCGGTTGCCCAGCTCACCCCGGAGCTGCTGGCCACGCCCGCTGCGCACCCCGCCGCCCTTCCCACCACCGGCTGAGGCGCAGCACGCCGAGGTCGTCATGGCGGTGGCCGACGATCTGCAGGCCAATCGGCAGGCCGGCGTCGTTCCAGCCCGCGTTGATGGACGCGGCGGGCTGCTCGCTCATGTTCCACGGCAGCGTGAAGGCGATGTGCTCGAACGGACGCTGCGGGTCGTTCAGCGGGCTGGCCCACTCGGCGGCGAAGGCCACGCATGGCGCCACAGGAGACAGCACGAAGTCGAAGGGCTGCGTCGCCGCCACCGCCGCGTCGCGCATTGCGGCCATCTGGCTGTGGCCATGGAAGACCTGCGTTGCCGTCAGTTCGGCGCCGGTTGACACCCATTCGCGGATGTAGGGCAGCACCTTGTCGCGCCGCTCGGCTGGCAACGCGGAGAAGTCCAGCCATGAGCGCATCCGCCAGAAGCGGTCCATGCCGTCGGCCATCTCGCGGGTCATGAAGGCGGGCATCGGCTCGACGATGGCGCCGGCCGACTCGAAGCACCGCGCCGCATCCTCGACCACCGCCCTCACCTGCGCGTCCAGCGGCATGCCCCAGCCGGCGTCCAGTTGCAGCCCGATGCGCAGGCCACGCGGGTCGAGTTCCGGGGCATCCCAGTCGATGTCCTGCGCCGGCAGGCTGGTTGCGTCACGCCAGTCCGGCTGGCTGAGCACGCGCATCATCAGCGCCGCGTCGGCGACGGTGCGCGTCATCGGGCCAGCAACGCGGCCGGCATAGGCGGGCTGGATCGGGATGCGGCCGAGGCTCGGTTTCAGCGTGAAGACACCGCACCAGCCTGCGGGCAGGCGCACCGATCCACCAATGTCCGTGCCGAGGTGCAGCGGCCCGTAACCGGCAGCGGCACCCGCCCCGGCGCCCGCGCTGGAACCACCGGGGTTCTTCGTCAGATCCCACGGGTTGCGCGTCAGCGGGTGGAAGCTCGACAGGCCCGAGGACAGCATCCCGTAGTCCGGCATCGTCGTCTTGCCCAGCAGCACGGCGCCGGCCTCACGCAGCCGGGCGGCGGGCGGGGCATCGGCGGTGGCTGGGGTGAGGACGGTCGCAGCGGTGCCGAGCGGCGTCGGTGTGCCGCGGGTGGCGATGTTCTCCTTGACCATCGTCGGCACACCGTCCAGCAGGCCGCACGGCTCGCCGCGGCGCCAGCGTGCTTCGGACGCCCGCGCCTGGACCAGCGCCGCGGCCGGATCAAGCGCGTAGGTGGCGCACAGATGCGGCTCCCAGCAGGCAATGTGGTCCAGCACGGCGCCGACGACCTCGACCGGCGAGACATCGCCATGCCGGTAGAGGGCGAGCAGCGCGGTAGCAGGGAGATCGTGCAGGGCGGGCATGGTCGCTCCAGAAGCTTCTGGCGCCATTCTGCGGCAGACGCCGCCCGGCCCGGCCCGCCCTCGGTCAGGACCGGATCAAGCCTTCTTGGCCCAGGCACTGCACCAGCCGGCGCCGGCCACTTGCTTGCCAGCGAACAACGGGCAGCCGCCAGCCTTGTCGCCCGCCTTGCCCTGGTACAGCGCGCAGCCGGCGCAGTTCTGGCCGGCGGCGTACTTGGGGAACTTCTTGGCGTCGGCCTTCTTGGCGTCGGCCACGTAGCCGAGGCCGGCCGCCGCAGCGTCCTTCTCGTCCACGAGGGCTTGCGCCTGGGCGGCGGTGCCGAGCACGGCGCCGGAAGCGGCGAGGGTCATCAGGAAAACGCGGCGTTGCATGGTCATGGGGGGTTCCTTTGGGTGTCTGGGGTGAAGATGAAACGGGACTCTGAATGGCCGTCAGCATACGCAGCGCACGGCAACGCAGCAGTTCGGCCTGGAAAGGGGCAGCGACGCGACAGGTACTCGGCGTCAAAGGTGTGGCAGCGGGGATTGTGCCGATCGGGGCATGGCAGACCTTGACCACGATCAAGGACAAGCGATCACCGACCAGCCAGCACCTTCGCCATCGCCTGCGCCGTCCGCTCCACATTCCCGCTGTTCAACCCCGCCACGCACATCCGCCCCGAGCGCACGAGGTACACCCCATGCACCTCGCGCAACTCGTCCACCTGCTGCGGCGACAACCCCGTGTAGCTGAACATCCCGCGCTGCGTCAGGAAGTAGCTGAAATCCCGCCCCGGCACCTTCTCCGACAGGACAGCGTGCAGCCGCTCGCGCATCGCCTGGATCCGCACCCGCATCGCGTCCAGCTCATCCGTCCACGACTGCCGCAGCGCCACGTCCGCCAGCACGCGGGCGACGATCTGGCCACCGTGGGTCGCGGGGCTGGAGTAGTTCTTGCGCACCGCCACCTGCAACTGCCCGATCACCAGCCCGGCTTCCGCCACCGTAGGGCAGACCACGCTCAGGCCGCCGACCCGCTCGCCGTAGAGCGAGAAGCTCTTGGAAAAACTGTTCGCCACGAAGAAGGCGATGCCCGCATCCGCCAGCGCCCGCAGCGCGAAGGCGTCTTCCTGCACCCCGTCGCCGAAGCCCTGGTAAGCGATGTCCACGAACGGAATCAGCCCGCGCTCGGCCAGCACCGGGATCAGCTCGCCCCACTGCGCCGCCGTCAGGTCCACCCCGGTCGGGTTGTGGCAGCACGCATGCAGCAGCACCACCGAGCGTGACGGCAGGCCGCGGATCGCCTCCAGCAGCGCCTCGAACCGCAGCCCGCCGGTCGCGGGGTCGTAGTACGGATACGTGTGGACCGCGAACCCGGCGCCCTCGAAGATCGCCCGGTGGTTGTCCCAGGTCGGGTCGCTGATCCACACGCCGCTGTCGGGGAAATACTTCTTCAGGAAGTCCGCACCGACCTTGAGCGCGCCCGAGCCGCCCAGCGTCTGCAGCGTCACCGTGCGGCCGCTGGTGACGGCCTCGTGTTCGGCGCCGAAGAGCAGGTGCTGGATCTGCGTGCGCGTGTTGGCCGCGCCGACCATCGGCAGGTAGCCCCGCGGCCCGATCGACTGCAGCATCGCGGTCTCCGCCTCGCGCACCGCCCGCATCACCGGCAGCCGCCCGGCGTCGTCGAAGTAGATGCCGATCGACAGGTTGATCAAACCCGGCCGGGGGTCTTTCTGGAAGTTCTCGTTGAGCGTGAGGATGGGATCGCCGGCGTAGGCATCGACGTGTTCGAACATGGACAAGGCTCCTGCGGAAGGGGTGGCAGATTATCCGCCGGGTCACGACCGCCCTAAGTCGGGGATCGATCAGGAAAAAACGGGGCACACCGGTGTGCATTCCACCCCAAAGGGTGGTCGGTACCACATCGTATTGAGGGGGATCGGTGCCTTGACGGGGGACAGGGGGTCTCGAAGAATCGGCTTGTCACAAATCAGTTACAGCCCGGAGAACCCCATGCGCCCTGTCGCCCAGCGAATTGCCATCGTCGGCTTCAGTGCGTTCGAGCGCCGAACGCTGGAGAGCTACTTCCGGCTGGTGGACGCCGTGCCGGTCTACACGGTGGACGGCTCGGTGGCCGAGTGTGACTGGCTGGTGGCGGATGCGGACCAGCCGGAGGCGATCTACACGGTCGGTCAGGCCGGGCGTGTGCGCGACACGGTCTTCATCGGTGGCTCGAAAACACCCGCGACCGCCGGTGCCCACCTGGGCCGGCCGATCGACGCCATGCAACTGCGCCGCGCGCTCGACGACCTGAAGAACCGCCGCGCAGCCCGCGCACTGCGCGAATCCGGGCTGACACCACGGCTGCGGCTGGCCGCCACGGGGCCGAGCGGCCTGACGCGGCAACAGGCGCTCAACGACCACGAGGTGCAGGACTTCCGCGCCAGCTCCGGCTACAGCAACGCGGTGCTGGCCGATGGCGACCAGCGGCTCGACCAGGTGCTGGTGGTGAGCAACAGCCCCGCCGAGTGCCGGATGCTGCGCGAGCGGCTGATGGCGTTCGGCTACCGGGTGCTGCTGACCCGCACCAGCGATGAAGCCGTGGCGCTGACCGGGCGGCTGGTGTTCGGCTTCGTGTTCCTGGGAATGGGCCAGGGGGGATCGGCCGGTTTCCAGACCTGCCGCCGCATCCGCCGCCACCCGACGCTGGTCGGGCTGGCACCGGTGGTGGTGGCGCTGGCAGGGCGGCATGCGCCGATCGAGCGCATCCGCGCCACCTTCGCCGACTGCGACGCCTGCCTCGGCACGCCACTGGACGATGCCGAACTGGCGCAACTGCTGGCCCGCCACGACCGCACCTTCGACCGGGTGTTCCAGCCGACGGCGCTGATGTCGCTCTGAGGGGCGCGGCGGGCGCGGCCCTGCGGCTCAGTGCCCGCCGTCGCTGCGGGCGATCTTCATCAGGCGTTCGACCTCGTCGGCGTGCTCCACCGTGTTGCGGCGGTGCCAGCGGCGGATCAGCTCCATCGTGCCCGCCACCAGCAGCCCGAAGATCGTGATGGCCCCGAACGCGGACAAACCGCCGCGGGTCATGCCCGTGTAGAAGGCCCCCAGCGCCAGGATGCACGCCTGCTCGTTGAAATTCTGCACGGCGATCGAGCGGCCGGCGCCCATCAGGTTGTGGCCCCGGTGCTGCAGCAGCGCGTTCATCGGCACCACCAGATACCCCCCCAGCGCACCCAGCGCGATCAGGAACGGTGCGGCCAGCCAGACGTTGTCGATGAAGTTCATCAGCACCACCAGCAGCCCCATCGCCACCCCCAGCGGCATGACGCGCGTGGCGTGCTCCAGCCGCATCAGCATCGACGCGACCACGGCGCCCACCGCAGTACCGACCGCCACCACGCCGACCAGCGACGAAGCCTGCGTCGTGCCATAGCCCAGCGCCGCAGCCGCCCAAGCCAGCACGATGTAGCGCAGGTTGCCCGACACGCCCCAGAACAGCGTCGTGGTGGCCAGCGAGATCTGGCCCAGGCGGTCGTTCCACAGGCGCGAGTTGCAGTCGGAGAAGTCGCGCACCAGCGCCACCGGATCGCTGGACAGCGGCTGCAGCGGCGCGTCGGTGCGCGGAATGTAGAGGTTGAAGATGGCCGCGATGATGTAGAGGAACACCAGCGACGAGATCGCGGCTTCGGGCGGCGTGTCCACCCCCAGGTCCAGCAGCGGGAAATCGAAGGCGAGCAGGTGCGGCGCGATGTGCGGCCCGACCAGTTGCCCGCCCAGCAGCACGCCCAGGATGATCGAGGAGATCGTCAACCCCTCGATCCAGCCGTTGGCCTTGACGAGCTGCGACGGCGGCAGCAGCTCGGTCAGGATGCCGTACTTGGCGGGCGAGTAGGCGGCAGCGCCCAGGCCGACGATGGCGTAGGCGGCCAGCGGGTGCGTGCCGAACAGCATCATCAGGCAGCCGATGACCTTGATGCTGTTCGAGAAGAACATCACCTTGCCTTTGGGCACCGCGTCGGCGAAGGCCCCCACGAACGGCGCCAGGACCACGTAGAAGAGCGCGAACATTGGCACCAGAGCGGCCCGCTGCCACTCCGGAGCGCCAGAAGTCCGCAGCAGCTCGACCGCTGCAACGAACAAGGCGTTGTCTGCCAGCGAGCTGAAGAACTGCGCCGACATGATGGTGTGAAAGCCTTTTTTCATGCGGCGCGGTTATAGCACGCGCCCTTGCCCGCACAGTGCGGAGACACCCTGCGGGCGCGGGATCCGCCGAGGACTGGCTGGCACAATCTTCGCCCATGCCCCGCCCGATCGAAGCCCTCCTCCACCCCGACGCCCTCGCCGGCAACCTGCGGGTTGCCCGCCACCATGCCGGTGATTCCCGCCTGTGGGTGGTCATCAAGGCCAACGCCTATGGCCACGGCATCGAGCGGGTCTGGCCGGGGCTGCTGGGCGCGGATGGCATGGCGATGCTGGACCTGGACGAGGCGCAGCGCGTGCGCAACCTGGGCTGGCGCGGGCCGGTGCTGCTGCTGGAAGGCTGTTTCGAGCCACGGGATCTGGAGCTGTGCTCGCGGCTGAACCTCTGGCACGTCGTCCACCACGAGGCGCAGATCGACTGGCTCGCCGCGCACAAGACCCACCAGCCGCACCGCGTCTTTCTCAAGATGAACAGCGGCATGCACCGGCTCGGCTTCACCGGTCACCACCTGCGCAGCGCCTGGGCGCGGCTGAACGTGCTGCCGCAGGTGGACGAAATCTCGCTGATGACGCACTTCTCCGACGCCGACGGCCCGCGCGGCATCGCCGAACAGGTTGCCGCCTTCCACGCCGCCACGCACGACCTGCCCGGCGAGCGGTCCTTGAGCAACAGCGCGGCCATCCTGCGCCACGCGGGCGATGCCGAGGTACGCGCCGACTGGGTGCGCAGCGGCATCCTGAGCTACGGCAGCGCGCCCGATTTCCCCGAACACGACAGCGCCCACTGGGGCCTGTCGCCGACGATGACGCTGCGCTCGCGGCTGATCTCCACGCAGGCGCTGCAGCCCGGCGACACGGTGGGCTACGGCAGCCGCTTCCGCGCCGAACAGCCGATGCGCGTCGGCGTGGTCGCCTGTGGCTACGCGGATGGGTATCCACGCCACGCCCCCACGGGCACGCCGGTGCTGGTGGACGGCGTCCGCACCACCACCGTCGGCCGCGTCTCGATGGACATGCTGGCCGTGGACCTGACACCGGTGCCGCTGGCGGAGGTTGGCAGCGAGGTCACGCTGTGGGGCCACGGGCCGCAGGGCAGCGGCAGCGTGCTGGCGATCGACGAGGTGGCCCAGGCCGCGGGCACGATCGGCTACGAGCTGATGTGCGCGCTGGCACAGCGGGTGCCGACGCGGGTGGTCGAAGGGCCGGGCTGCACAATGGCAGTCTCCCCACACCCCCTGCAGCCCCAGCATGTCCAGCCCTGCCACCCCCCTGCCCACGCTTGACCAGCCCGACCGCTACGGCCGCCTGTCGCGCCTCGCCCACTGGGGCGGCGCGCTGCTGACGCTGACGATGCTGGTCATCGGGGTCGTGGCGGCGGACGTGCTCCCCAAAGGTCCGGAGCGCAAGGCGCTGTGGGCCTGGCATGTGGCGATCGGCGTGTTCGCTTTCGTGCCGCTGCTGGCGCGCATCGTCTGGCGCGTGCAGGCGATGCTGTCGGGCCGCAGCCCGCAGGCGCTCTCGCCCGCCGGCTGGCAGCGCGTGGCGGAAAAGGCAGGCCACGGCGCGCTGCTGGCGGTGCTCGCGCTGATGGTGCTCACCGGCCCGCTGATGGTCTGGAGTGGCGGCCACCCGCTCCATGTACTGGGCTGGTTCGACATCGCGTCGCCGATCGAGGAGAACAAGGCGCTGCACTACCGCACCGGCCTGCTGCACGCGGTCGGCTCGAAGCTGCTGATCGCGCTGATCCTGGTCCATCTGGTCGGGGCGGTGCGCCACGGCCGGGCGGCTTTGCAGCGCATGGCGGGCCGGGGAGTGGCGGCGTGAAACCCCCGGTGGTCGATCCCCGCGAGGTCGATTTCACGGCCATCCGCGCCCAGGGAGCGGGCGGTCAGAACGTCAACAAGGTGTCGAGCGCGGCGCACCTGCGTTTCGACATCGGCGCCTCGTCGCTGCCCGAAGCCGTCAAGGCACGCCTGCTCGCACTGGCCGACAGCCGCATCGGCGGGGACGGCGTGGTCGTCATCAAGGCGCAGGACCACCGCAGCCTGCCCCGCAACCAGGCCGATGCGCTGGCCCGGCTGCAGGACATGGTGGACCGCGCCGCCCATGTCCCGAAGGCCCGCCGGGCGACCAAACCGACCCACGGCTCGACCATGCGCCGGCTGGAGTCGAAGACGCGGCACAGCGCGACCAAGGCGACGCGGGGCCGCAGCGGCCGTGCGTCGGACTGATTCAGGCGCCGAGCGTCAGGCGCGCCGGAACATCCCCAGCACGGCGCCGGCCACGATGAACAGGCTGCCGAAGGTGCGGTTCATCCAGCGAAGTTGCCGTGGCGCGCGCAGCATCCCCAGCACGCGCGACGCCAACGCCACGTAGCCGCTCATCACCAGACTCTCGACCACGCCGAAGGTCGCGCCGATCGCCAGGTACTGCGCCAGCAGCGGCCGGGCGGCGTCGATGAACTGCGGCAGCACAGCGATGAGGAACACCGTGCCCTTGGGGTTGAGCGCGTTGACCATCCAGCCGCGCAGGAACAGCGTGCGCGCCAGGTGCGTGTCTGGAACGGCCTCGCTGTCGGGTGCCACCAGGGGCCGGATCGGCGCGCGCCACTGCTGGATGCCCAGCCAGACGAGGTAGGCCGCACCCACCCACTTGACGACAGAGAAGGCCGCTTCGGACGTGGACAGCAGCATGCCCAGACCCACCCCCACCACCAGCGTCTGTGTCCACACCCCCATCAGCAGGCCATAGGCGATGACCTGCCCGCGGCGAAACCCGTGGTTCAGGCCGACGCCCATCGCCGCGATGGCACCGGGGCCGGGTGACAGGCTGATCGCCACGGCGGCGGCCAGAAAAGTGAGCCAAGTGTGGAATTCCATGGGCGGATCTTGCCACGCCATGCACGGGCGACAATCCGCCGCATGGCACGCGACAAGACCCTCTACACCTGCCGCGACTGCGGCGGCACCAACGCCAAGTGGCTCGGCAAATGCCCGCACTGCGGCGCCTGGAACACGCTCGACGAGACCATCGCCGAGCCGCCGCCCGGCCCCGGCAGCAAGAACAACCGCTTCCAGGCCCTGGCCAAGAGCCAGCCGGTCGCCACCCTCGCCGACATCGAGGCTGCCGACGTGGCGCGCACCCCGACCGGGCTGGAGGAGCTGGACCGGGTGCTAGGCGGCGGCATCGTCGAAGGCGGCGTGGTGCTGATCGGCGGCGATCCCGGCATCGGCAAGAGCACGCTGCTGCTGCAGGCGGCCGAGGCGCTGTCGCACCAGATGAAGGTGCTCTACGTCACCGGCGAGGAGTCCGGCGCCCAGGTCGCGCTGCGGGCGCACCGGCTCGGGCTGGGCGGGCAGAAGCTGCGCGTGCTGGCCGAGATCGGGCTGGAGCGCATCCAGGCCACGCTCGCGCTCGAAACCCCGGCCTTCTGCGTCATCGACTCGATCCAGACGCTCTACTCCGACCAGCTCACCTCCGCGCCCGGCTCGGTCGCCCAGGTCCGCGAGTGCGCCGCGCAGCTCACCCGCACCGCCAAGTCCACCGGCTGCACCATCGTCCTCGTCGGCCACGTCACCAAGGAGGGGGCGCTGGCCGGCCCGCGCGTGCTGGAGCACATCGTGGACACGGTGCTCTACTTCGAGGGCGACACGCATTCGAGCTTCCGCCTCGTGCGCGCCATCAAGAACCGCTTCGGCGCAGTCAACGAGATCGGCGTGTTCGCGATGACCGAGAAGGGCCTGAAGGGCGTGGCCAACCCGAGCGCGATCTTCCTGTCGAGCCACAGCGAGCCGGTGCCGGGGGCGTGCGTCCTGGTGACACTGGAGGGGACGCGGCCGCTGCTGGTGGAGATCCAGGCGCTGGTGGATGCCGGTGGCCCGAGTCCGCGGCGACTCAGTGTCGGGCTGGACCGGGACCGGCTGGCGATGCTGCTGGCCGTGCTGCACCGCCACGCGGGCGTGTCGTGTGCGGACCAGGACGTGTTCGTCAACGCGGTCGGCGGTGTCCGCATCAGCGAGCCAGCCGCCGATCTGGCCGTGCTGCTGGCGATCCAGAGTTCGCTGCGGGGGCGGCCGCTGCCGAAAGGCTTCCTCGCGTTCGGGGAGGTGGGGCTGGCCGGTGAAGTGCGCCCGGCACCGCGGGGCCAGGAGCGGCTCAAGGAAGCGGCCAAGCTCGGGTTCACCGTGGCGCTCGTGCCGAAGGCCAATGCGCCCAAGAAACCGATCGACGGGCTGACCGTCCACCCCATCGAACGCATCGAAGAGGCCATCGAGGCGGTCCGCCAGATGGGTTGAACCAGCGCCCGGCACCGCGCACCGCCTACCAGAATCACCAGACTGTGCGAATCCTGCATCGGCAGGGCAGCGGGCGCTGAAGCTAGGGGGCAATCCCTATTCGTGAATTTGTGCAGCCAAAATTCCGCAAACCATTGACATGGATAGCAACTGACCGGCACATCAGGAAACGCTATCGAACATCTTAATCAGAAAAACCGAAGCATATTTATCGTTTTCAGAGGACATCCCCTACACTTTGGAGACACGCCACCCTGCCCTCACACCCCCCCAAAGTACGGGGTTAATACCTTTCGTTACGTGGAGAGGGTGCATGGCTTCCTCCTCTCCAGCGATAAGATTCGGTACATGAAAGTTCCATTTCAACGCACGATCAATGCCGTCCTGATGGCATCTGCCCTGCTGGCTGGCTGGTGGGCATTCCGTTGGGCCGGTCTGGTACTCGGCATCACGGTCATTGCCTTCTGGTCCATCCTCCAGTTCAACCGGGCTTCACGCCAGTTGCGCAACGTGGCCGACCGTCCCAAGGGCATGGTCGATAGCGTCGTGACGCTGCAGTCGAAACTGGGCCACGGCATGACCATGGCCGAGGTGCTGGACATCTCCAAAAGCCTGGGCCAGCGCGTGAACGAACGCGGCAACGACTGGCTCTGGCGCGACAGCTACGGCAACCAGATCGTCGTGAGCTTCCGCCGTGGAAGCGTCGAACGCTGGAGTGCCACGCGCACCGAAGGCCAGCCCAGTGCAGCCCCCGTCAGCCGTCCGGTCTCCGTCCAGGAGACCGCCCGCGTCGCCGACCGCGCCCCGATCGCTGCCGCCGCCTGAGCACAGCGGCCGGCACCGCCGGCCACTCAGACGCCCAGCCAGCCGATGCGGGTCGCCATTTCACGCACCGCTTCCATCTGGCTGCGCAGCCGCTGTGCCGCCAGCGCCGCCGTGTCTTCGGTCAACGACCCGGCCTCGCTCTCGATCTGGAACGCCGTGTCGGCCAGCTCCCGCAAGCCCAGACTGGCCGCAGCCCCCTTGAACCGGTGCGCAGCCGCCACCCGCTCGGACGCTGGTCCTGCGCCGTCGAGCAAGGCCAGCAACGCCGACAGACTGGCGCTCTCGTCGGCCAGAAAACCCGCCAGCAGCGCCGCATAGGAATGCACGGACAGCGCCGCGCAGGTGTCGGTGATCAGCACCAGATCCAGTATCCGCGCCGCATCGCCCGGTTTGGTGCGGGCGCGGCGGCGGCGTTCAGGCTTGACCGGGCCGACCACAGCAGTCGCGGTCGCCCTGGCCCGTTCTGGCCCCCACTGCGCGCGCGCCGAAGTGCTTGCGCAACAGCTCCTCGACATCGTGCAACTGCACAGGCTTGGCCAGAAAATCGTCCATGCCCGCTTCGCGCACCCGCTCGCGGGATTCGGCGACAGCATCCGCCGTCAGCGCCACGATGCACACGCGGGACTGTGCCACCGGCAGGTCGCGGATGGCCCTTGCCGCGGCCAGACCATCCATCACCGGCATGTGCAGGTCCATGAGCACGAGATCGCACGCCTGTTCGCGCACGGTGGTCACTGCCTCGGCACCTTGGGTCGCCAACAGCACCCGGTGCCCCAACTGCTCCAGCAGCACCTGCATGAACTTGCGGTTGACCGGATGGTCATCGACGACCAGCACGCGCAATCCGTCCGGGGCCGCCACGGATGACACTGCGGACGCCTGTGCTGGCGTGGCCGCGGGCGGCGGTACCAGTGCAGCGGCATCGAGTTCCGGCAGCGGCAGCACCACCGTGAAGACGCTGCCACGCCCCATCTCGCTCGCCACGGCAATGTCGCCCCCCATCCGCTCCGCCAGGTTGCGTGAAATTTCCAGTCCCAGCCCGGTGCCGCCGAAGCGGCGGCTGATGCTGTCATCGCCCTGGCTGAACCGCTGGAACAGGCGGGAACGGGTGGTCTCCCCCATGCCGATGCCCGTGTCCGAGATGCGAAACCGGGTGGCGGACTGGCCCTGTGCGGTGGTGCAGCCATCCACCTGCATCCACACCCGCCCCACGTCGGTGAACTTGATGGCGTTGCCCAGCAGGTTGAACAGGATCTGCTTGACCCGCTGGGCATCGGCCTGCACGACGGGGTGGACCGCCGAAGACAGCTCGACCTCGAATTGCAAGCCCTTGTCACGCGCCTGCGGACCCATCAGTGCCTGCACCTCGCCCACCATCTGGCGCAGATCCACCGGCCGCGCCACCAGCTCCAGCCGACCCGATTCCATCTTCGAAAAATCGAGCACGTCGTTCAGGATGGTCAGCAAGTGGGCGCCCGACTGGCGCGCGGTGCCCAGGTATTCGCGCTGCAGCGGTGTCAGCACCGAGCGGTCCAGCAGCGACATCATCCCGAGCAGCCCGTTGAACGGCGTGCGCAGCTCGTGGCTCATGTTGGCCAGGAAGGCACTCTTGGCGCGGCTGGCCTGCTCGGCCTCGGTGCGGGCGTCCTGCAGATGGCGGGCCAGTTGCTCCAGTTGGCTGCGGCGCAGCTCCAGCGAGCGCACCTGGCGCACCACGACATAGGCAAACACCCCGATCAGCAAGCACTGGAAGATGGTCAGACCGATGCCGATGCGGCTCTGGTCGCGCACGGCAGCATTGCGGCGGGCGACGCCTTCTGCCACCGATTGGTTCGCCAACTGCGACAACTCCCGCACCGACTGGCCCACCGCCTCTAACGCCGGCACCAGCGCCCGGATCTCCGCCGGGGCCAGGCGGGTTGGACCGTCCGGCCCCAGCACCGGGTCCAGGCGTGCCACCAGCGCGTGCAGTTGGCCCATCACCTGCTGGTGCAGGGCCAGTTTTGGCATCACCTCGCGGGTGCGCTCCGGCTCCACCAGATCGATGCGGCTGACAAAAATCTCGTAGCGTTCGCGCAGCGATTCGAAGGCGGCCGGCTCCTGCTGTGCCGCAGCCTCATGCACGGCATGGCCCAGGCGCAGCAACTCGTTTTCCAGTTGGAAAAAGCTCCAGACGATGTTGTCGCCCTGGTAGACCACGTTGGCATTGAGCAGCGCCAGTGACTGGGCTTGCAGCCAGCCGATGCCCCCGAAAACCGCCGTCAGCACCACGACCATCACGGCCATCAGGCGCCCGACCCGCGTCATCAGCACACGGGGACGGGTCTCGGGCACGGCATTCATTCGAGAACGTCGAGTGCCTTGAGCTGCCAGGCCGAGCGGCTGTAGTACCGCTCGTTGCGCAGGGATTCATCTGCGTCGAAGGGGTAGACGATGAACAGCGGCCCCTTGTCCCGCAGCGGCATCGGCTTGCCATCCATCAGACGGGCGAGCACCAGATCGAACTTGCGCGCATCGGCCACCGGCAGATCGACCTTGTAGTCGTTGATCGCGATGGCGCGCAGGTTCTGTCCCTGGGCACCGACCGCCGCGAGCACGTCACGCAGCAGCGGCCCGGTGAACTGGTGGGCCTCGGGATACCAGGGGGTCTTGGTCGAGAACGTGCGCTGCGGCAAGGCCGCGAGCATGTCCATGTCGAACTCGGCCCGCGTGCCGGCGTTGCGCACGCCGATGCGGCCCGAGATGGTCAGGATGACCTTGCCAGTGGGGCGCTCCAGCGGCTTGGCACGACAGGGCGCAGAACCCAGCACCGCGAGCGTGGCTGCAGCCACCATGCATTGACGACGAGAAACCATCGGGGAACTCCTTTGTCCCCCGATGATGCCGCATCCCCTTCTGGCAAATCAGCCGAAATGGCAGATGTAGTGGTAGGGCTCACCCTCGACCCGGATCTGGAAACTCGCGTTGCCGGGAACATTGAACGATTGGCCAGGCCCGAAGGTCTGCCATGCGTTCTGGCCCGGCAGCAGCACGCTGCAGGCACCCGCCACGGTTTCCATGATTTCCGGTGCGCCGGTGTTGAAGGTCAGCGACGCGGGCAGGATCACGCCCACGCTCTTCTTCGTGCCGTCGGCCAGCGTGATGCCGTGCGAGACGCAGCGGCCGTCGAAGTAGACGTTGGCCTTGGTGCCGACGCTGGCGACGCTCAGTTGTTCGTTGCTCATCGGTGGCTCCTCAGGCGGTTTTCTTCGCGGCGGCCTTGCGGGCAGCGGGCTTCTTCTTGGCAGCCGCCTTTTCGACAGGTGCAACCGGCTTCGGCGCACGCGCCGCACGGGCGTTCGCGGCGATGCGCAGGCGCAGCGCGTTCAGCTTGATGAAGCCGCCCGCATCCGCCTGGTTGTAGGCGCCACCGTCGTCGTCGAAGGTCGAGATCTTCGGGTCGAACAGCGAATCGGTCAGCGACTCGCGGCCCACGCACATGATCGTGCCCTTGTAGAGCTTGAGCTTGACGGTGCCGTTCACGGTGGCCTGCGAGGCGTCGATCAGCCCTTGCAGCAGCACCCGCTCCGGCGCGAACCAGTAGCCGTTGTAGACCATGCGCGCGTAACGCGGCATCAGGTCGTCCTTCAGCGCCAGCACTTCGCGGTCGAGGGTGATCGACTCGATGGCGCGGTGACCGGCCAGCAGGATGGTGCCGCCGGGGGTTTCGTAGCAGCCGCGGCTCTTCATGCCGACGTAGCGGTTCTCGACCTTGTCCAGACGGCCGACGCCGTGCAGGCCGCCGATCTCGTTCAGCTTGGTCAGCACCTGGGCTGGCGACAGCTTCTCTCCGTCGATGGCGACCACGTCACCCTTTTCGTAGGTCAGCTCGATGGTCTGCGGCTTGTTGGGCGCCTTCTCCGGGCTGCGCGTCAGGCGCCACATGCTGTCTTCGGGCGCGAAGTTCGGGTCTTCGAGGATGCCGCCTTCATAGCTGATGTGCAGCAGGTTGGCGTCCATCGAGTACGGCGCGCCGCCGCCCTTGCGCTTCTTGAAGTCCACGGGGATGCCGTGCTGGTCGGCGTAGGCCAGCATGCTTTCGCGGCTGGAGAGCTTCCACTCGCGCCACGGGGCGATGACCTGCACGCCCGGCATCAGCGCGTAGGCGCCCAGCTCGAAGCGGACCTGGTCGTTGCCCTTGCCGGTGGCGCCGTGGCTGATGGCGTCGGCCTGGGTCATCTGGGCGATCTCGACCAGGCGCTTGGCGATCAGCGGGCGGGCAATCGACGTGCCGAGCAGGTATTCGCCTTCGTACAGCGCATTGGCGCGGAACATCGGGAACACGAAGTCGCGCACGAACTCTTCGCGCAGATCCTCGATGTAGATGTTCTCGGGCTTGATGCCCATCTTGATGGCCTTGGCGCGGGCCGGCTCGATCTCTTCGCCCTGGCCGATGTCGGCCGTGAAGGTCACGACCTCGCACTGGTACTCGTCCTGGAGCCACTTGAGGATGATGGAGGTGTCCAGGCCGCCCGAATAGGCGAGGACGACGCGCTTGATCTGTTGCTGTTGGGACATGTGGTGACTGCCGCTGCGGTGCGCTGCGTGAAATGAGGAGCAAACCTCGATTTTACGGCTCAGCGGACCTGGCCGAACCGGCCGCTGTTGAAGTCGGTGATGGCCTGTTCGATCTCGGACCGACTGTTCATCACGAAAGGCCCGTAGCCCACAATCGGCTCGTCGATCGGCTCGTCGATCGGCTCGCCCGACAGCAGCAGCACGCGGGCATCGCCACCCTGCGCCTGCACCTGCACGCCCGTGCCTTCGCGGCTGAAGATGACGCACTGGCTTTGCTGCGCCAGCGCGGCACCATTGACCTGCACCGTGCCGCCCAGCACCACCATCAGCGTGGTCCAGCCGTCCGGCTGCGCCAGCGTGGCCGTGTGCCCGGCAGTGACCTGCACATCCCACACGTTCATCGGCGTGAAGGTGCGCGCCGGGCCGGTGTGGCCGGCGCAGTCCCCGGCGATCACGCGCACCTGGCCCGCGCCCCCGTCGAGCGGCACGACCGGGATGTCGGCATCGACGATCGCCTGGTAGCGGGCCGAAGTCACGGTCTCGAAGCCCCGGTGCGGGTGCGCGCCCACGCCCCGGCGCTTGCCGGTCTTGGGCGTGAAGTGGGTCGGGGCGGCGTAGTCGAGCATCAGGAAGGGGCTGCGGGACTGCGCACCCTGCTGGTAGCCGAACAGGCCCTGGACGGGAAAACCATCGCCGACCCAGTGGCGACCGGGGGCCTGGGCAACGCTGCGCAGTGTTTTCATGGGGATCTCCTGGACACGGGATTTTGAATCGCCTGTGCAGTGTGTGCTTGTCGCTGCTGCCAGGCCATGAACTCCGAGGGCCGCAAACCGTAGCGGGCCAGCACGCCTTCATGCAGGCGTCGCAGCTCCTCGATGATCAGCGCCTGGACATTCACCCGCTCGTCCACGGGCACGCCGCCAGCCTCGACGGCTTGGCCGACCTGCATCAGCGTGTCCTGGTCCCGTCCGGTGACGACCTGCCGGATCG
>NZ_JAAFKF010000069.1 GCF_013299175.1 Sphaerotilus sp.
AGGTCAAGGAGTTCTTCGGCAAGGAGCCGCGCAAGGACGTGAACCCGGATGAAGCCGTGGCGGTCGGCGCCGCGATCCAGGGCCAGGTGCTGGGCGGCGACCGCAAGGACGTGCTGCTGCTGGACGTGACGCCGCTGAGCCTGGGCATCGAGACCCTGGGCGGCGTGATGACCAAGATGATCACCAAGAACACGACCATCCCGACCAAGTTCGCGCAGACCTTCTCGACCGCGGACGACAACCAGCCGGCCGTGACGATCAAGGTGTTCCAGGGCGAGCGCGAGGTGGCGGTCGGCAACAAGCTGCTGGGCGAGTTCAACCTCGAAGGCATCCCGCCGGCCCAGCGTGGCACGCCGCAGATCGAAGTGAGCTTCGACATCGACGCCAACGGCATCCTGCACGTCGGCGCCAAGGACAAGGCCACCGGCAAGGAAAACAAGATCACCATCAAGGCCAACTCGGGCATCTCGGAAGAAGAGATCCAGAAGATGGTGCGCGATGCCGAGGTGAACGCCGCCGAGGACAAGAAGAAGGTCGAGACCGTCCAGTCGAAGAACCAGGGTGACGCGATGGTCCACTCCACGCGCAAGTCGCTCGCCGAGTACGGCGACAAGCTCGACGCCGGCGAGAAGGAGAAGATCGAAGCCGCGATCAAGGCCGTCGAGGAAGCCATCAAGGGCGATGACAAGGAACTGATCGAGGCCAAGACCAACGAGCTGATGACCGCCAGCCAGAAGCTCGGCGAGAAGATGTACGCCGACATGCAGGCGCAGCAAGCGGCCGCGGGTGCATCTGGTGCGGGCGCCAGTGCCGGTGCGGCCGGTGGCGAAGCCCCGAAGGCGGACCCGAGCCACCCGGATGTGGTGGACGCCGACTTCAAGGAAGTCAAGAAGTGATCGGTTGAGCCGTGACCCACCTCCGGGTGGTCTTCGCCGCGTTCGAGACAGGTGCTGATGCAGCACTTTTTCCTCGGCGCGGCGTTCCTGTTTGAACAGCCCCGCTCGAAGCTCGGTCGTCGAGAGTCGAAAACGGGCTAGCTGCTGTCGGAACTGTCCATGGCAAAGCGTGACTACTACGAAGTCCTCGGCATCGCCAAGAACGCGAACGAAGACGAAATCAAGAAGGCTTATCGCAAGATGGCCATGAAGCACCACCCGGACCGCAACCAGGGGGAGGATGCCAAGGCGGCCGAGGAGAAATTCAAGGAGGCCAAGGAAGCCTACGAGATGCTGTCCGACGCCCAGAAGCGCCAGGCGTATGACCAGTTCGGTCATGCAGGCGTCGATCCGAACGCAGGCGGCTTCCGCGGCGGTCCGGAGGGCTTCGGCGGTGGTGGCTTCGCCGAGGCGTTTGGCGACATCTTTGGCGACATCTTCAGCCAGGGCGGCGGCGGCGGTGGTGGCCAACGCCGTGGTGGACAGCAGGTCTACCGCGGCGCGGACCTGTCCTACGCCATGGAGATCACGCTCGAAGAGGCGGCCCTTGGCAAGGAGGCCCAGATCCGCATCCCCTCCTGGGAAGAGTGCGACACCTGCCACGGCAGCGGCGCCAAGCCCGGCACCAGCGCCAAGACCTGCACGACCTGCCACGGTTCGGGCACGGTGCATCTGCGCCAGGGGTTCTTCAGCATCCAGCAGACCTGCCCGCACTGCCACGGCACCGGCAAGATCATCCCCGAGCCGTGTGTCACGTGCAGCGGCCAGGGCAAGGTCAAGAAGCAGAAGACGCTGGAGGTCAAGATCCCGGCCGGCATCAACGAAGGCCAACGCATCGCCATGCGCGGCCAGGGTGAACCCGGCACGCAAGGTGGCCCGGCGGGCGATCTGTACGTCGAGATCCGCATCAAGCAGCACGACATCTTCGAGCGCGACGGCGACGATCTGCACTGCACGGTGCCCATCAGCGTCATCACGGCCGCGCTCGGTGGCTCGGTCTCCGTGCCGACGCTGGGTGGCGAGGCCGAGATCGAACTGCCTGAAGGCACGCAGCACGGCAAGACGTTCCGTCTGCGCGGCAAGGGCATCAAGGGCATCCGCTCGAACTACCCCGGCGACCTGTACTGCCACATCCAGATCGAGATCCCGATCAAGCTCAGCGAGCACCAGCGCAAGCTGTTCAAGGAGCTGGACGAGTCACTCAAGAAAGGCGGCGACAAGCACTCGCCCACCGCCAAGAGCTGGACCGACCGGATGAAGGACTTGTTCAAGTAAGCTGCCCCCATGTCCGATCGATTCCTGAACACCGACAAGGTCGATGACCTGCTCGACACGCTGTTTCTCCACGAGGACGTGCGCGTCGATCTGGTCTCGCGGCTGCGGGGGCTGGTGCTGGCGGCCGACCCGCGCATTTGCGAAGAGGTGAAGTACGGCGGGATCCTGTTCTCCGCCGGCTCGCCCTTCTGCGGCATCTTCTCGCACCCGACGCATGTGATGCTGGAGTTCAGCCGTGGCGCTGACCTGCCGGATCCGGACCACCTGCTGGAAGGCGACGGCAAGAAGCGCCGTTACCTCAAGCTGACCGTGCCGACCGATCTGAGGCGCAAGAAGGTCAAGGAGTTCGTGCTCCTGGCCCTGGCGGCGACAGTGGAAGGATCACGCAGTCGGGGCCGCCGCGACCGGACCGTCTAGCCAGTCGGCGAGCACCTCGGCCGTGTGCGCGCCCCGCAGCGGGGGCGCCGAGCGGTAGACCACCGGCGTTGCCGACAGCCGAACCGGATTCGCCACCCCCGGCACCGACCCGGCCACCGGGTGCGGCAAGCCCACCCGCAGCCCCCGCGCCACCACCTGCGGATCGGCAAACACCGCGTCCAGGCGGTGGATCGGCCCGCACGGCACGGCGTGCGACTCCAGCGCCGCCACCCACTCGGCGGTGGTGCGCAGCACCGTCGTCTGGCGCAGCAGCGGCAGCAGCACCGCCCGGTGCGCCACCCGCGCCGCGTTGGTGGCAAAACGCCCATCGCTCGCCCACTCCGCCCGGCCCGCGACCCCGCAGAACCGCGCGAACTGCCCGTCATTGCCGATCGCCAGGATCATGTCGCCGTCCGCGGTCGGGAAGTCCTGGTAGGGAACGATGTTCGGGTGGGCGTTGCCCATGCGGCCCGGCACCTGGCCGCTGATGAGGTAGTTGCCCGCCTGGTTGGCCAGGGCCGCGACCTGCACGTCCAGCAGCGCCAGATCGATGTGCTGGCCTTCGCCCGTGCGGTCACGGTGCTGCAGCGCGGCGAGGATGCCGATGGCCGCGTGCAGCCCGGTCATCAGGTCGGTCAGCGCCACGCCCACCTTCTGCGGCCCGGCGCCCTCCTCCGTGTCGCCGCGGCCGGTCACGCTCATCAGCCCGCCCATGCCCTGGACCAGGAAGTCGTAGCCGGCACGCGGCGCATACGGCCCGGTCTGGCCGAACCCGGTGATCGAGCAGTAGACCAGCCGCGGGTGGCGCACACACAGCGTCCCGTGGTCCAGTCCATACGGTTTCAGACCGCCGACCTTGAAGTTCTCCAGCACGACATCCGCCTCGGCCGCCAGCCGCTGCAACAGGCGCTGGCCGTCCGGCGTGGCCATGTCGATGGCGACCGAGCGCTTGTTGCGGTTGGCGCAGAAGAAATAGGCGGCGTCCTCGGTGTCGCGGCCCTCGGCGTCCTTCAGCCACGGCGGCCCCCAGGCGCGCGTGTCGTCACCGCTGCCGGGGCGCTCGACCTTGACGACATCCGCGCCCAGGTCCGCCAGCATCTGCGATGCCCACGGCCCGGCGAGCACGCGCGACAGGTCCAGCACCTTCAGGCCGTTCAGCGCGGTCGGAGTTGCGGTCGGGGTCATCGCCACACTCCGTTCAGAACGCCGGAATGCCGGTGATGGCGCGGCCGAGGATGAGCGCGTGAATGTCGTGCGTGCCCTCATAGGTGTTGACCACTTCGAGGTTGACGAGGTGCCGTGCCACGCCGAACTCGTCCGAGATGCCGTTGCCACCGAGCATGTCGCGGGCGGTGCGGGCGATGTCGAGCGCCTTGCCACAGGAGTTGCGCTTCATGATCGAGGTCAGGTCGGTCGCCGCCGTGCCGTCGTCCTTCATCCGACCCAGGCGCAGGCAGCCCTGCAGACCCAGCGCGATCTCGGTCAGCATGTCCGCCAGCTTCTTCTGGATCAACTGGTTGGCGGCGATCGGTTTGCCGAACTGCTTGCGGTCCAGCGTGTACTGGCGCGCCGTCTCGAAGCAGAACTCCGCCGCCCCCAGCGCACCCCAGGCGATGCCGTAGCGGGCGCTGTTCAGGCAAGTGAACGGCCCTTTCAGCCCGCGCACCTCGGGGAAAGCGTTCTCTTCCGGGCAGAACACGTTGTCCATGGCGATCTCGCCCGTGATCGACGCCCGCAGCCCGACCTTGCTGTGGATGGCCGGCGCGGTGAGGCCCTTCCAGCCTTTTTCCAGCACGAAACCGCGGATCTGTCCCTCATCGTCCTTGGCCCAGACCACAAACACATCGGCGATGGGCGAGTTGGTGATCCACATCTTGGAACCCGTCAGCGCGTAACCGCCGTCCACCTTGCGGGCACGCGTCACCATGCTGCCGGGGTCGCTGCCGTGGTCCGGCTCGGTCAGGCCGAAGCAGCCGATCCATTCACCCGTGGCCAGCCTGGGCAGGTATTTCCGCTTCGTCGCTTCGTTGCCGAATTCGAAGATCGGCACCATCACCAGCGAGGACTGCACGCTCATCATCGAGCGGTAGCCCGAATCGACACGCTCGACCTCGCGCGCCACCAGCCCGTAGCAGACGTAGTTCAGACCCGCGCCACCGTACTGCTCGGGGAGGGTGGCGCCGAGCAGGCCCAGCGCGCCCATTTCGCGGAAGATCGCCACGTCGGTGGTCTGGTTCCGAAATGCATCCGTGACCCGCGGCATGAGCTGGTCCTGGCAGTAGGCCCGCGCCGCGTCGCGCACGGCGCGCTCGTCCTCGGTGAGCTGGGTGTCGAGCAGCAGCGGGTCTTGCCACTGGAAGGAAGCGCGGTTCGGGTGGGCCATGTCGGGGTCTCCAAGTGCTATGCGTGCATATCCTAGAGGCACTGCTTCGGACATTCAAACGAGAATATCGCACTCAGCCCTTCTTCCAGCGCACTCCGTGAAACGCCGCATCCCCAGCACCGCCGCCCTCACCGCCTTCGACGCCTCCGCCCGCCACGAAAGCTTCACCCGTGCCGCCGAAGAACTCGCGCTGACGCAGAGCGCGGTGTGCCGGCAGGTCGCCGGGCTGGAGGCGATGCTGGGCGTGAAGCTGTTCCGGCGCACGCGGCGGGGCGTGAAACTCACCGACGCAGGCCGGGGCTACGCCAGCCGCGTGGCCGAGCGGCTGGATGCGCTGGAGCGCGACACGCTGGAGCTGATGGCAGGCGCGGGCGGCCTGCCGGTGATCGAGCTGGCGGTGGTCCCGACCTTCGGCACCCGCTGGCTGCTGCCGCGGCTGCCGCAGTTCCTGTCCGGCGCGGTCCAGATCAACCTGCACACCCGCACCCGCCCGTTCCTGTTCGATGACACCCATTTCGACGCGGCCATCTACGCCGGCGACGGCCACTGGCCGGGCTGCATCACGCGCAAGGTGCTGTCCGAGCGGCTGATCGCCGTGTGCAGCCCCGCCTTGATCGCCCCGCACGCTGCACCGCTCCCGTTGGCTGCGCTGGCCCGCCTGCCACTGCTGCAGCAGACCACCCGGCCGCACGCCTGGCGCCGCTGGTTCGAGGCCAGTGGCCTGGCCTGCGACGGCGATCTGCGCGGGCCGCGCTACGAGCAGTTCTCGATGAGCGTGCAGGCCGCCGTGCTGGGACTGGGCGTGGCGCTGGTGCCGGATTTCATGGTGGCCGACGAACTGGCGCAGGGCCGCCTCTGCCAGGCCGTACACGACGCCCACGACAGCGACCGCGCCTACTACTTCGTCGTTCCGGAAGGGCGCGAACAAGAAACACTGCTCGCCCGCTTTGGTGCCTGGCTGGCCGAAGCGGCCGCGGAGCAGCAGCGGTGCTGACCACGCGCACGCCGCAAAGCCCGCACCGTCTGGCCCTGCTGGGCAGCATGTGGCTGGCCTGCGCCGGCCAATGGCGGCTGTGGCACACGCTGGCCCGCCTGCCGGAGCTGGCGGACGGCCGCGCACCCGCGTTCATCGGCTCGACCATGGTGCTACTGGCGGCGCTGTGTACGCTGGTGTTCAGCCTGCTGGCGTGGCCGCGGGTGATCCGGCCAGCACTGAGCCTGGCGCTGCTGGGAACAGCCTGGGCCGCGCTGGGGGTGGATCTGCCGATGGACATGCCGACCCCGACGTTGTCCGTGCTGCTGGCCGGTGGGCCGCTGGCGTGGCTGTGGAGCCGACCGGTGTTGCATTCAAGCGACACCTGGACGCAACTGCTGAACAACCTCGGGGTGGCCATGGCGGCCGCGGGGGTGGCGACCGCCGTGCTGATCCTGAGCGTGGCCGATTTCTCCTGGATGTGGCTGCAGCACGCCGAGCTGGCCGAGCTGCTCAGTCCGGTGCGGCTGTGGCGGATGCTGCTGCTTGTCCAGAATGTCCTGTTTTTACCGTCTCCACCCACTGCCTAGCGCAAAATTGGATGCTTTGCACCAGCAATTTGATTAAATACGCAATCTTTCCAATCTCCACCCCCTCCACTGGATGCCCAACATGCCCAACACTTGGCGCTTTGGCGTAGTAGCAGTAGTGGCCATTCCAGCGCCATGAGTGCGCGACGCTTCTCCCGGCGCCTGATGGCCTGGAGTGTGGTTGTCGTGGGCGTGGCAGTGGGTGCCCTGGCGTTGACTGTCCTCCCGCCCGATGCCCTGACTGTCGCAGCCCGCACCGACGACCCGGTGGGCCTGGTGCTGCGTGCCGGCTACGCCATCGAAGCCCCTTACGCCTACCGCGACGCCCAGGGCACGCTGCGCGGCGAATCGGTCGAGACCTTGCGTGCCGCGCTGCAGCGGGCGGGGATGCCCGAGCCGGTGTGGGTGCATGTGGAATTCCCGCGGCTGGTCCATGAGCTGCAACGCGGGCGCATCGATGTCATCGCCGCCGGTCTGTTCATCACGCCAGAGCGCGCCGGGCAAGTCGCCTTCACCCGTCCGACCACCTCGGTCCACACAGGACTGCTGGTCCGCCAGGGCAATCCGCTCGGCCTGCACGCCCTGGAGGACGTGCGCCACACCAGCAACGGACGGCTGGCAGTGCTCGATGGCTCGGTCGAGCTGGAGCAGGCCCGACAAGCGGCGGTGCCTGAAGCACAGTTGTTGCGCCTGCCCGATCCGGCCAGCGCCATCGCTGCACTGCAGGCGGGGCAGGTGGCAGCGTTCGCGCTGTCAGTGCCATCGCTGCGGTGGCTGGCCCGCATGGCGCCTGCACCCGCACTGGTGCTGGCAGAACCCTTCGCCACGCCGCAGCGCAACGGCCTGCCCGACATCGGCTACCCCGCCTTCGCCTTCCGGCTGGACGACCCCCGCCGGACCCGCATCGACCAGGCCCTGGCCGGCTACCTGGGCAGTGCCGAACACCTGCAGGCCATCGCCAGCCAAGGCTTCTCCGCAGACGGCGTGGCCGCCGCCCACGGCATGAACCCCACCCGCATTCCCCTCGACCCGCCACCATGAGCGAACCCCTGACACCGGCACCGGACAAGGCGCGCTCCCGCACGCCCGCCCGCCTGCTGGGCGTGATCGCACTGTTCGGCGTGCTCTGCCTGTGCCTGATCGCCTGGACCGATCTGCGCTGGCGCACCACGCTGACCGACACCAGCCGCCCGGCCCAACTGATCGACCAGATCCGGCTGCACCTGCGCGCCGCCGAGATCCAGGCCGAGCGGCTGCGCCATGCCGATGCGGGCAACAGTGTCTTTGCCATCGACGCCGAACTGGACAACGCGGTCCAGAGCAGCACCGAACTGCGGATGCTGGTCCAAGCCCTGCACCTCGGCGGCGACCTCTCGGCACGGCTGATCCAGACCGTCGAGGTCTATGTGCGCCAGATTGACCGCACACGGCTCGCGCTGCGCGACCGGGTCGCCGACCCGTCGGGCAGCCCCGCCACCGCCCTGCGCGCCCTGCAGCTCGACATCGACCGCACCGTGATGACGCTGGAGCAGCTGGCCGAGGAGATGCGCTGCGAACGGCTGCAGCAGCAGCGCGTGCTGAGCATGGCGACGCTGGTGCTGATCGCCCTGGGCACCCTGGCGCTCATGGTCGCCCAGCAACGCCACGCCCACCAGCGCGACCGCGCACTCGCCGACCTTGCCCGCAGCGAGGCCCACCTGCGCGCCTTCGCTGAAGCCATGCCCGACGTTTCCTTCGTACTCGATCGCCAGGGCACCTACCTGGAGGTCTACGGTCAGTCCGACAAGCTCGCCGCGCCAGCCCAAACCCTCATCGGACGGCGCCACCACGAGTTCCTGTCCACCGAAGCCGCCCAGCACATCGATGCCATCGTGCGCCGTACCCTGGCCACCCGCGAAATCACGCACACCGAGTACAGCGTCGAGCTGCACGGCAAGACCCACTGGTTCGAGGCCCGCGCCCATGCCCTGCCCGATGTGGAGGACCGCGTGGTTGTCATCAGTTGGGACATCAGCGAGCGCAAGCACAGCGAAGCCCGCATCCAGACCCTGAGCCGCCTCTACAGCTTCCTGAGCCAGGTCAACCAGTCGATTGTCTGGACCCGCTCCCCCGAAGAGCTGTTCGAGCGCATCTGCGCGGTCGCTCTCAGCCACGGGCATTTCACGATGGCCTGGGTAGTCCAGTGCGACGCGCTGCAGACGCTGCTCCTGCCCGTGACCCAAGCGGGTGACGCCGCACAGACCGCAGCCGCGCACCGGCCGCACCGCCTGCGCCTGGACGGGCCGCTGACCGACACCAGCCACCCCGCCTTGCGCACCTGGCGCAGCGGGCGGCTGCACTGGGACATTCCGGCCGGATCGCCCACCCAGGCCGTCGCGATTCCCGTGTCCTGCAACGACGCGATGACGGCCGTGCTGGTGCTGGTGCGCGTGGCCTTCGATCCGGAGGACGCCGAGGAGCGGTCCCTGTTCGGCGAGATCAGCACCGACATGTCCTACGCGCTGACCCAGTTCCAGCGCCGCGAGCAGTGGCGTGAAGGCCAGAGCCGCAACCGGCTCCATGCCGCCGCCCTCGAAAGCACGCAGGACGGGGTGATCGTGACCGACATGCACCGTTGCATCGTCTCGGTCAACCGCGCCTTCACCGAAATCACCGGCTACAGCGCGCAGGATGCCATCGGCCGCAGCAGCGATTTCCTGCACTCCGACCGCCAGGGCGCCGACTTCCACGAAGCCCTCTGGGACACCGTGCTGCGCCAGGGACGCTGGCAGGGCGAACTCTGGAGCCTGCGCCAGGACGGTGTCTGCCAGGCCCTGTGGAGTTCCGTGGCCACCGTGTCCAACGAGCAGGGTCTGCCCACCCACCTCGTCACCGTGTTCACCGACATCACCGACCAGAAGCAAGCCGAGGCCCGGCTGCAGCAGTTGGCCCATGTGGACAGCCTCACGGGTCTGCCGAACCGGCTGATGGTCCTGTCTCGCATGGAGCAGGCGCTGGCCGCAGCGCGGCGCCAGCAGCACAAGATGGCGGTGCTCTACATCGACCTCGACAACTTCAAGAACATCAACGACAGCCTCGGTCACAACGCAGGCGACCAGCTCCTGCTCGGCGTCGCCCAGCGCCTGGCCCAGCGCACCCGGCGCGAGGACACGCTGGGGCGGCTTGGCGGGGACGAGTTCATCCTGCTGCTGGAAACCCTGCGCGACAGCGAAGACGCCGCCGCCGTGGCACAGGAGCTGCTGCACCTGCTGGCCAGTCCCTTCGATGTCGGGCCGAGCGAGGTCTATGTGCAGGCATCGATCGGCATCAGTCTCTACCCGGACGACAGCGCGGAAGTCGAAGACCTGCTGCGCGACGCGGACACGGCCATGTACCAGGCCAAGCGCGCCGGCCGCGGCACCTACCGCTACTACACCGAGGCGCTGACGCAGGCCGCGCAGGTGCGGCTGCAGCTCGACACCCGCCTGCGCCGCGCACTGGAGCGGGGCGAGTTCGAACTCTGGTACCAGCCGCTGTACCACCTGGGCAGCCGGAATCTGATCGGGCTGGAGGCGCTGGTCCGCCTGAACCAGCCCGGTTTGCCGCCAGTGGGTCCGGCCGAGTTCATCCCCGTGCTGGAAGACACAGGCCACATCGTCGCGCTGGGCGAATGGGTCACGAACGAAGCCTGCCGGCAGGCACGCGCCTGGCTGGACGAGGGGCTGTCGTTCGGGCGGATCGCGGTCAACATCTCCGCCGTCGAGATGCAGCGCGGCGGCACCGTCGCCCGCGTCCAGAAGGCCCTCGATGCCCACAGACTGTCGGCCGAGTACCTGGAGCTGGAGATCACCGAATCCGGACTCATGCAGCAGGGCGACCACAGCGAAGCCTTCCTGCACAGCCTGCGCGCGATGGGCGTGCAGCTCGCCATCGACGATTTCGGCACGGGTTACTCCTCGCTGTCGCACCTCAAGCGGTTCCCGGTGGGCAAGCTCAAGATCGACCGCAGCTTCATCCGCGACCTGATGACCGACCCGGCCGACGCGCAGCTCGTCAACGCCATGGTCGCGATGGGCCGCAGCCTGGGCATCTCGGTGCTGGCCGAAGGGGTCGAGACCGAGGACCAGATGCGCCGGCTGCAGCAGATCGGCTGCGACACCGGCCAGGGCTACTTCTTCGGCCGCCCGGAACCGGCCGCCACGGCGCGCCGCTGGCTGACCAGCACCACCGACACCACCGAACCGGACCACCACGCCAGCATCTGGCCTGTCATCTGAGCACAGCGGCAGTGCGGGCCACCGGACAGCCTCCTACAATGGCCCGGTGAACACCCTCAACGCCGACCTGCACTGCCACTCGACCGTCTCCGACGGCACGCTGAGTCCCGAAGCCGTGGCCACCCGTGCCCATGCCAATGGCGTGGCGCTGTGGGCGCTGACCGACCACGACGAGACCGGCGGCCAGGCCCGCGCCCGCACCGCCGCCCACGCGCTCGGCATGGCGCACCTCACCGGCGTGGAAATCTCGGTCACGTTCGCCGGCGAGACCGTCCACATCGTCGGACTCGGCTTCGACGACCAGGACACGGCACTCTGCCAGGGCTTGGCGGCCACCCGCGGCGGTCGTGAAGAGCGTGCCCGCCAGATGGCGGCGGAGCTGCTCAAGGTGGGCATTCCCGGCGCCTTCGAGGGCGCGCTGAAGTACGTCGGCAACCCGGACCTGATCTCGCGCACCCACTTCGCCCGCTACCTGGTCGAAACCGGCCGATGCAGCGACACCAACGACGTGTTCCGCAAATACCTGGCCGACGGCAAGCCCGGCTACGTGCCCCACCGCTGGGCCGGTCTGGGCGACGCGGTGCGCTGGATCACGCAGGCGGGTGGCATGGCGGTCATCGCCCACCCCGGCCGCTACCACCGCTTCAAGGCGACCACCGAATTCGCGCTGTTCTCCGAGTTCAAGGAACATGGCGGCCAGGGTGTGGAGGTCGTCACCGGCAGCCACACCGTCGCGGAATACGGCAAGTACGCGGCGATGGCGGTCGAGTTCGGGCTGGCGGCGTCGCGGGGCAGCGATTTCCACTCCCCTGCCGAGAGCCGCACCGACCTGGGCAAGCTCCCGCCGCTGCCGAGCCACCTGACCCCCGTGTGGGCGCTGCTCGCCGAGCGGATCACGCGCCCGGCCTGAACCCGCTACGCCCGTCCTGCCCGCCCCGCCCCACCATGGCCCAGCACTTCGAAGTCCACCCCGACAATCCCCAGCCGCGCCTGCTCCGGCAAGCCGTGGCCATCCTCGCTGCGGGCGGTGTGGCGGCGATCCCGACCGACTCCAGCTACGCGCTGGTCTGCCACCTCGACGACAAGGCGGCGGTCGATGCGCTGCGCCGCGCCCGCGGGGTCGATGACAAGCACCACCTGACGCTGCTGTGCCGCGACTTGTCCGAGCTGGCGAGCTATGCCAAGGTGGACAACAAGCAGTACCGCCTCCTGAAAAGCGCCACGCCCGGACCCTACACCTTCATCCTCGAAGCCACCAAGGAGGTGCCGCGCCGCGTCTCGCACCCGTCGCGGCGCACCATCGGCCTGCGCGTGCCGGACCATGTGGTGACGCAGGAATTGCTGTCGCTGCTGGGCCAGCCGCTGCTCTGCACGACGCTGATCCCGCGCGGCGAGACCGAGCCGCTCAACGACGCCGAAGAGATCCGCGAACGCTACGACCACCTGATCCAGGCCGTCGTCGATGCCGGCGCCTGCCCAGCGCAGCCGACCTCGGTGATCGACCTCAGCCAGGGGGAGCCGGTGGTGGTGCGCGTCGGCCGAGGCGATCTGGCAGCGCTCGGTCTGGCATGACACCCGCCACGCAGTTCCTCAAGGCGCAGGGCGTCGCCTACACCGAGCACCCCTACGACTACGTGGACCGCGGCGGCACCGCCGAATCCGCCCGCCAGCTCGGGGTGGACGAACACGCAGTGGTCAAGACGCTGGTGATGCAGGATCAGGACGCGAGGCCACTGGTCATCCTGATGCACGGCGACCGGCAGGTCAGCACCAAGAACCTCGCCCGCCAGATCGGCGCGAAGAAGGTCGAGCCGTGCAAGCCCGAGGTGGCGCAGCGGCACAGCGGGTTTCTGGTCGGGGGCACGTCGCCGTTCGGGTTTCGCAAGGCGGTGCCGGTGTATGTGGAAGCGACCGTGCTGGCGTTCGAGCGCATCTACATCAACGGCGGCCGGCGCGGCTACCTCGTCGGACTCGACCCGGCGGTGCTGACGCGGACGCTGGGGGCAGTGGCGGTGCAGGCGGCAGAGCCGGTCAGGGGTTGACGCTGACGTTGCCCGTGTCGCCGGCAGGAACCAGGACCGTGTCCTCGTAGAACACTTCGATCGGCAGGTCCAGGCCCACGCTGGCGAGCGTCACCCTGTCGCCAGGGCCAGCCGGGTGCAGCACCCACAAGCCCTCGGCGTTGCGCCGGAACAGATCGACGTGGAGGCGGTCCTGCTCGATCAGCAGGTACTCCTGCAGACTGGGCAGGCGCTGGTACTGCTCGAATTTGAGTCCACGGTCGTAGGCGGCGGTGCTGTCGGAGAGCACCTCGGCCACCAGCCGGGGCGCGGTCTTGTGGGTCTCGCGCTCGGGGCTGAGGTCCACCGGGTCACACGTCACGAACACGTCGGGATAAAACGCAGCGTCAGCGGCTTCGACGCGAACCTTCACGCCCTCGATGTGGGTGCGGCAGGGCGTGCCACGCAGCGCCCCCTTGAGGAAGAACGCGAAGTTGAGCGCAATGGTGTTATGCGTGCTGCGCGCCCCGGTCATCGCGAACACCTCTCCCTCGACAAACTCGTGGCGCTCGGGCTGCTCCGCCTCCCAAGTCAGGTAGGCATCGAAATCAAAGACCGGTTTCATTTGCGGCATGGCGGACATGGCGTGGACTCTCCTGGACAACCCGGCCATCTTAGCGCCCGACAAGCCGCCGCCGTACACTCGCGCCCTGTCCCCCAGCTCCCCCTCGCACCTCCCTATGACCACGCTCTGGATCGTGGTGGCCGTCGTGGCCGCCTACCTCATCGGCTCGCTTTCGTTCGCCGTCATCATCAGCAAGTCCATGGGCCTGGACGACCCGCGCAGCTACGGCTCGGGCAACCCTGGTGCCACCAACGTGCTGCGCTCGGGCAACAAGCAAGCCGCCATCCTCACGCTGGTGTTCGACGCGCTCAAAGGGCTGATCCCCGTGCTGCTGGTGCAACTGTTCGGCGACCGGATCGGCTTCGGCGATGGCACGGCGGCGCTGGTCGGGCTGGCGGCGTTCCTCGGGCACCTCTGGCCGGTGTTCTTCCGCTTCGAGGGCGGCAAGGGCGTGGCCACGGCGGCGGGCGTGCTGCTGGGCTTCAACGTCTGGCTGGGGCTGGCGACGCTGGTGGTGTGGGGGCTGGTGGCCTATGGGTCACGGTATTCGTCGCTGGCCGCGCTGGTGGCCGCCGTGTCGGCGCCGGTGATCCAGACCGTGGTGTGGGGACCGTCCACGGCGACGCTGGCGATCGTGGTGATGTGCCTGCTGCTGGTCTGGCGGCATGGCGGCAACATCAGCAAGCTCATGAAGGGCACCGAAAGCCGCATCGGCCAGAAAACACCCCCACCCCCGGCGCCCGAGGCAGCCAAGGCGACCACCCCGCGTCCGGCCAAGGCGGGCAAACCCCCACGCGGCACGCGGCAAAACCGCAAGCAGACCCACTGACCTGACCAGCACCATGACCACCCTGCAACGCTTCGACGTCGGCGCTCGCTTGTCCGAGATGGCCATCCACAACGGCACGGTCTATCTCGCCGGACAGGTGCCGGACGACACCACCCAGGACATCCACGGCCAGACCGCGCAGGTGCTGGCGATGGTGGACCGGCTGCTCGAACGCGCCGGCAGCGACAAATCACGGTTGCTGATGGTGCAGATCTTCCTGCCCGATCTGGCGGACTTCAGCGGCATGAATGCAGTCTGGGACGCCTGGGTCAGCCCCGGTCATGCACCGCCGCGGGCCACGGTCCAGGCGCGGCTCGCCAGGCCGGACTGGAAGATCGAGATCGTCGCCACCGCGGCCGTGCGGTGAGCGAGCGCACCCCCACCCGGTGGCAACGCCTGCGCCAGAGCAGCGCCCTCACCGTGGTGCTGGTCGGGATCGTCGCCTGGGGTGCCGGCCGTGTCGTGCAGACCCAGGTGCGTGACGGCCAGGCCGACGCCCTGCGCACCGTGGCGCGTGCGGGTGACATCCGCATGCTCTCGTCGGTGAGCTGCATCTTCTGCACCAAGGCGCGGCAGTACCTGACCGATCACCACATCCCGTTCGAGGAATGCCTCATCGAGCGGGACGCTGCGTGTCTGGCGGACTACAAGCGCCTGGGCGCCTCCGGCACGCCGACGCTGCTGGTGCGCGGCCAGCGCCAGCTCGGCTTCGACCCGCTGCGGGTCACGGCGGCGCTGGGCGGCTGAGGCTTCGGCGGCCCGCCCGTCAGACCGCCGGGTCGCCGAAGCGCCGGCGCAGCGCGTCGATCTGCGCGAGCAGTTCCGGGCTGAGCTGCACGTCCCACGCCGCCACATCCTCCTCCAACTGCGCCACGCTGGTCACGCCGATGATGGTGCTCGCCACCGTCCAGCGCCGGTAGCAGAAGGCCAGCGCGAGCTGCGTCGGTGTGAGGCCATGGTCGCGGGCCAGGGCGTTGTAGGCGCGGGCGGCGTCGAGGGCTTCGGGACGCGCCCAACGCTGCTTCTTCATGCTCGCGAACAGCGCCAGCCGGCCGGGCTTGTGTGCATCGTCGTGGAAGCCCACGGCGTCGTACTTGCCCGTCAGCAGCCCGAAGCCCAGCGGCGAGTAGGCCAACAGCGACACGTCATGCCGGTGCATCGCCTCGTCCAGCCCGTTGTCGGGCACGCGGTTGACGAGGCAGTAGGCGTTCTGCACCGTGGCGATGCGCGGCAGGCCGGCTCGCTCGGCGGCGTGGATGAACTCGCAGACGCCGTAGGGCGTTTCGTTGGACAAGCCGATGGCGCGCACCTTGCCATCGCGCACGAGGCGTTGCAGGGCTTCGAGCTGGGCCTCGATCGAGCTGCCGGGCTGGTCGCGGCGGGTGGGGTCGTAGTAGGTGGCCCCAAACGCGGGCACGGCGCGCACCGGCCAGTGGATCTGGTACAGGTCGATCACGTCGGTCTGCAGGCGGCGCAGGCTGGCCTCGCAGGCGGCCACGATGTCGTCGGGCGTGAGGTCGCCGCTGCCATTGCGGATCCACGGCATGCCGCGCGACGGACCGGCCACCTTGGTTGCCAGCACCACCTTCTGGCGCGCCTCGGGGCGGCTGGCGAACCAGTGCCCGAGGATGATTTCGGTCTTGTTGTAGGTCTCCGGGCGCGGCGGCACGGCGTACATCTCGGCGGTGTCGAGAAAGTCGATGCCGAGTTCGAGGGCGCGGTCGAGGATGGCGAAGGCGCCGGCCTCATCGACCTGTTCGCCGAAGGTCATCGTGCCGAGGCAGATCGGGCTGACGCGCAGGTCGCTGCGGCCAAGGGTGACGGGTTGCATGGGAAGTCTCCTGGACTGGGGCGGCTGGGGTGATCGGCTATCTTAGAGGGATGAACCGATCCGCGCTGCGCACCGACCTCCTCATGCTCCTGACCGCCGCCATCTGGGGCTCGACCTTCGTCGCGCAGCAGATGGGCATGGACACGGTGGGGCCGTTCACCTACACCGGGGCGCGGATGCTGCTTGGCGCGCTGCTGGTCGGGCCGCTGTGGTGGTGGCGTGGCGGGCCGTTCGCATCCGTGCCGCTGCTGCCGAGCCAGGGCGTGTTCGGGGCGGGCGCGCTGCTGGGCGCCGTGCTGTTCGTCGCGATCAACCTGCAGCAGGTCGGCCTGCTCGGCACCTCCGTCAGCAACGCCGGTTTCATCACCGGGCTGTACGTGGTGCTGGTGCCGGTGCTGATGCGGCTGGGGGGCGCCAGCGTGTCGCGGCAGGTCTGGGCCGCCGTCACGATCGCCACGCTCGGCATGTACCTGCTGAGCGTGAAGGCCGACGCCACCATCGCGGCGGGCGACTGGCTGCAGCTTGGTGGCGCGCTGATGTGGGCGGTCCACATGCTGCTAGTCGGTTTTCTGGCGCGGCGGCATGACCCGCTCAGGCTGTCGGTGCTGCAGTACCTCGTGGCGGGCGGACTGTCGCTGGCGGTGGCGTTCAGCCGCGAAACGATCACCCCCGACGGCCTGCTCCACGCGGGTGGCGCCATCGCCTGGGGCGGCATCCTGTCGATCGGCGTGGCCTACACGCTGCAGGTGATCGCGCAGCGCGACGCCGTGGCCTCGCACGCCGCGGTGATCTACAGCAGCGAGGGGCTGTTCTCGGCGATCGGCGGCTGGGTGATGCTGAACGAACAGCTTGGGTTGCGCGGCTGGCTGGGGGCGCTGCTGATCTGCGCGGCGATGGTGCTGGCGCAATGGCAGCCCCGGTCTGCAGAGGCAGCAAAGGCAAAATGACGCCCATGTCCCCGAACTTCACCCACCCCGACGCCCTCACCCACCTGCGCGAACACGGTTTCGCCCTGCTGTCGCCCGACGCGCTGACGGCGCAGGCGGGGGTGGCGCTCGACGCACTGCACGCGCTGGACGCCGGCTGGCGCGACCTGCCCCCCGACCACCACCTCAAGGACGGCGGCCACTACCGCCGCCGCCGCCACGGCAGCTTCGTGCAGGACGTGGCCGCCGGGCAGCTCGCCGCCGTACCGCACCGCCCGCACTGGCAGCCCACCACCTACAACGCGCTGCACGGCGGCATGCTGCGCTGGTTCGAGCCGCTGGACGCCGCGATGGCCGCGTCCCCCGCCTTCCTCGCCGTGGTGCAGCGGCTGGGTGACGTGTTCGCCGCCGCGGCGCCCGCGTCGTTCGACGGCCGCTGGTTCATCGAGGCCCACCCCTTCCGCATCGACACCACCGGCGGCGTCGGCCGGCCCACCCCCGAAGGCGCCCACCGCGACGGCGTGGACTTCGTGGCCGTGCTGCTGGTCAACCGCACGCGGGTGCTCGGCGGTGAAACACGGGTGTTCGACGCCCACGGCCCGCACGGCGTGCGCTTCACGCTGGAGCAGCCGTGGAGCGCCCTGCTGCTCGACGACGCCCGCGTGGTCCATGAAAGCACGCCGATCCAACCCGATGGATCGGACGGTGGCTGGCGTGACACGCTGGTGCTGACCTATCGCGCCGGGGACTTTCAAGACCCGCCGCGCCCCGTAGAGTGATGGTCATGAGCCTGAGCACACCCCCCGCCCCGTACACCCCGCGCCGCGCCGCCCGCTCGCTGTTCGTGCCGATCCGCGGCCTGCGTTACCACGTCATGGTCTGGGGCGACCCGTCGATGGTCACGCCCGAGACACCGCCGCTGGTGCTGGTGCATGGTTGGATGGACGTGGGCGCGTCGTTCCAGTTTGTCGTCGATGCGCTGGACGCGCTCGGCGCTGCGGGCGGCCCGCCGCGCTACGTGATCGCCCCCGACTGGCGCGGCTTCGGCCTGAGCGACAGTGCGCCAGCCGGCAGCGCAACCGACACGTTCTGGTTCCAGGACTACCTCGGCGACCTCGACGCGCTGCTGTCCTCGCCGGGCCTCGGGCTGCAGAGCGCGCCGCCAATCGACCTGGTCGGCCACAGCATGGGCGGCAACGTCGTGATGATGTACGCCGGCATCCGCCCCGAGCGCATCCGCCGCCTCGTCAACCTCGAAGGCTTCGGCTTGCCGCAGAGCACCCCGGAGCAAGCCCCGCGCCGCTACGCCCAGTGGCTCGACCAGTTGCGCGAGCCGGTCGAACTGCGCGACTACGGCAGCCAGGACGCCGTGGCCGGGCGCCTGCGCAAGAACAACCCACGCCTGCGCCCCGACTTCGCCGACTGGCTGGCACCACACTGGTCGAAGCGCAACGACGCTGGCCGCTGGGCGATCCTGGGTGATCCGGCCCACAAGCGCGTCAACCCGGCGCTGTACCGCAAGGAGGAAGTGCTGGCCTGCTGGACGCGCATCACCGCCCCGGTGCTGTGGGTCGAGGGCGACGAGACGGACGTGACCAAGTGGTGGGGTGACCGCTTTCCGCGCTCGGATTTCGAGGCACGGCTGGCGGTGGTGCCCCGGCTGGTGCGGCACCTGCTGAGTCCGTGCGGCCACATGCTGCACCACGACCAGCCCGACGCCCTGGCTGCGCTGATCGCCGGGCACTGCACGGCACCGCAGCGCAACACCTGAGTTACAGGGGATGCGCCGACCGGCCATGCCAAAATCCGCCCTTTTGCAGGCGCCCTCATGGACATCGAACGCATCAACGCCATCGGCAACACCCTGGCAGACCTCAACGAGCGCACGAACGCGCTAAGGGGGTATCTTTGACTACGAACGCAAAGGCCTGAGACTGGAAGAAGTCAACGCCGCGCTGGAAAACCCCGCGGTGTGGGCTGACCCGAAGCGCGCCCAGGAGCTGGGCAAGGAAAAGCGCACGCTGGAGACCGTCGTCGGCACGATCGACCACCTCACCGGCCAGATTTCCGACAACGCCGAACTCTTCGAGATGACGCGGGACGAGGAAGACTTCGACTCGCTGGCGACCATCGAGACCGAAGCCGCCGTGCTGCGCGACACGGTGGAGAAGCTCGAATTCCGCCGCATGTTCTCGAACCCGGCCGACCCGCTCAACTGTTTCATCGACATCCAGGCGGGCGCGGGCGGCACGGAAGCCTGCGACTGGGCCTCGATGCTGCTGCGCCAGTACCTGAAGTACGCCGAGCGCAAGGGCTTCACCGCCACGGTCGAGGACATCACCGAAGGCGACACGGCAGGCATCAAGAGCGCGACCATCAAGGTGGAAGGCGACTACGCCTTCGGCCACCTGCGCACCGAAACCGGTGTGCATCGGCTGGTGCGCAAGTCGCCGTTCGACTCGTCGGGCGGCCGGCACACCTCGTTCGCCTCGCTGTTCGTGTACCCGGAAGTCGATGACTCGATCGAGATCGACATCAACCCGTCGGACGTGCGCACGGACACCTTCCGGGCCTCGGGCGCGGGCGGTCAGCACATCAACAAGACCGACTCGGCGGTGCGGCTGACGCACATCCCGACCGGCATCGTCGTGCAGTGCCAGGACGGCCGCAGCCAGCACAGCAACCGGGACGTGGCGTGGAAGCGCCTGCGCTCGCGGCTGTACGACCACGAGATGCGCAAGCGGATGGAAGAGCAGCAGAAGCTCGAAGACACCAAGACCGACGTGGGCTGGGGCCACCAGATCCGCTCTTACGTGCTGGACAACAGCCGCATCAAGGACCTGCGCACCAACGTGGAAATCTCGGCAACGCAGAAGGTGCTCGATGGCGATCTCGATGCGTTCATCGAGGCGAGTCTGAAGCAGGGTCTGTGACTTGAAAACCGCCGCGCAGGAATCGACGATGTTTCTCCGCTCCGCCCACATCCGGCATTACAAGAGCCTGGACGATGTCCGGGTCGAGTTCACGCGGCCGATCACGGTCATCGTGGGGCCGAATGCGGTGGGCAAGAGCAACTTCGTCGATGCGCTGCGGTTTGCGAGCGAGACAGCCGTGCAAAGCCCCATGGCAGTAGCTGTCATACAGCGGGGCGGCATCCAGCGAATCCGCCAGCACGGCACCACGGCAAGCGATCCAGTTCGGATACGGCTGGGTTTGAGTGAATTTCCACGCGCAGCCGAAAACGCACACGTCGAATACACCCTCGAAACAACCGAGGACGGTAGGTACAGCATCGGAAATCGCCACAGCGGAATGGACGTACACAACCTTTATGGTGATAGCGAGCGTCTGCGCAATTGGTGTTTTTCGAGCATTTTCCCGAACACGCTGCGCCAGCCTGGATTCACAGATCAGCCGGATCGGTTGCGGGAAGATGGATCAAACTGGGCATCCGTCACCAAGGCATTGAGGAAGACCAACGGCGGCAAGGCAGCCCTGCAGCGAATCGGAGATTCAATGCGCTGTGCAATTCCCGGCTTCCGAGACATCCGGGTTCGCGCAGTCGGTAACTATCTGGTTCCGCATTTCGTTTTCGACGATGCCAATAAATCCGTCGAATTCGACCCGCTGCAACTCTCCGACGGCACCCTGCGCATCTTCGGCCTCCTGCTGGCGATCTACCAGTTGCCGGCACCAACGCTGCTGGTGATCGAAGAACCCGAGCACACCGTTTATCCCGGCGCACTGGGCGTGCTGGTCGATGCCATGCGCGAAGCCTCAGAGCAGACGCAGATCATCCTGACGACGCACAGCCCGGACTTGGTGCATTACTTCAAACCCGACGAAATCCGCGTCGCCACCATCGAGAACGGCCACACCCGCATCGCGCCGATCTGCGCACCGCAACGCGCCGCCATCGACGAACACCTGATGACGGCCGAGGAATTCATGCGTGCCGAAGGACTGCAGCCCGAGCCTGTGCAGACGCCCACCACATGAGACGCATCCTGCCCATTGTCGAAGGCGACGGCGACACCACGGCGGTTCCGGCACTCGTGCGCCGCATCGCCGAGGCACGCGGCATCTACGATCTGCAATTGCTGCCCGCACACAAACGCGGCGAGTTGCCCGCCGTGCGGCGCCATTTCGACGCCTACTTGGGCGCCGCGCTCAAATACGAGACCCCTATCCTCTGGGTCATGGACTATGACTGCGACCAGTGTCATGCCGTCGAGGACGATCTGGCCAAATTGCAGCAACGTGCCCGGAATACCTATAAGCACCAGCCAGTCGAATTTGCGCTGATGGTCAAGGAGTTCGAGTCGCTGTTCCTGTGCGACCACGAATCCATGCGCCAACTCTTTCCTGACATCCCCGCCAATACGGCTTGGCCCGCTGACGCGGAAACCGTGCGCGGCGCCAAGGAATGGATTTCCAAGGCCCGCCCCAAAGGCTTGGCCTACAAGGAAACGGTGCATCAGGTCAAACTGGTTCACCAACTCGACCTGGATCGCCTCCGGGAACGCTCCCCCTCTTTCCAACGCTTCGAGCAAGCCGTGCTGCGCCTGCTCGACGTCCCCGAGACACCATGAACTCACCCCTCGCTGCCCTGCTGTTCGACATGGACGGCACCCTGATCGACAGCATGCCGCTGCATGAACGCTCCTGGGCGCTCTGGCACGCCGAGATGAACTTGCCCTACGACGAGGCCGGCTTCTTCGCCGCGACCGCAGGGCGGACCAACCTCGAAATCCTGCGCGACCTGTTCCCGGCGGAGAACGAGGCCGCGCTGCAGCCGATGGCCGCCCGCAAGGAAGCCCTCTACCGCGAGATCGCCGAGCGCGAGCTGACGCTGATCGCCGGCGCCCACGAGGTGATCGCCCAAGGCCGCGCACGCGGACTGAAGATCGCCATCTGCACGGCAGCCCCGCCCGAAAACATCGCCATCGCTTTCGCCCGCTTCGGCCTGGGCACGCTGGTCGATGCCGTCACCAGCCCGGCGGACGGCCTGCGCGGCAAACCACACCCGGACATCTTCCTGGAAGCGGCACGCCGCATGGGCG
>NZ_JAAFKF010000007.1 GCF_013299175.1 Sphaerotilus sp.
ACCCAGTCCACCCTCACGACCACGCTCCAGGACGACACCGGCCCCAGAGGCCCCGAGGACACCTGCCTCGTCTCCATCACCGGCCCCGGCTCCGTCGTCGAAGGCGAAGTCGCCTCCGGCTACACCATCACGCTGTCACAGGCAGCCACGAGCAGCGTCACCGTGCAACTGAGCTACTCGGGCACGGCCGAAAGCGGCGCGGATTACACCAAGGTGGCGTCGGTGACGATTCCGGCGGGCGTCACGTCCTACTCGTTCGGCATCGCCACCACCGACGATGCACTGGCCGAAGGAACCGAGCAGTTCGCGGTCACGCTGGGCGCCATCAGCGGCGGCTCGTTCGAGGCCATCGCGACAGATCCGGCGCATGCCTCGGTCACGACCTGCATCCTCGACGACACCGGCCCGCTGGCGCCGAATGGCCCCGGCACACCAGATGACGCCGACCGCGTGCTGGTGTCCATCACCGGACCCGACAGCGTGGTCGAAGGCGAAACCACCGGCGGCTACACCGTCTCGCTGAGCCAGCCTGCCGTCACCGATGTCGTCGTGCGGCTGGTCTACTCCGGCACCGCCACCGACGGCACGGACTATGTCAAGACCAGCAATGTGACGATCCCGGCCGGCCAATCGTCGGCCACGTTTCACATCGCAACGATTGACGATGCGCTCGCCGAAGGCACCGAAACCATCACCGTGGCACTCGGCCAGATCTCCGGTGGCGGGTTCGAGTCCATCGCCGGCAACCCGGCCCAAGCCTCGGTCACGACCCTGCTGCACGACGACGCCGGCCCGCAAGCCCCCGGCGGTGGCCACCCGCCCGACGCCCACGACACCGTGCTGGTGTCGCTCACCGGCCCAGGTTCGGTGATCGAAGGTGAAACCGCCAGCGGCTACACCGTCACGCTGTCGCAGCCAGCCCAGACCGATGTGCAGATCACGCTGACCTACGCCGGCACTGCCACCGCGGGCACGGACTACACCCCGGTGCTGACCATCACGGTACCGGCCGGCCAGACCTCGGCCCACTTCGACCTGCCCACCCGCGACGACGCACTCGCCGAAGGCACGGAAAACATCGTCGTCGCCCTCGGCGCGATCACCGGTGGAGGCTTCGAATCCGTGCTGGCCCATCCGCTGGCCACCTCCGTCACCACCAGCCTGGTCGATGATGTCGGCCCCGGTGGCGCCACGCCCGGTGGCGAAGACACGGTGCAGGTTTCGCTCGCCGGTCCCGGCCATGTCCTCGAAGGTGAAGTCGCCGCCGGCTACACCGTCACGCTGTCGCAGGCTGCCATCACCGACGTGGTGATCAAGCTCCACTACGCCGGCACCGCCACCGACGGCACCGACTACACCCGCGTCACCACGGTCACGGTCCCCGCCGGCCAGACCAGCGCCCACTTCGACATCGCCACCCTGCCCGATGCCGCAGCCGAGGGCACCGAGACCTTCACCATCACCCTGGGCACCCTCTCGGGCGGCGGCTTCGAGGCCATCCGCGGCAATCCCTCGGCCTACGCCGTGACGACCAGCATCACCGACACCGCCCACGCCCCCACGCCACAGGCCGATGTCGGCACCACCCGCGAAGACCAGCCGCTGCACGGCAACGTCCTGTCCAACGACAGCGACCCCGACGGCGATCCGCTGAGCGTGACCGGCTACACCTGGGGCGATGTCCACCACCCGGTCGGCACCACCGCGACGCTGCCCGGCATCGGCACCCTGGTGGTCGAAGCCGACGGCCGCTACACCTTCACCCCGGACAAGGACTACGCCGGCCCGGTGCCCGAGGTCTCGTGCAGCATCAGCGATGGCGCGCTCACCACCGTCTCGCACCTCACGCTGTCGATCACGCCGGTCAACGATGCCCCGACCCTGCACGGCGCCACCGCCGCCGTCAGCGAGGAAGGGCTGGCCGGTGGACACCCCGACTCGGCCACCGAATCCCACGCCACCCACGCCAGCGGCACCCTGCAGTTCAGCGACGTGGACAGCCCCAGCCTCACCTTCACGCTGGAAGCGCCCACCGGCCTGTACGCCAGCGGCGGCAAGGCGCTGACCTGGAGCGGCGACGGCTCGGCCGACCACCCGCTGGTCGGCATGGCGGGCGGTCAGGTGGTCCTGAGCGCCACCATCGACACGCAGGGTCACTACACAGTCGATCTGCAGGCCCCGCTCGACCACCCGGTGCGCAACACCGAGGACACGCTCACGCTGTCGCTGGGCGTGCAGGTCAGCGACGGCCAGTCCACCAGCACGGCCACGCTCGACGTGACGGTGCGCGACGACTCGCCGACGCCGTTCTGCACCGCCCGCAGCGCCGACCTGAGCCTGGTGCAGAACAACCTGCTGATCACGCTGGACGTGTCCGGCTCGATGAACACCTGCGACGGCATCAACGGCGCAACCCGCCTGCAAAGCGCCATCCAGTCCATCACCAAGCTGATCGACTCCTACGACAACCAGGGCGAGGTGGCGGTGCGGCTGGTGACGTTCTCGACCACCGGCGCCGAACGCGGCGACCACTGGATGACGGCAGCCGAGGCGAAATCCACCCTGGCGTCACTGTCCGCCAGTGGCAACACCAACTACGACGCCGCCCTCGACACCGCCCGCAGTGCCTTCACCGATCCCGGCCACCTCGACGGCGGCCACAACGTCGCGTACTTCTTCTCCGACGGACGGCCGAACCTGCCGACCAGCGACGTGGGCATCGACACCGGCGAGCAGCAGGTCTGGCAGAGTTTCCTCGACCAGCATGACATCCAGTCGTATGCCATCGGGCTGGGCAAGGACGTGCCGGTGTCGGCGCTGGAGCCGGTGGCGTGGAACGGACTCACGGGCACCGACGACCTCTCGCCGCTGCTCATCACCAGCTTCACGCAACTGGATGCCGTCCTGGCGCACACCGTGGCGCCAGCCATCACGGGGGATGTGGTCGATGGCGGCCTGCACAGCGTCACCGGCGCGGACGGCGGCCACCTGAGCGACATCGTCGTCAACGGTGTCCACCACGCCTGGGATCCGGCCACGAGCGTCTCCGACACGGTCACGTTCAAGACGGCGACCGGCGGCGAGTTCACCTTCGACATGGAGACCGGCCACTACACCTACCAGGCCCCGGCCGGCGCACGGGCGGACTACCAGGAAGTGCTGTCCTTCACCGTCACCGACCGCGACGGCGACACCCGCGGCGGCCAGATGACCCTGAGCGTCAACGCCGACGGCAGCGCGTCGTTCAACGGCACCTGCGCACCAGCGCCCACGCCTGCGCCCGCACCGGAACCGACGCCCGCACACACCGATACGCCCTCCTGTCTCAGTGGTGGCGTGCTGTCCTGGACACTGGCGGATCACCACAGCGACCCCAGTGGCGGCAGCAACACCAGCGCAGACACAAGCACAGGCACAGGCACGACCGGCACCTGCGGCAGCAACTCCAATCTGCACCTGGGTGACGTGCTGGGCAGCGGTAGCAGCCACGACGCGCTGGCAAACTGGAGCAGCACAGGCTGTGGCAGCACGTCCTCCACATCCGCGCCGGCCGCGGCCCCTGCACCGCCGGCACCTGCCTGCGGCACCTCGTCCGGCCCGGCGGATTGCCTGGGTGGCGGCACCTCGATCGATGCACACCTGGCCCAGACGCTCATCCAGCAGCACGCCGACGCGCTGCACACCTGCTGAGCCGCATCAGCTCCGGTAGTCGGCGTTGATCGTGACGTACTCGTGCGAGAAATCGCAGGTCCAGACCGTGGCGGCGGCGTCACCACGGTTCAGCCCGACGCGCACCGTGATCTCGGCTTGCTGCATCACGCGCTGGCCGTCTTCTTCGCGGTACGCGGCGCGGCGCCCGCCCTGGTGGACGACATGCACCTCGTCGAGGTACAGGTCGATCCGCGTCTGGTCGAGGTCGGCGATGCCCGCATAGCCGACGGCGGCCAGGATGCGGCCGAGGTTCGGGTCGCTGGCGAAGAATGCGGTCTTGACCAGCGGCGAATGGGCGATGGCGTAGGCGGCCTGCAGGCACTCGTCCTCGGTGCGACCACCTTCGATGCACACGGTGATGAACTTGGTGGCGCCCTCGCCGTCGCGCACGATGGCCTGCGCGAGTTGCTGCGACACGGCAACGACCGCAGCGCGCAGCGCCTGGCCATCCACCGAGTCCAGCGCGGTGATGGCCGGGTTGCCGGCCTGGTGCGTGGCGATCAGCAGGAAGCTGTCGTTGGTGGACGTGTCGCCGTCGATGGTGATGCGGTTGAAGCTGCGGTTGGCGGCCTCCGTCACCAGCGGCTGCAGCAGCGCGGGGTCGATCGCGGCGTCGGTGGCGACGAAACCGAGCATGGTGGCCATGTTCGGGCGGATCATGCCGGCGCCCTTGCTGATGCCGGTCACGGTCACGGTCTTGCCGCCGATCACGACCTGCCGCGACGCCGCCTTGGGCAAGGTGTCGGTGGTCATGATGCCGGCGGCGGCTTCGGCCCAGTGGTCCGGCCGCGCATCGGCCAGCGCCGCCGGCAGACCGGCGAGGATGCGCTCGCTCGGCAGCGTCTCCATGATCACGCCGGTCGAGAACGGCAGCACCTCCTCGGGCGCGATGTCCAGCATCTGCGCGAGCGCCACGCACACGGTGCGGGCGCGGACCAGGCCGTCGTCGCCCGTGCCGGCGTTGGCGTTGCCGGTGTTGATGACGATGGCGCGCTTGGCGGGGCCGGCGGCGAGGTGGTCGCGGCAGATCTGCACCGGTGCGGCACAGAAGCGGTTCTTGGTGAACACCCCCGCGACACTGCTGCCGGGCTCCAGCAGCACGACAGTCAGGTCACGGCGGTTGGCCTTGCGCACGCCGGCCATGGTGGTGCCGAGCTGCACGCCGGCGACCGGGTGCAAGTCCTGGGGGTTGGGAGCGGTGAGGTTGACGGGCATGGCACTCTGACAGTCGAAGCAAGAGGAGCGCAGACGCGGCCCCCGCTTGCCGATCAGTGTCAGGCAGTGGCCACGCTGTCGCGCGAAACGGCGATTGTAGGGAGGCTGTCGGTGGACAGGCGGGCCAGCAGGTGCTGGTCGCACAACTGGCCACGCGCGTCGCGCTCCACCTTGCGCATGAGACCTTCGCGCTGCAAGCCCAGACTCTCGGTGAACGCCAGCGCGCGCGTGTTGCGCACGTCGCACCACACCTCGATGCGCGCCATGCCGCGGTTGTAGGCCCAGTCCATGAGCGCCAGCGCCGCGTCGCGCATCAGGCCGCGTCCACGCTGGCGGCTGCAGCCAACGAAGCCAAGCTGACAGCGTGGGACGCCGAAATCGGCGCTGTGCAGATCGACACAGCCCACGTAGGTGCCGGTGTCGTACTCGAAGGCCAGGTACATCACGCCCTCGCCTTCGCTGTCCACCCAGTCGCGCTGGCGCTCGCAGTGTTCGAGTGCGGCGACAGCGTTCCAGTGGTGGTGGCCCCAGGCGACGAAGTCCAGATCGACCATCGAACGCTGCACGCTGGCATGGAAGGCCGGAGCGTGGCGGGGGTGGATCTTCTCCAGGCGGACGCGGCGACCCGGAATGGTTTCCGGGCTTCGGCGAAAGGTATCAGGCGTCATGGGCTTCTCGGCGCGGGCGGCCAAGGTTCAGGTCAATTTGCCGTGGCAGAGCTTGAACTTCTTGCCGCTGCCGCAGGGACAGGGATCGTTGCGGCCAGTGCGTTGCATCAGTTGCTCGGACAGCGGCTGCTCGGAGGGATCGGCGGCTTCTTGCGAGACGCTGCCATCTTCGTTGGGATGGGTGTAGGTGACATTGGCGAGGTGCTCTGCACGCTCTTCGATGGCCACCGCCGCCTGTGCCACTTCTTCCGGATTCTGGATACGCACCGTCATCAGCAGACGAGTCACCTCCATTTTTACCACATCCAGGAGCTGGCTGAAGAGTTCGAACGCCTCGCGCTTGTACTCCTGCTTCGGGTTTTTCTGGGCGTAGCCGCGCAGGTGGATGCCCTGGCGCAGGTAGTCCAGCGCCGAGAGGTGATCGCGCCAGTGGGTGTCGATCGCCTGCAGCAGCACCATGCGGCCGAAGTTGCCGAACTGGGTAGCGCCGACCATCTCCACCTTGGCGTTGTAGGCGGCATCCGCGGCCACGCGCACCGCCTCGACGATGTCCTCGTCGGTGGCTTCCTGGCTGGACTCGACCTGGGCCTTGAGCGGCACGTCGAGCTGCCATTCCTCGCGCAGCGTCTTCTCCAGCCCGTCCAGATCCCACTGCTCCTCGACGCTCTCGACCGGCACGAACGTCCGCACCACGTCGGTCATCGCGCCGCGGCGCAGGTGCGTGATCTGTGCGTCGATGTCGGTCTGCTCCAGCAGCTCGTTGCGCTGCTGGTAGATCACCTTGCGCTGGTCGTTGGAAACGTCGTCGTACTCCAGCAACTGCTTGCGCATGTCGAAGTTGCGGGCCTCGACCTTGCGCTGCGCGCTCTCGATCGAGCGGCTGACGATGCCGGCCTCGATCGCCTCGCCGTCGGGCATTTTCAGCCGGTCCATGATCGCCTTGACGCGGTCACCCGCGAAGATGCGCATCAGCGGATCATCCAGCGACAGGTAGAAGCGCGACGAGCCCGGATCGCCCTGGCGGCCAGCGCGGCCCCGCAACTGGTTGTCGATACGGCGGCTTTCATGGCGCTCGGTGGCGACGATGCGCAGGCCACCCAGCGACTTGACCTGGTCGTGCAGGCCCTGCCATTCGCGCTTGAGCTGCTCGACGCGCACGGCCTTGTCGGCGTCCGACAGGTCGGGGTCGGCTTCGACGAGCTGCACCTGCTTCTCGACGTTGCCGCCCAGCACGATGTCGGTGCCGCGGCCGGCCATGTTGGTGGCGATCGTCACCATCTTCGGGCTGCCAGCCTGGGCGATGATGGTCGCCTCGCGGGCGTGCTGCTTGGCGTTGAGCACCTGGTGCGGCAGACCCACCTTGGTCAGCATCTCGGCGACGAGTTCGGAGTTCTCGATCGAGGTCGTGCCCACCAGCACCGGCTGGCCGCGGCCGTAGCACTCCTGGATGTCCTTGACCACCGCCTCGTACTTCTCGCGGCCGGTCTTGTAGACCAGATCCAGCTCGTCCTTGCGCACCATCGGGCGGTTCGGCGGGATCACGACCGTCTCCAGGCCGTAGATTTCCTGGAACTCGTAGGCTTCGGTGTCGGCCGTGCCGGTCATGCCGCCGAGCTTGGCGTACATGCGGAAATAGTTCTGGAAGGTGATCGAGGCCAGCGTCTGGTTCTCGGCCTGGATCTTCACGCCTTCCTTGGCCTCCACCGCCTGGTGCAGCCCGTCCGACCAGCGGCGACCTGTCATCAGGCGCCCGGTGAACTCGTCCACGATGGTGATCTCGCCGTTTTGCGAGACGTAGTGCTGGTCGCGGTGGAAGAGGTGGTGCGCGCGCAGCGAGGCATAAAGGTGGTGGACCAGCGTGATGTTGGCGGCGTCGTACAGCGACGCGCCTGCCACCAGCAACCCGGCCTCGGCCAGCAGCGCCTCGGCCTTTTCGTGGCCATCTTCGGTGAGGAACACCTGGTGCGATTTCTCGTCGGCCGTGAAGTCACCTGGCTCGATCACCCCTTCGCCGGTCCGCGGGTCCGCTTCGCCGATCTGCTTTTTCAGGTGCGGCACGACGGCGTTGATGCGCACATACATGTCCGTGTGGTCGTCGGCCTGACCGGAGATGATCAGCGGCGTGCGGGCCTCGTCGATCAGGATCGAGTCCACTTCATCGACGATGGCGAAGTTCAGCGCCCGCTGCACGCGGTCCGCCACCTCGTAGACCATGTTGTCGCGCAGGTAGTCGAAACCGAATTCGTTGTTGGTGCCGTAGGTGATGTCGGCGGCGTAGGCGGCTTGCTTGTCTTCCCGCGACATGTTCGGCAGGTTCACGCCGACCGTCATGCCGAGGTAGTTGTAGAGCCCGCCCATCGTCTCGGCATCGCGTGCGGCGAGGTAGTCGTTGACCGTCACCACATGCACGCCCTTGCCGGCGAGTGCATTGAGGTAGACCGGCAGCGTCGCCATCAGCGTCTTGCCTTCGCCGGTGCGCATTTCGGCGATCTTGCCGTTGTGCAGGGCCATGCCGCCGATGAGCTGCACGTCGAAGTGGCGCATGCGCATGAAACGCTTGCCGGCCTCGCGGACGACGGCGAAGGCTTCGGGCAGCAGGTCGTCGAGCGAGGTGCCGGTGGCCACGCGCTGGCGGAATTCGCTGGTCTTGCCGCGCAGTTCGTCTTCGGAGAGCTTCTCGAATTGCACTTCCAGCGCGCTCACGCGCTCGACGACGCGCCGGTACTGCTTGAGCAGGCGGTCATTGCGGCTGCCGAAAATCTGGGTGAGGAGCTTGGGCAACATGAAGTGGACGCAGAGGCAGCAAACCCGCGGCGGTTCAGCCCATGTCGCGGGTGGGGATCGGAAGGAGGTGAGGTGCGGCCGGATGAACAGCAGCGTCGGCAGGCCAGGCCGGCACGCGGGTCAGGCGTGCCCTCGGACAACTTTTGAGTTTATCACCGGGACTTGCGGCGCCGGACCTGCGGGGTCACCGCAGCCGAAGCCCGCTCGGCAGCGCCGAGACTTTCACCGCGGGCGAGGAACTTCGCGGGATCCTGGGGCACGTCCTCCAGCAGCACCTCGAAGTGCAGATGGGGTCCGGTGGAGCGGCCGGTGCTGCCGACCAGGGCCACCTGCTGGCCACGGCGCACCAGATCGCCGGGCTTCACGAGGATCTGCGAGGTGTGGCCGTAGCGGGTGACCAGGCCGTTGCCGTGGTCGATCTGCAGTGCCATGCCATAGGCGCCGTCCCGTTCGGCCTCGATCACGCGGCCACCCGCGGCGGCGTGGATCGGTGTGCCAGTGGGTGCGGGAAAGTCCAGTCCGGTGTGCAGCGCGGCGCGGCGGTTGAAGGGATCGATGCGGAAACCGAAACCCGACCCCACGGGTCCGTCCACCGGCGAGATGCTGGGCACCATGAGCAACTCCAGACGCCGCGCCAGCAGGCGGGACTCGACCAGCACGAACACATCACCCGAGCGATCCGCCTGTGCATCCAGCAGACCCATGAGCTGGTCGATCTGCGCACCGGATCGACCCGACGCCGGCACGAACGGCCCGCCACGGGCGCCCGTGCCCGCTGCGGTCGGATGGGCCAGCGGTGTGGCCGCACCCGGTGCCTTGCCCGCATCGTCCAGCGCCCGCAGCTCCTCGGGCTTGATGCCGGCCAGCCCGGACACGCGTTCGCCGACCGCTTCGAGCTTGAGCAGCTTGGCCTGCAGCTCGCCCACCTTCTGGGCCATGGCATCGAGATTCTCGCGGGTGTAACGCTCGCGCTGCACGGCGTCCCGGCCCAGCACCGGCCCGACGATCTGGCTCACCACCGGCCAGCCATCGCGCACGGCCTTGAGGAAGACGAAGTGGTAGACGGTGCCCGACAGCAGGAGCATCGTGGCCACGAGCGCCGACAGGATCAGCCACAATTGCACCGGCCGCACATGCATGGAGCGCGTGCGCGCCAAGCCGCCATGGGTGATCAGAATATCCATCGTCGCTTCATTCCTCTTGCGAAACCGGCTGCAGCCGCTGCAGTGCCGGACGCTGTGCCCCTGGGTCAGGTACTGGACCGCTGCGAACCCCTGCTGCGCTTGCAGCAACGGCTGGCCGCCGCCAATGCCCACATGAACGCCGTGCGCCCGTTCCTGCCGCCGGCCCTGGCCCAGCACGTCCGGTCGGGTCCGACCGACCAGGAAAGCTGGACCTTGCTGGTGGCCAACCCGGCCGTCGCCGCCAAGCTGCGGCAGTTGCTGCCCCGGCTGGAGCAGGCGCTGCGGCAGCAGGGTTGCACAGCCCGCACCATCAAGATCCGCGTGCAGGCACCATCTTTGTGAGATTTTGCACGCAATGGCAGGGCCTGCCTTTCAAGGCCCTGAGCAAACACCAGTGCAGCGTTCGGAGATCTCAGGCTTTGCCCTGATTGGCCACGGCAGCGGCGGCCTTGGCAGCGGCTTCGGCATCGCCGAGGTAGTAGCTGCGGATGGGCTTGAGATCGGCGTCGAGTTCGTAGACCAGCGGAATGCCGTTGGGGATGTTGACACCCACGATGTCGTCGTCACCGATGTTGTCGAGGTACTTCACCAGGGCGCGGATCGAGTTGCCGTGGGCGGCGATGACGATGCGCTGACCCGATCGGATCGCGGGCGCGACCGACTCGTTCCAGAACGGCATCACGCGGGCGACCGTGTCCTTGAGGCATTCGGTCAGCGGAATCTGGTCGGGCTGGAGCTTGCTGTAGCGCACGTCCTGGCGCTGACCGCGCGGATCGTCGGCCTCCAGCGACGGCGGTGGCGTGTCGTAGCTGCGACGCCAGACCAGCACCTGCGCATCGCCGTATTGTTTGGCCATGTCGCCCTTGTTCAGGCCCTGCAATGCGCCGTAGTGGCGCTCATTGAGGCGCCAGTCATGCACCACGGGCAGCCAGGTGCGATCCATCTGGTCGAGCGCGTGCCACAACGTCCACACGGCGCGCTTGAGGACCGAGGTGTAGGCCACGTCGAAGTCGTAGCCCGCTTCCTTGAGGAGGCGGCCGGCTTGCCTGGCCTGTTCGACGCCGGTGGGGGTGAGTTCCACGTCGGTCCAGCCGGTGAAGCGGTTTTCCAGATTCCAGGTCGATTCGCCGTGGCGGATCAGAACGAGCTTGTACATGGCAGCAGCGGCCGGGCAGGCCGAGTTGAGAGAGAGACGGGCAAGGCGGAAGAATTGGCGCGAATTCTATAATCGGCGTCCTGAGCAACCTTGGCCGGCGGCCCGCCGGCGCCCACACCCTGTGAACTTCCTCTTCGACAACTGGATCTGGCTGCTGACGGCTGCGGCCTCGGGTGGTGCGTTGCTGTGGCCCATGCTGGGCAAGGGTGGCGGCGCGGACGCCGTGACCCCGGCCGAAACCGTGCAGATGATCAACCGCGAAAAGGCCGTGGTGATCGACGTGTGCGAGAGCGCCGAGTTCAGCGCCGGCCACGTCGTCGGCGCCCGCAGCGTGCCCCTGGCGACGCTGGAAGGCAGCAAGAGCCTGCCCACCAACAAGACGCTGCCCGTGGTGCTGGTCTGTGCATCGGGCGCCCGCGCGCGCCGCGCCGCCACCACCGTGCGCGGACTCGGACACCAGCGCGTGCATGTGCTGCAAGGCGGCATGGCCGGCTGGCGCGAGGCTGGTCTGCCGATCGAGAAATCCGCCTGACACCGCAACGCAAGGACGCACCACCATGAAGCCCGTGAAGATGTACACCACGCAGGTCTGCCCCTACTGCGTGCGCGCCAAGATGCTGCTCAAGCAACGCGGCGTGGCCGAGATCGACGAGGTCCGCATCGACCTGCACCCCGACCAGCAAGCGCAGATGATGGCCTTGACCGGCCGCCGCTCGGTGCCGCAGATCTTCATCGGCGACACCCACATCGGCGGCTGCGACGACCTGATGGCACTCGACAGCGCGGGCGGACTGCTGCCGCTTTTGCACGCCTGAGTCCGCGTCGGCACCGCCACTGACGGCCGCAGGCAACACCTGCTGGCCGCCTTCAGCGCAAGGTGCAAGGCTTTTGCGAGGGGCAGGCGCACAATCCGCGGTTTTGACTCAAGGCGAATCTCACGATTGGCCCGCCTTCCGGTGACCTCCGCACACTCGCAGCGCGCCACGCCACGCGACCTCGCTGCCCTGACCCTCGGCGCCCTGGGCGTCGTCTACGGCGACATCGGCACCAGCCCGCTGTACGCCCTCAAGGAAGTCTTCCACGCCGGGCATGTCCCGACCACGCCAGACAACATCCTCGGCGTGCTCTCCCTGATCTTCTGGACCATGACGGTCATCGTGTCGCTGAAGTACGTGCTGCTCATCCTGCGCGCGGACAACAACGGCGAAGGCGGCCTGATCGCCATGCTCGCGCTGGCCACCCACGCCGTGCGCGACCGCCCGCGGCTGCACCGCACGCTGATGGGCGTGGGCATGTTCGGCACCGCCATCTTCTACGGCGACGGCGTCATCACCCCGGCCATCTCGGTGCTCTCGGCGATCGAGGGACTGGAGATCGCTTCGCCGAGCCTGCACCCCTTCGTGCTGCCGCTGACGCTGCTCGTGCTGACCGGCCTGTTCGCCGTGCAGCGTTTCGGCACCGGTGGCATCGGCAAGGCGTTCGGGCCGGTGACGCTGGTGTGGTTCGGCGTGCTGGTGGCGCTCGGGCTGCCCTACATCATCGACAACCCTGGCGTGCTGGTGGCGCTCAACCCGCTGTATGCGTTCCACTTCTTCGCCGCGCAGCCCATGGTGGCCTTTGTCGGCCTGGGCGCGGTGGTGCTGTGCGTGACTGGCGGCGAGGCGCTCTACGCCGACATGGGCCACTTCGGCAAGCAGCCCATCCGCATCGCCTGGTACGCCTTCGTGATGCCCGCGCTGGTGGTCAACTACTTCGGCCAGGGCGCGATGCTGCTGAAAAACCCGGAAGCCATCGAGAACCCCTTCTTCCTGATGGCACCGAAGTGGGCTGCGCTGCCGCTGGTGTTCCTGGCGACCGCCGCCACCGTGATCGCCTCGCAGGCACTGATCACGGCGGCGTTCTCGGTGACGCGGCAGGCGGTGCAGCTCGGTCTGCTGCCACGGATGCGGATCGTCCACACCTCCGTGCGCGACCTCGGCCAGATCTACGTGCCCTTCGTCAACTGGGGGTTGTTCGCGTTCATCGTGCTGGCGGTGGCGCTGTTCAAGACCTCCACCAACCTCGCATCGGCCTATGGCATCGCGGTGACGCTGGACATGACGATCACCACGATCATGACCTTCTACGTCATCCGCCACGGCTGGAAGTACCCGCTGTGGCTGAGCCTGATGTCCACCGGCTTCTTCTTCGTCATCGACCTCGCCTTCTTTTCCTCGAACATGCTCAAGCTGTTCGGTGGCGGCTGGTTCCCGCTGGTGATCGGCGTCGCGATGTTCACGCTGATGCTGACCTGGCAGCAGGGCCGTGCCCTGATGAGCGACCGGCTGCGCGACGAAGCCATCGACCTGAAGTCCTTCCTGGAGGCCATCTTCGTGCATCCGCCGGTGCGCGTGTCCGGCACGGCGGTGTTCCTGTCGTCCGAGCCGGGCCTGACGCCCAATGCGCTCATGCACAACCTCAAGCACAACAAGGTGCTGCACGCGCACAACCTGTTCGTCACGGTGCGCCACCACGACATCCCCTGGGTCGGCTTCGAGCAGCGCATCAGCATGGAGCCACTCGGCCACGACTGCTGGCAGGTGACGCTGAACTTCGGCTTCAAGAACGAACCGGACGTGCCGCAGGCGCTGCAGTTGCTCGCCGGACGCGGCGTGCCGCTCGACGAGATGGACACCAGCTACTTCCTGTCGCGCGACATCGTGATGCCCACGATCGGCGCCGGCATGTCGCTGTGGCGCGAGAAGCTGTTCGCCAACATGCACCGCAATGCCGCCGCGGCGGCCGACTTCCTCAACCTGCCGACGAACCGGGTGGTGGAGCTGGGGTCGAAGGTCGAGATCTGACCAGCAGCAGTGCCGCCAGCACGCCGCAAACGGTGCCGCTGGCGTGGGCGAGCGGCGCGACCGCGATGTCCCAGCCGGGCGGCGTGACCAGCGTGTGCGCCCAGGCCCGCTCGCCCAGCACCTTGGCGCACAACCCCGCCAGCAGCAGCGCCCCGAGCACCCGCTCCCGCCGCAGCGGCGCCGTGCGCAGCAAGGCCACCGCTGCCACCGCCACACCGGCGTGCAGCACACCCGACAGCCCGCCGTAGCGCAGCAACGCCGGCTGCAGCAGCAAGCCCAGGTGCGTCAGCGGCCACGCCAGCCCCCAGGCCCAGGCGGCTTCGCGTGGCAGCCGCGCCACCCCACCCAGCAGCAGCACGAGTGCCGCACCCGCCAGATTGGCCAGCAGATGCAGCCCGCTCAGGTGGACCCAGGCCGCGCTCCACCAACGCCACGGCTCGCTCCACGCCAGCGCCGGCACCCATGCCAGCACCAGCCGCGCCAGACCGGGCCGCAGCGCGACCCCCAGACTCGGCAGCACCAGCAGCAGCCCCACGCCCAGCCAGGCATGGTGCAGCGAGGGCCTCAGCCGAACACCGCGCGCCACAGCGCCAGCACGGCGTCGCGGTGCGACCGCAGGGGACCGAGGTCCACCATGTCCACCTGCGTCGGGGCTTCGTCGAGCCGCGCCCGGTGCTGCACGCGGCGCAATTCACGGTAGGCATCGGCGGCGGCCACGCCCACGCCGGCGGACAGCAGCCCCGCCTGCTCGGCCCGCTGCAGCAGCGCGATGTTGCCGGCGTTGTCCTGCAGCGCCGGGTGCGCGGCGCTGTGGGCCAGCACCAGCCACTGCACGGCAAACTCCGCGTCCATCATCCCGCCACGGCTGTGCTTCACGTCGAAGCGCGTCGGCCGCACGGCATGGGCGTCGCGCACCCGCTCGCGCATGGCAGCGATCTCGCGCTTCAGCGCCTCCAGATCCCGCGGCGCCGTCAGCACGGCACGCCGTGTCGCCTCGAACCGCTCGGCCAGCGCGGGCGCACCAGCGCACCAGCGCGCCCGCGTGATCGCCTGGTGTTCCCAGGTCCACGCCGTGTTGCTGCCACGGCCCTGCTGGTAACGCGCGAAGGCAGCGACCGACGTGACCAGCAGCCCGGCGTTGCCGTTCGGGCGCAGCGCGGTGTCGATCTCGTAGAGGGCGCCCGCCGCCGTGCGCAGGGACAGCCAGGTGATGAGCTTGCGGGCGAAGGCGGCGTAGACCTCGCTGGCGCGGGTGTCCTCGTCGTCGTAGAGGAAGACGATGTCAAGGTCGCTGCCGTAACCAAGCTCTTTACCACCGAGCTTGCCGTAGGCGACCACGGCGAAGCAGGGCGTCTCGCGGTGACGGGTGCGCAGGTGGTGCCAGGCCCAGTGCAGCGTGCGCTCCAGCGTCGCATCGGCCAGCGCGGAGAGGTCGTCGGCGACCTGCTCGACGGTGATCTCGGCCTCGACATCGCGCACCAGCGTGCGGAACGTCTCGGCCTGGTGGGCGCGGCGCAGCGTGTCGAGCAGCGCCCCCTCGTCGGCCTCGCCAGCGCGTATCCAGGCCTGGTGGCGATCCTCCAGGTCGCGGGCATAGGCGGTGGCGTCAAACCGTTCGTGCATCAGCCGTGCGTCGGCCAGTTCGTCGATCACGCCGGGGTGCTGCATGAGGTAGCGCATCGGCCACCGCGCCAGTCCCAGCAGGTGCAGCAGCCGCCCCAGCACCTCGCCCCGCTCCGCCAGCAGCGCCAGATAGCTCTCGCGGCGCAGCAGCGGCTCCAGCCAGTCGATGAAGCGCAACAGCGCACCCTCACCCGCGCCTGCCGGCGCCAGCGCCAGCCGATGCGCCCGCAGCAGCAGCCGCACCAGCCGCGCGCGCCCCTCGTCGCGCAGCAGCGCCACCCGCGGCGACGCCACCAGCAGCCGCAGCCGCTCCGCCAGCGCCGCGGTCAGCTCGGGCGCCTGCGGCAATTGCTCCAGCGTCGGTGGTGCGCCGGTGCAGCGGCTGCAACTGCCCGTGCCTGCCCGCGCGGGGGTGCTGCGTCCTTCGTGCAGCAAGGCATCGAACTCGGTCGCCACCAGCTCGCGGTGGGTACACAAGGCGTCGAGCAGCTCGCAGGTGTCGGCAGTGCAGGCCGCCAGCCCCATCGAGGCCGCGATCCAGCGCAGATCGGCGTCCACCGTAGGCAGCAGGTGGGTCTGCTGGTCGTCGAGGTACTGGATGCGGTGCTCGATCCGGCGCAGGAAGGTGTAGGCCGCGGCCAGCTTGTCGGCCGTCTCGGGCGGGATCAGGCCGACACCGGCCAGCCGCTGCAGTGCCTTGGGCGTCGGGCGGGTGCGGATCTCGGGAAACTGACCACCACGCACCACCTGCAGCAACTGCACGATGAACTCGATCTCGCGGATGCCACCCCGCGAAAGCTTCACGTCGTTGGCGCGCTCGGGGCGGCCGGCGGCGCGCCGGTTGGCCTCGTCGCGCACCTTCTGGTGCAACTGGCGCAGGCCCTCGAAGACGCCGTAGTCGAGGTAGCGCCGGTACACGAACGGCGTCACCACCTCGCCCAGCGCCCGCGCCCGGCCCGACGCGATGGCGTCCTGCGGCGCGACGACCCGGCTCTTGAGCCACGCGAACCGCTCCCACTCGCGCCCCTGCACCAGGAAATACTCTTCGAGCATCGCCAGACTCACCACGGGCGGGCCGGAGTTGCCGTTGGGCCGCAGCGCCAGATCGACACGGAAGACGAAGCCATCCTCGGTCACGTCGCCGATCAGCGCCCGCAGCGAGCGCGCCACCAGCGAGAAGTATTCGTGCGCCGACAGCACACCGCCCCCCTGCGGGCGCCCGACAGTCTGGCCATCCGCCTCGTAGACGTAGACCAGGTCGATGTCGGAGGACACGTTCAGCTCGCGCGCACCGAGCTTGCCCATGCCAACGATCCAGAAATCGATCGGGGCACCATCGGCGGTGCGCGGGGTGCCGTGCAGGGCGTCCTGCTCCGCGCGGGCGGCGGCCAGCGCAGCGTCGAGCGTCACTTCGGCCAGCTCGGTCATCGCGCGGGTGACGACCTCGACCTCGGCCTGCTGCTCGACATCCAGCACCACCAGCCGCTCCATCACCAACTGCCGCGTCAGCCGCAGCGCAGAGGCGAGGCTGCGGCCCCGCGCCAGCCAGGCGTCGAGCGTGGACTGGATGGTGTGCCGCTGCGGCGCGCCTTCGGCCAGCAGCGCCAGATCGGCACCGCGCACCCGGCGCACCCGCTGCACGTAGCGGCTGTGGTCAGCACCGGCGGAGGTGACGGAGGTCACGGCCGTCTCGGAGGGGGTCTGCATGGCATTCTTTCGGGTCTGTGCTAGCTTCGCTGTGTTCCGTTCACCGGCGCCTGGTTCGGCTGCATTCATGCCTGTGGTTCCCTGGTCATCCGATCTGCTGCACTGGAGCCGGCGTGCCGGCGGGTTGCTGCTGCGCGTCGCATTCTGGAGCATGGCTGCCCTGGCTGCCCTGACGTTGACCGCGTGGCTGATCCTGCAGTGGGGGATTTTGCCGCGCCTGGCGCATTGGAAACCTGAGCTGCAAGCCTGGGCGAGCCACTCGCTGGGGCTGGAGGTGCGGCTGGGCGGGCTGCAGGTCACGGGCAATGCGTGGGCGCCGGTGGTGACGCTGCACGACCTGCGCCTGGTCGATGCACGGGGACAGGAGGCGCTGCGCCTGGCGCGGGTCGAGGCCGTGATCACGCCCGGTTCGCTCTTGCCGCGTTCGCCCACGCGCTGGCTACCGCATGTGCAGCGGCTGGCCTTCGACGCGCTGCACCTGGCGGTGCGCCGCGACGTGCGCGGACGGGTGTTCCTCGCCGGTCTGCCGCTGGAGCGCACCGACGCGGTGGACGGTGGCGGACAGGTGGCCGACTGGCTCTTCAGCCAGTCCGAGATCCGGCTGCACGGGGCCAGCCTGTCGTGGCAGGACGAGCAGCGCGGTGCAGAGCCGCTGGTGCTGACGGGCGTGGACCTGGACCTGCGCAACCCGCTGGGCCGCCACGTCCTCCACCTGAGCGCCACGCCGCCGCAGGGCTGGGGCAGCCGCTTCACCGTCAGCGCCGAGATGACCCACCCGCTGCGCACGCTGCTGTCGATGGCCGGGCTGCAGCACCCCGGCGACTGGCGCCAGTGGGAGGGCGCCGTGCAGGCCGACTGGCCGCTGGTCGATGTGAGCCAGTTGCGTCGGCATGTGGATCTGCCGTTCGACCTGCTGGAAGGCCGTGGCCGCCTGGCCACCCGCATCGACGTGGCACAGGGCCGCCTGTCCGGCGCCACCGCGGACCTGCAGTTGCAGGCGGTCACGCTGCGGGTCGCCAAGGGGCTGCCGCCGGTGGCGCTGCGGCGCATTGCCGGGCAACTGGAGGTGCGCCATGGCGACCAGGGCAGCGTGGTGCGGGCGCACCAGCTCTCGTTCCAGTCACAGCCACCTGCCGACGCCACGGCCACCACCGCCACCCCCGACCCGAGCGCATGGCCCGCCACCGACCTGGAGCTGACCCTGCGCGGCGCTCCCGGCGCGTGGACGGGTGGCACGTTCACGGCATCACTGGTCGATCTGGGCTTGCTGGCGCAGTCGGCGGCGCATGTGCCGCTGGCCGAGCCGGTGCGGCGGCTGCTGGACGCCACCCGCCCGCGCGGCCAGGTGCGCCAGCTCGCCTGCGAATGGACCGGCGACGTGGAGCGCCCCGACCACTGGCGCGCCCGCGGTGCGGCCGATGCGCTGCAACTGGCGGCAGCCCCCGTCACCGCCGCCCTCACCGCGACCGCCACGCCGGGTCGCCCCGGCCTGCGCGGCGGCCACGTGCGCTTCGACGCCACGGACCTCGGCGGCCAGGCCGATCTGCGCATCCATGCGGGCGAACTCGACTTCCCCGGCGTGTTCGAACAGCCCCGCGTCGCGCTCGACCACCTGCAGGCCGACGTGCGCTGGCAACTGCACCGCCCGCGCAATGCAGCGCCGGGTACGCGCCCGGCCATCGAGGTCGCGGTGCGACACGCCGTCTTTGCCAACGCCGACGGGGACGGCGCGTTCTCCGGTCACTGGCGCAGCGGCCCGCCGGGTGGTCCGACCTTCGGCCGCAGTGGCTGGCTGCCCGGCACGCTGGACCTCGACGCCACCGTCCACCAGCTCCGCGCCGACCGCATCCACCGCTACCTGCCGCTGGGTCTGGCGGCCTCGGTGCGCGACTACGTGCGGGCCGCGGTGCTGAGCGGATCGGCGCAGAACGTGCGCGCACGGGTACGCGGTCCCGTGCTCGACTTTCCCTACCCGGCGCCGGAGCAGGGCGAGTTCGCCCTCGGCGGCCACTTCGAGGGCGTCACCCTCGACGCCGTGCCCGGCAGCGCCTGGCCGCACTGGACCGATGGCGCCGGCCAGCTCGTCATCGACGGCCAGCGCCTGCGGCTGCTGCAGACCCGTGCGCGGCTCGGCCAGACCGGCGGTGGTCGCTTCGCGCTGGAGGCGATCGAGGGCAGCATCGACAACCTCGGCCACGACCCCGTGCTGCACCTGCGCGGCCACGGCCACGGTCCCGTCACCGACACGCTGCACTACCTGCGCACCAGCCCGATCGACGGGTGGCTGGACCACGCCTTCGCGCCCGCCCAGGGCGATGGACTCGCCCGGCTGGCACTGCAACTCGCCGTGCCGCTGCAGCGGGCCGGGGACACCACCGTGCAGGGCCACGTCGATCTGGCCGACACGCGGCTGCAGATGCGCCCGGACACACCCGCGCTCGACCACCTGCAAGCACAGCTCGACTTCACCGAACACAGTTTCCGGCTCTCGCAGGGCGTGGCCCAGGTGGCGGGCGGCCCGCTCGCCTTCGAGGGGCACCTGGACGACACCGGCGTGCTGCGTTTCGCCGGCCATGGCAGCGCGACCGCACAGGGCCTGCGCACGCTCGACACGGTCGCCCCTGTCGCACGGCTGGCGCACGCATTCGATGGACAAGCCGACTACCGGCTCCAGCTCGACCTCACCCCGGGTGGTCCGACCGTGCAGGTGGACAGCGACCTCACCGGGCTGACCAGCCGCCTGCCTGCGCCGCTGCGCAAGCCGGCGGCGCAGGCCCTGCCGCTGCGGGTGCGCCTCGCACCGCAGGCCAACCCGGCACACACCGGGCTGCAGATCGACGCAGGCACGGCCGCAGCACCGGTGCTCCACACCCGGCTGCTGTTCGAGGGCGATCACGGCGATCGGCTGCTGGGCGGGCGGGTGCAGGTGGGCGCAGCCGATGGCCTGCCGTGGCCGGACAGCGGACTCGGCGTCAGTGTCGTGCTGCCGCGCTTGTCGCTGGACGCGTGGCAAGGCTGGCTGGAACAGCAGAGCCAGCCGGCGACCGCGGGCGCGGACAGTGGGCTGGCCGCCGTGCTGCGCCAGGTGCGCCTGCAGGTGGCGGACCTCACGCTGCACGGCCACCGCCTGACCGGCGTCCGCGCCCAGCTCCAGCAGACCGGCACGCCCGCTGCCCCGGTCTGGAGCGGTGCCGTAGAAACCGACCAGTTCGCCGGGCAGCTCACGCGGCGGACGGGCGCGGTGCAGGTGCGGCTCGGGCGTCTGGCGCTGCCGCTGCCCATCGATCCACTGGCCGAGGCGGGCGTCCACCGCCCGGCCAGCGCGGAGCCGCTGCCCGCGCTCGACGTGGTGGTCGATGACCTCGTGGTGGGGGAGCGCCACCTCGGCCGACTCGCCTTGCAGGGTGGCCCCGCCCCGGCGGCTCGGTTGCCCACCACGGCGACCGGGGAATGGCACCTGCAGCAGTTCTCGCTCACGCGTCCCGAAGCGCGGCTGCAGGCGGTGGGCCAGTGGAACCCCGCCGACCCGGACACCTCCGCCCACGCCGCCACCGATGCAGGTCCGGGCACCAGCCGCCTGACCTTCCGGCTGGAGGTGGACGACGGCGGGCGGTGGCTCGACCAACTGGGCTGGCCCGGCACGCTGCGCGGCGGGCGCGGCCAGATCGGCGGACAGCTCCACTGGCCCGGCCCGCCCACCGCGCTGGCGCTGGCGCAACTGGGCGGCGCGGTGCGGCTGGACTTCGCTGGTGGCCAGTGGCTGCAGGCCGATCCCGGTGGTGCTGGCCGCCTGCTGGGCGTGCTCAACCTGCAATCGCTGACGCGGCGGCTCTCGCTCGACTTCCGCGATCTCTACCAGCAGGGCTTCAGCTTCGACCACCTCGACGGCGACGTGCAGATCCAGCGCGGCCAGGCCCGCACGCACAACCTGCGGGTGCGCAGCGTGCAGGCCATGGTGCTCGCCGAGGGCAGCACCAGCCTGGGCAGCGCCACGCAGGACGTGCGGGTCTGGGTGGTGCCGGACCTCAACGCCGGGGCGGCCTCGCTGGCCTATGCCGTGGTGAACCCGGTGGTGGGGCTGGGCACGCTGGTGACCCAGTGGCTGCTGCAGCGCCCGCTCGCCGAAGCCGCCACCCGCGAATTCCACATCACCGGCCACTGGGACACGCCACTGGTCACGCCCATCGACCGCACCCAAGACGCCCATCCCCTGCCCCGAAAGGACCAGATGCCATGAAAGTCGCCGCCATCCAGATGGTCTCGTCGCCCCGGATCGGCGACAACCTCGCCCGCGCCACCGAACTCGTCACCCACGCCGCGCAGCAGGGGGCAGAGCTGGTCGTGTTGCCCGAATACTTCTGCCTGATGGGATGGCAGGACCGCGACAAGCTGGCCGTGGCCGAGCCACCCGGACACGGCCCGGTCCAGGCCACGCTGGCGGCACTCGCCCGCACGCTGGGGGTGTGGCTGGTGGGCGGCACGCTGCCGATGGCCCTGGATGGCGACCCTGAACACGCCGCCAACACCTCGCTGGTCCACGGGCCGGACGGTGCGCTCGCGGCCCGCTACGACAAGATCCACCTGTTCCGCTACGACGACGGCGAGCGCCGCTACGACGAGGCCGCCACCCTGCGGCCGGGCGCGGAGCCGGTGGCTTTCGATGCGGTGGCGCGCGACGGTGGGGTCCACCGGGTGGGGTTGTCGGTCTGCTATGACCTGCGGTTTCCGGAGCTGTATCGGCGCCTGATGCAGCCACCGTGCAGCGTGCTGGTGGTGCCGGCCGCCTTCACCTGGCCGACCGGGCAGGCGCATTGGGCGCTGCTGCTGCGCGCCCGGGCGGTGGAAAACCAGTGCTACGTCATCGCCAGCGCCCAGGGCGGACACCACGAAAACGGCCGGCGCACCTGGGGGCACTCGATGGTCGTGGACCCGTGGGGAACCGTGCTGGCCGAGCTGGACGAGGGCGAGGGCGTCGTGCTGGCCGAGATGGACCCGGTGCTGCTGGACCGTGTGCGCCGGCAACTGCCGGCGCTGCAGCACCGGCGGCTCTGAGCCAGTGGCGCTCGGGGGCGCTCAGGTCGCGTTCAGGCCCAGCCGGTTGCGCACCCAGCGGCCACTGCCCTTGCACTTCAGCGCCAGCCAGTCGGCGGTCATCTGCACCGGTGGCCCCATGTCGCCCAGGTCGAACGCGCGGTACACCATGCCCGGCCGCAGCACCGAGCGCAGGTACGCGCCCCAACCGATGCGGCCCTCGCGCGCCAGCGTGCGGAAGGCGCGGAAGTCGGCCTTGGCATTCAGATAGCGCACGCCGACACGCCACTCGGCCGGTGCCGCCACGGCCACCGGCCCGCCACACACCTCGTTGTAGACCCGCCACGGCAGGTTGAACCCGGCGCGCGTCAACAGCAGGCTGTTGCAGCTCAGGCGCGGATTGACCTCCAGCAGCATGAACTGGCCCGTGCAGGCATCGCGCTTGAAGTTCATCACCACCATGCCGCGCAGCTTGAGCATGGCCAGGATGTCGCGGGACTCGGACTCCAGGTCCGGCACCGAGACGGTTTCGACGTGGCAGCCCGTGCCGACCTGGACGGGAAAAGTGCGCCACTTGCGGGTCGTCGCCACCTGCTCGATCTCGCCGTCGCGGCGTATCCAGGCATGGACGCTGTAGTGCAGGTCGTCGCTGCCCGGCACGTAGTCCTGCACGACCACCTCCAGTCCGTGCGGCGCAATCCGGCAGCACACGCGCATCAGCTCGTCCGGCGTGTCGATCACCAGGGCCTTGGCGCGGGCGATGGCCGGGTCGAGTCCGGGGCGCTGCCAGGCGGTCGGATGCGCGGGCTTGAGCACGACCGGGTAGTCCACCACGCGGCTGAGGGCTTCGACGTCCTGGAGCGTGCGCGGGGCGTGCGTGACCGGCACAGGCAGTCGCAGCGCCTGCGCCAGCGCGGCAAAACGGCGCTTGTCCATCATGCGGTTCACCGTGTCGGGCGACGCCGAGACCCACAGCGCAGTACCGACCAGATCGGCGTGCAGGGCCACCAGGGCGCGCAGGTCGGTGTCGGCGGTGGGAAACACCGGCAGCGCCTGCCCGTGGCGCACCCGCAGCTCGCGCAGCACGCGCAGCAGGTGCTCGGGACGGCGCGTGAAGTTGCGGGCGCAGATGTATTCGATGCAGTGGCGCGAGTAGCCCGAGGGCGGAAACTCGTATTCGCCGATGACGATCACCGGCACCCCTTGCTCGCCCAGGGAGCGCACCAGGTTCAGATCGGCACCTTGGGCGCCGAGGCAGGCCAGGACGACCGCGGGGCGTTGTGCAGGGGGGTGGTCAGCAGCGTTCATGTGGGGAGGAGGTCCGCTCTAAAAGGCGTTGACTGGAGATGCCTGAAACTTGATCGCATTTTCAGCGGATCAGATCCCCTATCGGCGGGCCACCCCTCCCCGCCAACAGGGGGGGCGGACACCCGCCCGCGCAATCCGCACGGTCATCCTGCGCGTGCCGATCGGTACCCGGAACCACACGGCAGCCAGGCGGCATCAACGCGGCATCAACGCCCGCCGAACATCATCCGCCGCGCCAGCAGCGACCTCAGCGGACCCACCTGTCCCAGCGCCGCCAGCCCTGCCCCGCGCAGCGTGCTCAAGCCCGGCCACGGCCAGGTGAAGCTGCGTGCCAGGAAATCGGTGGCGGCGATCATGGCCCAGCGGTCGGGCGCCCGCTGCCACTCGACGCGGCGCAGCGCCTGGTCCACATCGGAGTGGCGGGCCAGCCGCGCCACGAGTTCGTGGGCATCGCGCAGGCCCAGGTTCAACCCCTGTCCGGCGACCGGGTGCAGTGTCTGCGCGGCGTTGCCGATCCGCACCGTGCGGCCTTGCACCAGCGTGCGTTCGGCGTTCAGGCCCAGCGCGAACGACTTGAGCGGGCTGATCGACACCAGCCGCCCCACCCGCGCCGGCAGCAAGTGGGTCAGCACCGCCAGCCGCTGCGCCTCGGTCAGCGCGGCCACCGCATCGTCCCGCTGATCGACGCACCACACCAGCGCCGCACGCCGGCGCACCGTGCGGCCGTCGTCGGCCAGCGTGGTGCCCGGCAACGGCAGCAACGCGACCGGGCCTTGCGGCGTGAAGCGTTCGTGCGCCACGCCGACCTCGCCCCCCTCCAGCCCGACCGTGCCGACCCAGGCGGTCTGTCCATAGTCACGGGCGATGGCCTTGCGCGCCTGGTCAGCGAACACGCCTCCCTCGGCGACCACGGCCAGGTCGTGTGGCTCCACCAGCGCACCCGCAGCCCCCCCGACACCGACATCGATCTCGACGCCACCCGACACCGGGCGGACCCCGCTCACCGCCTCGCCCCAGCGCACGGACAGCCGCTGCGGCGCCTGCGCACACGCCGCCAGCCACGCCGCGCGCATCGGCGCCGCCAGCGCCCCATAGGGAATCACCGCGCCAAGCTGTGGCACACCCTCGTCCACCGCCCGGATCAGCAGCTCGGGCGCCGGCCCCCCCCCCAGCAGGTCGAGCAGGCCCGGCTGCTGCTGCGAGACATGCACGGCCTGGATCGGCTCGGCGCGCTCGGCCATCGCGGCCCAGACGCCCAGCCGCTGCAGCGCCAGCACACTGCCCTGCGACAGCGCCAGCGTGCGTGGATCGCCGCTGACATCGTGGCCGACGGGCAGCCGGTCGTAGACGCACACCTGGGCGGTGGGCAGCCGGCGCGCCGCCGCCAGCGCCAGGGCCAACCCCACCGGACCCGCACCGATCACCGCCAGCCGCAACCCCGAAGCACCTGCAAGGACAGCAGACATCTGGACTCCTTCTTCGGTCACGACGGCGACCGCAGTCGCATTTTCTCCGCGAACCAGCGCCCGGTCAGGTACAGCGCCGGACCCAGATCATCCCGGCACAGCACCTGGTAGACCACCGGCCGCTTCAGCAGCGAGCGCAGATACCCGCCCCAGCTCCACAGCCCCTCGCGCAGGTAGGTGCGGATGGCGCGGAAATCGTTCTTGCCACTGACGTACCACAGCCCCGTGGAGCGCGGCGGCAGTGGCTGTGGTGAGAGACCGCACACATCCTGGTACGCCAGCCACGGCAGGTTGACCCCCGCCCGCGTGGTCAGGATCGTCCACTGGCTCACCCGCGCGTTGATCTCCAGCAGCTTGAACTCGCCGGTGAGGCTGTGGCGCTTGAAGTTGAGGTTGGCGATGCCGCGGTAGTCCAGACGCTGCAGGATGTCGAGGACCAGTGCCTCCAGCACCGGCTCGTGCAGGCTTTCCACGTAGCAGCCACTGCCGACGTGTGGCGGCTGGATGCGCCACTTGCGACCGCAGAACGTGGCCCGCGCCACCCCCTGCCGGTCGATGTAGGCGTGAACATCGTAGTGTTCGGCATCGTCGCCCGGCACGTACTCCTGCAGGATCAGCCCCATCCCCCAGGGCGCCAGCGTGCGGCAGACCTGCAGCAAAGCTTCGCGGGATTCCAGCACGACAGCCTTGGTCGTGCGGAGTTCGCGTGGCAGCGCGGGGTGCTTCCAGGACGCGGGCAGCGAGGGCTTGGCGATGGCCGGATAGGTCAGCAGGTCCGCGATCCGCTCGGCCTCGTCCAGCGTGGTGGGGGTGAAGCTGCGGGGCACGGGCAGATCCATGCGCTCTGCCAGGACACTGAAGGCCCGCTTGTCCATCAGCGCCGTCACCAGTGCGGGGGCGGCCAGCGTCCAGCGCGCATGGGGCCGTGCAGCGTCGCTGAGCTGGTTGAGCACCTCCAGGTCCGGATCTGCCGAAGGAAACACCGGCAGCGGCCCACCATGGCGCCGGGCCAAGGCCGCCAGGACGCCCAGCAGTGCCTGCGGATGCGCGGTGAAATCGGGAACCTGCACGAACTCGGTGCAGTAGCGCGAGTAGCGGCTGGGCGGATCGGCGTATTCGCTGACCACGACCACCGGCACGCCTTGCTCCCCCAGCGAGCGCACGACGTTGAGATCCCCCTCGGGCGCCCCGACACAGGCGAGGACAACGGCGGGCAGGCGTGCCACCGCCGGAGCGTTGTTGTTGTACATGCAAGAAGTCAGAGACAGTGGACCAGGTGCGTCGCCACCTGGTACCAGTTCGACTCCGGAGAGGAATCAGGCTTTGACCCCTGTGATTATTGCGTCATTTTCCGGCTTCGGCTGCCTGGATTGCCGAGAGTCACGCAGTCGCTTGGTCGCAGTCAGGGCCAGTGAAGCCAGCCGGCCCGAAGGCATCACCAACATCCCCAGCGAGCGGCTGTCGGGCCAGAGCCGGTTGATGAACGAGTCCGCCGACGCCCCGCTGTCGAAGGAGAGCAGATCCTCGCAATGCGGGTGGGTGCGGGCGCGCCGGATGAACTCGACCTCGTTGAGCATGCCGGGGCCGAGCTTGCGGTGCTGCGGATCCCAGCCCACCTTGAAGGCAAATCCCATGTTGCCGGACACGAAGTTGCACGTGGACGCCACCACCTTGCCACCGAGCCGCAGCTCGGTGAACAGCGCACGGTGGCCATCGCGGTCAAAGCGCGCCACCATGTCGTGGAAGAAATCCTTGCCAGCGGTGGTCGAGCGCAGCGAGGTGCCGGACTCGCCCTTCCAGCCCTGGTGCTCCAGATCCAGAAAGGCATCGATCGATGCGGTGGGGATGCCTTCCTTGCGCAAGCACTCCCACTGCACCTCGCCCAGATCCTCCAACCGGCGCATGCAGCGGTTGATCTCGTTGAGCTTCTTGCCCAAGGTGTCGCGCAGCAAGGCTTCCCCGCACTGCGCCAGCGTCAGCATCGAGCGCGGCTGCGGGCCAAGGATCTGCACCGGATGACCACGCTGCTTGGACACCACCTGGATCGCCTCGGCCAGGGGTCCGGTGGTGTGGATCTTGGGCAACTCCAGCCCCTTCCAGAGGCAACTGGCGCGCGACAGGTACGACTGGATTGCCTCGACGACCGGCCGCACCGACTCGCCATCCACCAGCAGCCCGCCCAGGTAGGTGTGCTCCGACTGGTAGGCGCTCAGGTGGGGCCAGGGAAACACGCGCGTCCCCAGACTGCACTGGAACACCCCGACACCCGCCAGCTCTTTCAGGCCACCCGCCGACCGCTCGATCCACATCAACACCACCGACGCGCCTGCATCCAGATACGTCAGCGCCGGAAGCACGAAATGCGGTGACATGAAAGCGTTCGGCTCGGCCGCACGCGCTTCGAGCTTCGCCCAAGCCTGTCGGTCCAGTTCGGTCAGCTCCACCACCGAGCGCAACCTGACTTCCCATGTCGGAACTCCCACGCTCACCCCCTTTGCAACATCGATCCACGGGACCAGTTTCCCAATTCCACCGCCGTGAAGGCACGGTCCCGGCACCGCATCAATCGACGCCGGGTTTTACAGCAATCGTGACCAAATTCTTGATCAGCGGGAACCCCGCAGCAACCAAATGTGACAATCAATCCAGGGGGTTGGCTATCAGTTGTTCTAAATTGAGAGCGGATCAATGTCCAATGACCACCGAAGAACGCGTGTAGCGGATTCTGAAGACAACGTTTTCAGATCCGGCAGCCACTGCGCCAGCAGCCGGTGCAGCGCAACACGCCCCGAGGCTTCGATGAGCATCTGCGCCCGCTCGACATCGGCCACCCGGTGGATCGGCGCCGGCACGGGCGGGTAGACGAGCACCTCCTGCGCCCCCGGCAACCGCTGGGCCTGCAGGGCTGCCGCCTCCAGAAACGCCAGCGCCGCCTCGGGTGTGCGGGCATCGGCGCGCAGCAACGCCTGAAATGAAAACGGCGGCATCCCGGCCGATTCCCGCTCGGCGAGCTGCGCAGCGGCGAAGGCTTCGTAGTCGTGGCGGCGCAGCGCGGCGTAGAGCGCGTGCTCGGGGTGCCAGGTCTGGATCCACACCTCGCTGCGCCCGGCCAGTTCGGCGTCCCGGCCGGCCCGGCCACCCGCCTGCATCAGCAGCGAGAACAGCCGCTCCGGCGCCCGGAAGTCGCTGGAAAACAGCGCCGCGTCCGCCTGCACCGCCGCCACCAGCGTCATGCGGCGAAAGTCATGGCCCTTGGCGACCATCTGCGTGCCGACCAGCACATCGACCTCGCCCGCGTGGACCTGGGCGAGCTGGGTTTCCAGGCTGCCCTTGGTGCGGGTGCTGTCGGCGTCGATGCGGCCGATGCGGGCGCCGGGCAGCAGGTCGGCGAGCTGCTCCTCCAGCCGTTCGGTGCCGCGACCCATGGGCTGAATATCCGGGTCGCCGCAGTCGGGACAGGCGCGCGGCACCCGCTCGGTGATGCCGCAATGGTGGCAGCGCAAGGTGCGGTCGAGCTTGTGGAACACCCGCCAGGCACTGCAGTGCGGACAGGCGCTCTTCCAGCCGCAGTTCGTGCAGTGCAGCACCGGCGCGTAACCGCGGCGGTTGAGCAGCACGAGGCTTTGCTCGCCACGGTCGAGCCGCTCGCGCAGCGCGGCCAGCAGCGGCGGGGCCAGCGGGTGTTGCCGCAGCGCCTGTTTGCCGAACTGGGCGGCGATGCGGCTCAGGTCCACCAGCCGCACCGCCGGCAAGTGGCCGCCGCCGATGCGGCTCGGCATCACCAGTCGCCGGTAACGCCCGCCGCCCGCGTCCACCGGGCCGGCGTTGTACCAGCTCTCCAGCGACGGCGTGGCCGAGCCGAGCAGCACCGGCACCTGTTCGTTCCGCCCGCGCCAGACCGCCAGATCGCGGGCCGAGTAACGCGCGCCCTCCTGCTGCTTGTAGGACGGGTCGTGTTCCTCGTCGATGACGATCAACCCCAGCCGTGGCATGGAGGCGAACACCGCCATGCGCGTCCCCAGCACCAGGTCGGCGTGACCGAGGTGCGCCGACAGCCAGTGCTGCAGGCGCTGCGCCGGGGTCAGGCCGCTGTGCAGCGAGACGATGCAGCGGTCGGGGAACCGCTCGGCGAAGCGGGCTTCGAGCTGCGGCGTGAGGTTGATCTCGGGCACCAGGATCAGCGCCTGCCGACCCGCGGCGAGCACCCGTTCGGCTTCGCGCAAGTAGACCTCGGTCTTGCCACTGCCCGTCGCGCCGAAGAGCAGGCTGGGCTGTGGCGGACCCTCGGCCACCGTGGCCACGGCAGCCAGGGTGTCGAGCACGGTCTGCTGCTCGGGCGACAGCGTGGGGCGTTCGGGCGGATGCACCTGCGCCGCTGTCGCCGCCGCCTTCGCAGCAGCCACCCTCGCCTTGTCCAGCCGCTTGAGGCGGCGCGCCAACTGCACGGCGTCCAGATCCCGCAAGTCCGGCGGCAAGGCGCTCAGGCCCACCTCGCCGGGGCTGCGCTGGTAGTAGGACGCCGCGAAGCCCACCAGCCGCAGCCAACCGGCGGAGAACGGCGGCAGTGCGGTCAGCGCCTGCGTGACGGCGCGCAAGGTCGGGGCAGGCGTGTCCGTGGTGTCGGCGCCAGCGTCCGGTGCCTCGGCCAGCCCCCACACGATGCCGCTGACCTCGCGCTTGCCCAGTGGCACCCGCACCAGCGTGCCTGCCGGCCACGGCTCGGGCGCGAGGTAGTCCAGCACCGCGTCCAGCCGGCTGTGCCGAGGCAGATCGACCAGCACGCGCAGCCGGTAGTCCGCGGGCAGCGCAGGGATGTCCACCGAAGCTGTGGATAACGTTGTGGACAAGCTGGTTAGCGCACGTTCAAGTGCTTTTGACATCCTCCCCGCCCTAAAGGACGGGGATTCCTCCTGCGAGACGCGCATGTCCGCGCGCGGCGATGTTCCTGGCGGCGTTCACGTCGCGGTGGTGTTCCGCTCCGCAATCGCAGCATGTCCATCGCCTCATTCGCAGACCTGTCCTGCCTTTCGGACTGCTGGCGGGTATGCCCCCGCAGCGCGAGCAGGTCTGGGTTGTGTAGGCTTCGTTCACCTCTTCAAAGACGATGCCAGCCCCATGGCTCTTGTATTCCAGCATCGTTTTCAGCATTGCCCATCCGGCGTCCAGCGTGGACTTCGCCATCTTGGTCTTCACCATCGCTTTCGCCTGCACGTTCCCGACGAAGATCGCCGCGTTGCGCTCGACCAGCCCGGTGCTGAACTTGTGCATCGCGTCCTTGCGCGTGTTGGCGATCTTCGCGTGGATCGCACGCACCCGGTCCTTCTTCCCGGCTCGCTGGGCGATCCCCAGCGCGCCCTCATGCTTGCGGTACAGGCCGGACGCCAGCTCTTCGCCGTCCGAGCACGTCGCCGCCGTCTTCAGGCCAAGGTCGATCCCCACCGATCCAGTGCCGGCCGACTTCGGCACGTCCACCTTGACGCACACGTTCAGGTACCACCGGCCGCGCGCGTCCTGCGAGAACGAGCCAGCGCGCAGATCGAACCGGCTCAGCCCGTAGCTGTCCCACAGACTGAACCTGTGCCCGAGAAAAGCGATCTGCCCGGCCTTGTACTTCGCGCCGCCCGCCTTGAACGGCACCCAGCCCAGCGAATGCTTCGCCGACTTCGCGTTCGACACCCGCCAGTTCAGCCTCGACTTCTTGAACTGCTTGCGCCGGGTGGCGTATTCCTCGCACACCAGTTGCACCGTGGCGCTACCGATCCGCACGCCATCGCACTTCGAGTACCCGGCCGTGAGCTTCTGCAGGTCGAACCCGCTCAAGAACTCGCGCCGCTCCCGGAGCGCCCGCGCACTCGTCTCGTTGCAGTAGTTCCACACGAAGTTCACCTCACGCGCCATCAAGGACAGCACGCCCGCGTGCTTGTCCTTGATGCGCAGCTTGAGGGTCTTCACGGCTTCCATCCGACAACTGTATTTCCATACATGTCGCTTGACAAGCCGTTCCGGCTTGAACGCTCGACCCCGGGCTGAACCCCGGGGCTTGTCGCTTCGTCCGGGTCACGCCAAGCATTTTCCTAGATTGCCTCAAAAAGAGGCATCCATGCGCATCGCCCGCGAATGGCGATGCACCGCCTCGACCAGCGCCGTGACCGACTCGGGCGGCGTGAACTGGCTGATGCCGTGGCCGAGGTTGAAGATGTGGCCAGGGTGGGCGCCGAAGCGGTCGAGCACGCGGCAGGCTTGGGCGTCGATCTGTTCGGGGCTGGCGAAGAGCACGTTCGGGTCGAGGTTGCCCTGCAGCGCGACCTTGTGGCCGACGCGCTCGCGGGCTTTGCCGAGGTCCATCGTCCAGTCGAGGCCGATGCCGTCGGTGTCGAGGTCGGCGATCTCGTCGAGCCAGATGCCGCCGCCCTTGGTGAAGACGATGCGCGGGATCTGGGCGCCGTCGTGTTCGCGCTTGAGTTGCGCCAGCACGCGGCGGGTGTAGGCGAGGCTGAATTCCTGGAACGCGCCGTCGGCCAGCACGCCGCCCCAACTGTCAAAAATCATCACGGCTTGCGCACCCGCTTCGATCTGGGCATTCAGGTAGGCGGCCACCGAGTCGGCGTTGATGGCGAGGATGCGGTGCATGAGGTCGGGGCGGCTGTACATCAGCGACTTGACGCGCCGGTAGTCGTCGCTGCCGCCGCCTTCGACCATGTAGCAGGCCAGCGTCCACGGGCTGCCCGAGAAGCCGATCAGCGGCACGCGACCGTTCAAGGCGTTGCGGATCGAGGTCACGGCGTCGAAGACGTAACGCAGCTTGTCCATGTCCGGCACGGCGAGTTCGGCGACCGCCGCCTCGTCGCGCACGACCTTGGCGAACTTCGGCCCCTCGCCCAGCGCGAAGCTCAGGCCCAGGCCCATCGCGTCCGGCACGGTGAGGATGTCCGAGAACAGGATCGCGGCGTCGAGCGGGTAACGCTCCAACGGCTGCAGCGTGACCTCGGTGGCGTAGTCCGTGTTGGTCGCCAGGCCCATGAAGCTGCCGGCGGTCGCGCGGGTGGCGCGGTACTCCGGCAGGTAGCGACCGGCCTGGCGCATCAGCCAGACGGGGGTGTGCTCGGTGGGCTGGCGGCGCAGGGCGCGCAGGAAGGTGTCGTTTTGGAGGGGGGCGAACATGGCGGGATTGTAGGAGCCACCCGGTGCAGCCTCCTGACGGCAGCGGCGAGACCGGATGTGCCTCAGCACCCATCCCTACGCACTGTTCACCCCCCGCTCCGCTGAGGTAAGCTCCCGGAGTGCGCAATGCCGTGAAATACGACACATTCTGCTGCCACTGCACGGTCGCTGCACACGCATCATCACCACCCGTCACACGTCGAAGTCTTGGAGGCTCACCCATCATGGTGTTGGAACAACTGGCTACTTGGATGCGCCGACTCGCCGGCGTGCTCGCCATCGCGGCGCTGACCGGCTGCGGCTACAACGACTTCCAGCGGCTGGACGAGGACGTGAAGGGAAGCTGGTCCGAGGTGCTCAACCAGTACCAGCGCCGCGCCGACCTCGTGCCCAACCTCGTCGCCACCGTCAAGGGCGAAGCGAATTTCGAGCAGGAAACGCTCACCAAGGTGATCGAAGCGCGCTCCAAGGCCACCTCGATCCAGGCCACGCCCGAGCTGATCAACAACCCCGAGGCGTTCAAGAAGTTCCAGGCCGCCCAGGGTGAACTCAGTGGTGCGCTCAGCCGGCTGCTGGTCGTCACCGAGAACTATCCCAACCTGAAGGCCAACCAGGGCTTCCAGGACCTGCGCGTGCAGCTCGAAGGCACCGAGAACCGCATCACCGTGGCGCGCAACCGCTACATCAAGACAGTGCAGGGCTACAACGTGCTCGCCCGCAGCTTCCCGACCAACCTGACGGCGATGGTCTTCCACTACGAGGTCAAGCCCAACCTGGCGGTGGCGAACGAGGCGCAGATCAGCCTGCCCCCGGCCGTGAGCTTCGACAAGCCCGCCGCCAAGTAACCGCACCACCAACCGCACGAACCGGCACCACGCACCATGACCACCCTCCTGCGAGGTTTGCTGACGCTGGGGCTCTGGCTGCTGGTCGCCTTCGGCAGCGCGGCCCAGGACATCCTGCCCGTGCCGCCGCTGAACGGCCGGGTGATCGACCAGACCGGTACGCTGCAGCCCGGTCAGCGCCAGGCCCTGACGACCCAGTTGGAGACGCTGGAGCGCGAGGCGGGGTCGCAGGTGGTCGTGCTGCTCGTGCGCAGCACGCAGCCGGAGGACATCGCCGCCTACGCCCAGCGCGTCGGTGATGCGTGGAAGATCGGGCGCCGCACGGTGGGCGACGGGCTGCTGATCGTCGTCGCCACGCAGGACCGCAAGGTGCGCATCGAGGTGGCCAAGACGCTCGAAGGCGCGATCCCCGACCTGATGGCCAAGCGCGTGATCAACGAGCAGGTCACGCCGGCGTTCCGTCAAGGCGATTACGCGGGCGGGTTGTCGTCGGCCGTGCGCGTGCTGGGGGGGCTGATCAAGGGCGAGGGTCTGCCCGCGCCGTCGGCCAACGGCCAGAACGGCACAGGCCAGGACAGCCCGGACCCGATGATGTGGATCTTGCTCACGGTCGTGATGCTGCCGATGTTCGCCAAGGCCATCGTCGGCGTGTTCGGCCGCAAGCTCGGGCCGCTGCTGACGGGCGCAGGCGCGGGTGGTGTGACGTGGCTGATGACCGCTAGCCTCGCCGTCGCAGGGATGGCCGCGGTGGTGGGGCTGGTCGTGGCCCTGGTGGTGGGGTTGCTGGGGTTTGTCTCGCCGGGCGTCACCCGCGGGCGCTCCTTTCCGTCGCCGGGCGGCTGGGGCGGTGGTGGCGGTGGCTGGGGCGGCGGCGGGTCGTCGGGTGGAGGCGGGTTCTCCTCCGGTGGCGGTGGGGATTTCGGCGGTGGTGGTGCGTCTGGAAGCTGGTGAATGAACAAGACCATGTCTGCTGAACGCTTTCACCGCGCCTGGCGCCAGTGGCTGCGGCACCTCTGGGCTGACCGCACGGACATCGTCCGGGTGCTCGACGCCGCGGCCCTCGCCCGACTCGAAGCGCGGATCACCACCAGCGAGCTGGGCCACAGCGGCGAGATCCGGCTGTGCGTCGAGGCGGCGTTGCCGTGGCGCTACCTGCGCAAGGGCGCGAGTCCACGGGAACGGGCGCTGGCGATGTTCGGCAAGCTGCGCGTCTGGGACACCGAACACAACAACGGCGTGCTGGTCTACTTGCTGCTGGCCGACCGGGCCGTCGAGATCGTGGCCGATCGCGCACTGCACCGCCACATCGACCCCGACCAGTGGCGGGCGCTGATCGACGCGATGCAACCCCTGCTGCGTCTGGGGCGGCATGAAACAGCGCTGCAGAACACGCTGTCCGCGCTCGACGAGGCGCTGCGCCACTGGTTTCCGGTCACGGCCGACCAGCGCAATCCGAACGAGCTGTCCGACCGCGCTGACCTGCGCTGAAAGCACCACGCCCGCCTCAGGCATGAACCTGGGCGGGCGCGGGGGCGCTTGAAAAGCAGCGGGGCTGCTTACTTGCGGCGGAACTTCTGGATCGCGGCGATCTGGGCGGCCATGGTGGCGAATTCGCCTTGGGCACGGGCCAGATCGATGTCGCTCTTGGCGTTCTTCATCGCTTCTTCGGCCAGACGCTTGGCTTCGACCGCTTTGGCCTCGTCCAGATCGTGGCCACGGATGGCGGTGTCGGCCAGCACGGTCACGCGGTCGGGCTGCACTTCGAGAATGCCGCCGGCCACGAACACGAACTCTTCTTCACCGGTGTCCGCGCGCTGGATGCGCACTGCACCCGGACGGATGCGGGTGATCAGCGGGGTGTGCCGGGGGAGGATGCCCAGCTCGCCGTTTTCGCCCGGCAGCGCGACGAACTTGGCTTCACCCGAGAAGATCGAGTGTTCTGCCGAGACGACGTCAACGTGGATCGTTGCCATGTGCTTCCTTCGTGAGGGGTTGAAGAGGAGTCAGCAAACCAGGGGCGGCGCACCGTGCGGCACGCTGCCCACCGGGGTTCACTGCATCTTCTTCGCCTTTTCGAAGGCTTCGTCGATGGTGCCGACCATGTAGAACGCCTGCTCGGGCAGGTGATCGCACTCGCCGGCCACGATCATCTTGAAACCACGGATGGTTTCCTTCAGCGGCACGTACTTGCCCGGCGAGCCGGTGAACACTTCGGCGACGTGGAAGGGCTGCGACAGGAAACGCTGGATCTTCCGTGCGCGGGACACGGCCAGCTTGTCTTCCGGTGCCAGCTCGTCCATGCCCAGGATGGCGATGATGTCGCGCAGTTCCTTGTAGCGTTGCAGCACCTGCTGGACCGAGCGGGTCGTGTTGTAGTGCTCTTCACCGACGACGTTCGGGTCCACCTGGCGGCTGTTCGAATCCAGCGGATCCACGGCCGGGTAGATACCGAGCGAAGCGATGTCACGCGACAGCACGACCGTCGCGTCCAGGTGGGCGAAGGTGGTGGCAGGCGACGGGTCGGTCAGGTCATCCGCAGGGACGTAGACGGCCTGGATCGAGGTGATCGAACCCACCTTGGTCGAGGTGATCCGCTCTTGCAGGCGGCCCATTTCCTCGGCCAGCGTCGGCTGGTAACCCACGGCAGACGGCATCCGGCCCAGCAGCGCGGACACTTCGGTGCCGGCCAGCGTGTAGCGGTAGATGTTGTCCACGAAGAACAGCACGTCCTTGCCTTCGTCGCGGAACGACTCGGCGATGGTCAGGCCGGTCAGGGCCACGCGCAGGCGGTTGCCCGGCGGCTCGTTCATCTGGCCGTAGACCATGGCGACCTTGGACTTGCCCAGATCCTCCAGGTTCACGACGCCCGAATCGGCCATTTCGTGGTAGAAGTCGTTCCCTTCGCGGGTCCGCTCGCCCACACCAGCGAACACCGACAGACCGCTGTGGGCCTTGGCGATGTTGTTGATGAGTTCCATCATGTTCACGGTCTTGCCGACACCGGCGCCACCGAACAGACCCACCTTGCCGCCCTTGGCGAACGGGCAGATCAGGTCGATCACCTTGATGCCGGTTTCGAGCAGGTCTTGCGACGGGCTCAACTCGTCATAGGCCGGGGCCTTGCGGTGGATCGACGCCGTGTGCTCGGCATTGACCGGGCCGCGTTCGTCGATCGGGCTGCCCAGCACGTCCATGATCCGACCCAGGGTGGCCGGACCGACCGGCACCATGATCGGACCACGCGTGTTGCGCACTTCCAGACCGCGGCGCAGGCCGTCGGACGAGCCCAGCGCGATGGTACGCACCACGCCGTCGCCGAGCTGCTGCTGCACTTCGAGGGTCAGCGCGCTGCCGTCCAGCTTCAGTGCGTCATAGATCTTCGGCATCTGGTTGCGGGGGAATTCCACGTCCACCACGGCGCCGATGCACTGAACGATCTTGCCTACTGCGCCAGTAGTGGCTTGAATGTTCGCCATTTTTCGTTCCTTCAATCTTGGTTCGTTGCGTCTCGTCGTCGCGTGGCTGGGTCAACCCACCGCCGCCGCACCGCTGACAATCTCGGAGAGTTCCTTGGTGATCGCGGCCTGACGGGTCTTGTTGTAGACCAGCTTCAGGTCGTTGATCAGCGTGCCGGCGTTGTCGGTCGCGGCCTTCATGGCCACCATGCGCGCCGATTGCTCGGACGCCATGTTCTCGGCAACCGCCTGGAACACCAGGGCCTCGGCGTAGCGCACCATCAGGTCGTCGATGACCGACTGGGCGTCCGGCTCGTAGAGGTAGTCCCAGCCATGGGCCTGCTTCTCGGACGCCGACTGCTCCAGACGCTCGGCCGCCAGGGGCAGCAACTGCTCGATCTGCGGTTCCTGCTTCATCGTGTTGAGGAAGCGGGTGTAGCAGAGGTAGACAGCGTCCAGCTTGCCTTCGGCGTACTGGTCGAGCAGCACCTTGACCGGGCCGATCAGCTTGTCGAGGTGGGGCGTGTCACCCAGATGGGTGACATGCGACACGACCTTGACACCGACGCGGTTCAGGAAGGTGAAGCCCTTGTTGCCGATCGCGACCGCCTGCACCTTGGTGCTGGCGCCTTCGAACTCGCGCAGCTTGGTCGTCACCGCCCGCAGCACGTTGGTGTTCATCCCGCCGCACAAGCCCTTGTCGGTCGTGACGACGATGACGCCCACCGCACCCGTGCCGCTGTTCTTGACGACAAACGGATGGTGGTACTCCGGAGTCGCCTGCGACAGGTTGGCCGTGATGTTGCGGATCTTGTCAGCGTACGGACGAGCCGCGCGCATGCGTTCTTGCGCCTTGCGCATCTTGGACGCGGCCACCATTTCCATGGCCTTGGTGATCTTGCGGGTGTTTTCCACCGACTTGATCTTGCCGCGTATTTCCTTGCCTGCCGCCATGACGATGCTCCTCGGGCGTTAAGCGAAGGACTTCTTGAACGCAGCGATCGCGCCTTGCAGCTCGGTTTCCGCGTCCTTGTCCATCGCCTTGTTGTCTTCGAGCTTCTTCAGCAGTGCGCCGTGGCTGGTCTTCAGGTACTGGTGCAGGCCGCTTTCGAAGGCAAGAATCCGCTTGACTGCGATGTCGTCCATGAAGCCCTTGTTGACCGAGTACAGCGTGGCAGCCATGAGGCTGATCGGCTGGGGCGAGTACTGCGCCTGCTTGAGCAGTTCGGTGACGCGGGCGCCACGGTCGAGCTGCTTGCGGGTGGACTCGTCCAGGTCCGACGCGAACTGCGCGAACGCGGCCAGCTCACGGTACTGCGCCAGGTCGGTACGGATACCGCCGGACAGGCCCTTGATCAGCTTGGTCTGTGCGGCCGAACCCACGCGCGACACCGAGATACCGGCGTTGATGGCGGGACGGATGCCGGCGTTGAACAGGCTGGTTTCCAGGAAGATCTGACCGTCGGTGATCGAGATCACGTTGGTCGGAACGAAGGCGGACACGTCACCGGCTTGCGTTTCGATGACGGGCAGGGCCGTCAGCGAACCGGTCTTGCCCTTGACGGCACCCTTGGTGAAGGCTTCGACGTAGTCGGCGTTCACGCGGGCTGCGCGTTCGAGCAGGCGGCTGTGGAGATAGAACACGTCGCCTGGGAAGGCTTCGCGGCCCGGAGGACGGCGCAGCAGCAGCGACACTTGGCGGTAGGCCACGGCCTGCTTGGACAAGTCGTCGTACACGATCAACGCGTCTTCACCACGGTCGCGGAAGTACTCGCCCATCGTGCAGCCGGTGTAGGCCGAAACGTACTGCATGGCAGCCGACTCGGACGCCGACGCAGCGACGACGATGGTGTAGTCCATCGCGCCAGCGGCTTCCAGCGAACGCACCACGTTCTTGATCGACGAAGCCTTCTGGCCGATCGCGACGTAGATGCAGGCCATCTTCTGGCCCTTCTGGTTGATGATCGCGTCGATCGCCACGGCGGTCTTGCCGGTCTGGCGGTCACCGATGATCAGCTCGCGCTGGCCACGGCCGATCGGCACCATCGAGTCGATGGACTTCAGACCGGTCTGCACCGGCTGGTCCACGGACTTGCGGGCGATCACGCCGGGGGCGACCTTCTCGATCACGTCCGTGAGCTTGGCGTTGATCGGGCCTTTGCCGTCGATCGGCTGGCCGAGGGCGTTGACCACGCGGCCCAGCAGTTCCGGGCCGACGGGCACTTCCAGGATGCGGCCGGTGCATTTGACCGTGTCGCCCTCGGAGATGCCTTCGTATTCGCCCAGGATCACGGCGCCGACGGAGTCGCGCTCCAGATTCAGGGCCAGACCGAAGACGTTGCCCGGGAATTCGAGCATTTCGCCTTGCATGGCATCGCTCAGGCCGTGGACCCGGACGATACCGTCGGTCACGGACACCACAGTGCCTTGGTTGCGAATGTCGGCGGCGGCGCCAAGACCCTCGATGCGGCTCTTGATCAGTTCAGAAATTTCTGCGGGATTCAATTGCATAGCTTGCTCCCAGTCTGGTCAGAACACCGTTCCGGCGGAACGGCGGCGGACACAGGGATGAATTCGATTCAAGCGCTCAGCGCCACCTTCATGCGTTCCAGACGGGCCTTGACCGAGGTGTCGAGCACCTCGTCGCCCACCACCACGCGGATGCCACCGATCAGCTCAGGCTCCAGCACGACGCTGGCGGTGAGCTTGCGACCGAAGCGCTTCTCCAGACTCGACACGACCTCGGCCAGCGGTGCCGGCTCGATCGGGTAGGGGCTGTAGATGACGGCATCGGACACGCCGGAGGCTGCGCTGACCAGTCCGTGAAACTGCTCGGCGATGGCCGGCAGCGCCACGAGACGACCGTTGGCCACGACGGTGCGCAGGAAGTTCTGCACACCGGGGGCCAGCGGAAGCTGGGCGGCAGTGGTGACCAGATCGACCACCTGGTCCTCCGACGCTTTGGGGCTGTCGGCGAACTGGCGCACTTGCGGATGCTGGGCCACTTGGGCCAGCGCCTCGATCTGCCGCGCCCAAGCCGCCACGTCGCCCTGTCGGGCCACCTGGAACAGCGCCTCGGCGTAGGGGCGTGCGATGGTAGTGAGTTCGGCCATGGTTACAGCTCCGTCTTCAGGCGGGTCAGCAGCTCAGCATGGACGCTGGCGTTGACTTCGCGCTTGAGGATCTGTTCTGCGCCCTTGACGGCCAGCCCAGCCACCTGCTCGCGCAGGGACTCACGGGCTTGGACGGCTTGCTGATCGGCTTCTGCCTTGGCAGCGGACACGATCTTGGCGCCTTCTTCTTCAGCGCGGCGTTTGGCTTCATCGACGATGGCCTGTGCGCGCTTTTCAGCGTCAGACAGCAGCTTGGCGGTCTCGTTGCGCGATTGGGCAAGCTGTTCCTCGACGCGCTTGTTGGCGCCAGCGAGTTCGAACTTGGCCTTGTCAGCCGCAGCCAGACCATCCGCGACCTTCTTGGCGCGATCGTCGAGGGCCTTCGTGATCGGCGGCCACACGAACTTCATCGTGAACCACCAGAGGATCGCGAAAACCACGATCTGCGCCAACAGTGTTGCGTTCAGATTCACGGCTTCGACCTTTCTCGTTTAGGGGAATGACGTACGACGAGAAAGACCGATTACTTCAGGACGAACGGGTTCGCGAAGGCGAACAGCATCGCGATACCGACGCCGATCAGGAAGGCAGCGTCGATCAGACCGGCCAGCAGGAACATCTTGGTCTGCAGTTCGTTCATCAGTTCCGGCTGGCGGGCCGAAGCTTCGAGGTACTTGCCACCCATCAGGGCGATACCGATACAGGCGCCGATAGCACCCAGGCCGATGATGATGCCGCAAGCCAGAGCGACGAGACCGAGGACGTTTTCCATGATTGCTCCTAAGAGAGGTTGTTGACGAACGGAAAGGAAAAAAGGACGGGGAACGGGAAAGTGAACCGAGGACCGGCGCCAGCCGCACCGACTCCGTGGAGCCGGCGAGACTGTGCCAGATTTCTCGACTGGATCAGTGCTTGTCGTGGGCCTGACCAACGTAGACCAGGGTCAGCATCATGAAGATGAATGCCTGCAACGTGATGATCAAGATGTGGAAGATCGCCCAGGCAGTGCCCGCGATGATCTGACCAAACCACAGTGCGATGCCACCGAACGAGCCGAAGCCCACGGCACCCATCAACGCGATCAGCATGAACACCAGCTCGCCGGCAAACATGTTGCCGAAGAGTCGCATGCCGTGCGAGATGGTCTTGGCTGCGAATTCGATGATCTGCAGCGTGAAGTTGATGGGCGCGAGCAGGATCGCCGCCGGGCCGTGTGCATGGAAGGGGGCCGAGAACAGCTCGCCAATCCAGCCGCCCAGACCCTTGATCTTGATGCTGTAGTACAGGCACGCCAGCAGCACGGTGAACGACATGCCCAGCGTCACCGACAGGTCAGCGGTGGGCACGGTGCGCAAGTAGGCGTGGTGCGGGTCATGGCCCATGGCACCGTAGAGCTTGGCCCACAGCGTCGGCAGCAAGTCCAGCGGCAGCAAGTCCATCGCGTTCAGCAGAAAGATCCAGACGAACGAGGTCAACGCGAGCGGTGCCACGACCTTGCGCGACTCTTCGTTATGCACGATGCCTTTGGCCTGCGTATCCACCATCTCGACCAGAAACTCGATGGCCGCCTGCATGCGACCCGGCACGCCAGAGGTCACGCGGCGGGCCACGCTCCACAGCAGGAAGCAGCCCAGCACACCCAGGATGATCGAGAAGAACAGAGAATCCAGCTTCAGAACCGGATCGCTCAGCGAGAAATCTGCGATGCCCGTCTGGGCACGGCTGGTCAGGTGGGTCAGGTGGTGGGAGATGTACTCCCCCGCGGTCGGTGCATGCTCTGCAACGTGTTCTTCGGCAGCCATCGTCTTCTCTCGAACGTGTGTCTTGTCTTAAGACCGAGTGGTTGTCATCCGACCCTGCCACAGCAGGGCCAGCCAATTCATCTTCATGCAGACCACCAGGGTGATCAGCATGGCCGGCCAGCTCAAGTCAGGCACGACCTTTGCCGCGGCAGCCAGCATGGCCACCGAGACACCAATTTTCAGAAACTCCCAGAACATGAAGTTGAATGCCGCAACATTCGCTTTCACCTCTGACAGCCGGGTCACACGGGACATGCCACGCGCCAGCAAGGCGGTCGGCACAACCACGGTGGCCGCGCCATACAGCGCCGACCAGACCACTTCTCCGCGACCCGCGACAGCCCAGCTCGCACCGGCCATCACCCCACCCGCAACCGCTTGCGCAGCCACGACCCGCCACGGAGACACCTGCGGAAGTCTTGCGCGAAGGGCTTGCGCCTCTTCTCGCGTCAGGCTCTTGAAACTTTCTTCACCGTCCTCAACTGCCGAGTCATCCGGATCGACGCGCATTTCGTTGTGCTGAAGTGTGCGTGGAGTCACGTTGTTCGGAAGCTGTTGCGGCAAAACCATCGAATTGTACGTGGAAACCCCCACATCTCCACCACTGCCTCACGCATTCCACACTTCAGTTCTGCAACGCACCCGAAACGTGCGGCCCATACAACACTGGGCCATGCCGGTGCGCGACAACGCCACAGCAGCGGGGCGGAGCGAAAGCGAGATTTTGCGGGCAGCGGATGACGTGGTGCTTGCACCGCTCAAGGGCACGCCACATGCGCCGGCAACCCCGGCACCGCCACCCGCAGCGCCAGCACACACCCCGCCAGCGGCTGCGCGGCCAACTCGTCTGCCGGGCGCTTCTCACAGGCCGTGGTGATGTAGAGCGTCTTCAGGTCCGGACCGCCAAAACATGGCATCGTCGGACACCGCACCGGCAACCGCACCTCCTGCAGCACCACGCCATCCGGCGACAGGCGCAGCACCCGCTGCCCTTCGAACATCGCCACCCAATAGCAGCCCTCGCTGTCCACCGCCGCGCCGTCCGGCCGTCCGCCATAGGCATCGAGCGGCTCGTCCGGCGTGCGCTTGGGGAACTCCGCGAAGGTGCGCCGCCTCGACAAACCGCCGCCAGCGGGATCGAAGTCAAAGGCGTAGACCGCGTGTGCCTTGGTGTCGGACCAGTACATCGTCCGTCCGTCCACACTCCAGGCCAGCCCGTTGGACACCGTGATGCCCTCGGCGCGGCGGCTCAGCGTGGTGCCATCCCAGCAGTACAGCGCAGCCAGCGCCGGGTCACGCGGCTCGTAGACCGTGCCGACCCAGAAACGCCCCTGCGGATCGCACTTGCCGTCGTTGAACCGCTCGGTCGCCGGATCGTAGGGCGGCGCGGCCAGCCGTTCGCGCTTGCCGGTCGCCGGATCGAAGCACCACAGCCCGTCGCGCATCGCCAGCCGCAGCGTGCCGTCGAGCGCCGGGGCCACGCTGGCCGGCTCGACGGGAAAGTCCCAGTGCTGCGTCTGTCCGGTGGCGGGATCGAGCCGGTGCAGGCGCCGCCCAGGGATGTCGCACCAGTACAGCACCTGCTCGCGCGGATGCCACATCGGCGATTCGCCCAGGAGACAAGGGGGACTGACGGCGCGGATCAGGTCGGCATCCATGGGCGGCTCACAGGGTGGGAAGGGTGGACATTCGGATCGGGGCGCGATGCTAACGCGGTACCCCGCTGTAACCCGGTCAGTAGCGGCTGTGCAGACCGTCGAGATCGACGCACAGGTAATGCGCGCCCGGCAGCGGGTTGAAATAGAACGGCGGCACCTCGACGAAGCCCAGCGAGGTGTACAGCTCCCGCGCCGCCTCCATGTCGTCGAGCGTGTCCAGCAGCATCGACGAATAGCGCGCCTGCCGGGCATCGTCGATGAGGGCCTGCGCCACCTGCCGACCCAATCCGAAACGGCGGTAGGCGCGCCGCACGTACAGGCGCTTCATCTCGCAGGCGTTCGGGTAGTCCACGTCCGTGATGCGGCGGTAGGCACCGCAGCCGGCCACGGCGCCGTCCACCAGCGCCAGCAGCAGGCGGCCGTTCGGGTCGGCGTATTCGCCCGGCAGGTCCAGCAACTCCTGCGCAAAGCCCTGGAAGGACAGATCGACTGCCAGACTGGCAGCGTACTCGCGGAAGATGTCGCGCGTGGCCTCGATGAGCGCCGGGGTGTCCGGCACGATCAGGCGGGTCTCGGGGACGTGCATGGAGCGCAGTCTAGCCGCCCTGTGCCTGCACCCACAATGCCGCGGCAACACCCAGTGACAAGGCGGCCAGCGCCAGCACCCACCGGCCCGCGTGGTCGGCCGATGCGGGCACTTGCGCGGCCACCGCGGGTGGCAGGTGCTTGTCACCCGCCAGCATCGGCGTGACCAGATCGTGGCGGTGGACCACGCGGTACACGGCGATCGCGCACAGGTGCAGCGCCACCAGCCCCAGCAGCAGCCATTGCCCCCAGGACTTGTGCCAGGAGGTCGCCGCCAGCGAGGTGGCGGACTCGACGAAGCGGATCAGCGGCCCGGTGCTGGCGATCTCGTCGTCGGCCACCAGCCCGGTCGCCACCTGCACCGCCAGCAGCCCCAGCAGCGCGAACACCGACAGCGCACCCGTGGGGCTGTGGCCGACATCGAGCCGCTCCTGCGGGTCGGCCAGCCCGCGCGCATAGCGCAGCAGCGTCGTCGGTGCATAGAGGAAGCTGGTGAAGCGCGACCAGTGCCCGCCGATCACGCCCCACACCAGCCGGAACACCAGCAGCGCCAGCACCGCCAGCCCGAACCGGAAGTGCCACGCCATCGCGTTGCCGCCGATCTTGGCGCTCACCACCGCGCCCGTCACGCACAGCACCAGCGCCCAGTGGAACAGCCGTGTCGGCCAATCCCACACCCGCACCGGGTGCAGCCCCGCAGTGACTGCGTTCCGTGTCGATTCCATCGCTTCACCTCGCACCCAAATCGGCCATGTCCGCAAGGCTACACTGGCTCGGCGGCCATGTGGTCGCACCAACCACCCGGAGTTCCGCCGATGAAACGTCTCTGCATCGCCCTGAGTGCCGCCGCCGGCCTGTTCGCCGCCCTGCCCGCCAGCGCACAGTTCCAGAAGCCCGAAGACGCCATCAAGTACCGCAAGGCCGCCTTCACGGTGATGGCCAACCACTTCGGCCGCGTCGGCGCGATGGCCAGCGGCAAGGTTCCCTTCGACGCCAAGGTCGCCGCTGAAAACACCGAGCTGTTGACCCACCTGTCCACGCTGCCCGCCGCAGGTTTCATCGCCGGCACCGACAAGGGCGAGACCCGTGCCAAGCCGGAAATCTGGAGCGAGGCCGACAAGTTCAAGGCCGGCATGGCCAAGATGGGCGAGGAGATGGGCAAGCTCAACGCCGCCGCCAAGACCGGCGATCTGGCGCAATTGAAGACCGCGTTCGGTGCCGCTGCGCAGACCTGCAAGGCTTGCCACGACAACTACCGCAAGGAGTGACGCACCGCTGATGCGCTGCAGAACGCCTGCGGTTCACAGCCGCAGCGTTCCCGCGATGCAGCGCGTCACGTCCCCGGCGATCCACACGCCGGCCAGATCACCCGCGGCGATGTGTTCGACATGCACCCGGCCATCGCGCCCCAGCGCGTGGCCCTGCCCGGCGACATAGCGCGTCGGCAGCAGACCCGCGCCGATCAGCCACTGCGCCAGACCGGCGTTCAGGCTGCCCGTCACCGGATCTTCGGGCACCCCCAGGTCCGGCACGAATGCCCGCACCTCCACATCGACGGCACTCCCCGCCGGCCACGCCCCCACCACGCCGACGTTCAGCCCGCGCATCGCCGCGAAGTCCGGCACCAGCGCGCGCACCGCCGCCGCGTCGTGCAAACGCACCCCCAGCCAGCCGGGGCCGTTGTCGATCCAGTTGACCGCCAGCACCGCGTCCGCGCCGATCCGCAGCGCGCGCAGCACCTGCGCCACCACCCCGGCATCGGCCGCGCCACTGCGCCGTAGCGGTGGCGCAGCGAAGGCCAGTCGGTTCGGTGCGCCATCGATCTGCCGCACCCGCACCAGCCCGACCCCGCATTCCTGCACCACGCTCCCCGTCTGGCGCGGCACACCACCCGCATCCAGCCACGCCTGGCAACTGCCCAGCGTCGGATGCCCCGCGAAGGGCAGCTCGCCGCCCGGCGTGAAGATCCGCACCCGGTAGTCGGCGGCCGGATCGGTCGGCGGCAGAAGGAAGGTCGTTTCGGACAGGTTGGTCCAGCGGGCGTAGGCGGCCATCTGCGCGTCGCTCAAGCCCTCGGCATCGACGACGACCGCCAGCGGATTGCCCTTCAGTGGCTCCGCGGTGAAAACATCAAGCACCACGGTGCGGCGGTCGAGGGGTGTCGTCACGGCGTCGGCTCCGGCTGGTCCTCGGTCAGGTGGCGCTTCAGCACCGCGCCGAGAATGGCCACGGCGGTGTGGATCTGGTCCGGTGTCAGCGTCACGAACGACAGCCGCACCGTGCGCGGATCGGGTACGTGGGCATAGAACGCCGCCCCCGGCACGAAGGCCACCCCTTGCTCCACCGCCTTCGGCAGCAGCGCCACGGCGTCGCAGCCCTCCGGCAGACGCACCCAGCAGAACATGCCGCCCGTCGGCGCCGTCCACTCGCTGCCTTCGGGCAGATGGCGGGTCAGGGCCTCGCGCATCGCGTCGCGCTGGGCGCGGTAGCGGTCGCGGATGGTGGGGACATGCTGGTCGAGGAAACCATCGCGGATCACCTCGTACACCACACGCTGGTTGAAGCCCGGCGTGTGCAGATCGGCCGCCTGCTTGGCCTGCAGCAGCTTGGGGAACAGCTCCCGCGGCGCCACCACATAGCCCAGGCGCAGCCCCGGTGCCAGCACCTTCGAGAACGACCCCAGGTAGATCACGCCCTCGGGCCAGCGCGCCGCCAGCGTCCTCGGCGGCGGAGTGTCGTACCAGAGGTCGCCGTAGGGGTTGTCCTCGACCAGCGGCACGCGGGCCTGCTTCGCCGCGGCGATCAGCGCCTCGCGCCGTGCCTCGGGCATGACGCGGCCACTCGGGTTCTGGAAGTTCGGCAGCACGTACATGAACCGCGTGCCGGGTGCATCGTGGGGCAGCGCCGCCACCGCCTCCGGCAACGGGCCGTCCGCATCGCTCGGGATGCTGGCGAAGATCGGCTCCATCGGCGCGAAGGCTTGCAGCGCGCCCAGGTAGGTCGGTGCCTCCACGGCGACCGGCGCGCCGGCATCGACCAGCACCTTGGCCACGAGGTCCAGCCCCTGCTGCGAGCCGGTGGTGATGAGCACCTGGTCAGCGTCCACGGTCATGCCCTGGCCGCGCAGGTGGTTCGCCACCCACTCGCGCAGCGGCGTGAAGCCCTCGCTGGCGGCGTATTGCAGCGCCTCGCGGGGCGTCTCGCGCAGCACCTTGTCGCAGGCGGCGCGCATCGCCTCGACCGGGAAGGTGTCCGGCGACGGCAGGCCACCCGCCATCGACAGGATGCCCGGCCGGTCGGTGACCTTGAGGATCTCGCGCAGGATGGACGGGTTCATCCGCGCCGCGCGGCGGGCGGGATTCCAGAGGGGGAGTTCGAAAGTCATGCGCGTGGTTCCTTGTGGACTGCCATTCTCTTCCCGATGAACACCACCGCGACCACCGCAGCAGCAAACACCAGCGTCATCACCTGCAACGGTTCACCCAGCACCGGCACCGCCAACAGCAGCGCGAGGAAGGGCTGCACCATCTGCACCTGGCTGACCCGCACCATGCCGCCCAGCGCCAGCCCGCGGTACCAGGCGAAGAAACCCAGCCACATCGAGAACACCGTGACGTAGGCGAAGCCGGCCCAGGCGGCGGTGGAAATGTCGCCCGGCACGGCGGGTTGCGTCCACCACGCCACGGGGGCGGTCAGTGGCAGGCTGATGACCAGCACCCACGAGATGACATGCTCGGCCCGCCAACGCTGCGACAGCTTGGCCCCGGCGACATAGCCGACCGCGGCACTGCCCATCGCCAGCAGCAGCAGACCGTCCGCCGGCACCAGATGCCCCCCGCCCTGCACGGCAGCGAAGGCCAGCACCAGCACGCAGCCCAGCACCGCACACGCCCAGAACCCGTTCGACGGCCGCTGGCGCAGGTGCCACGCCGCCACCGCCGCCGTGAACAGGGGCAGCACGCCGGTGATGACGGCCGCGTGCATCGCAGGCACCTCGCGCAGCGCCAGCGCGATGAACAGCGGAAAGCCGACCACCGTGCCGAGGGCCGACACCACCAGCGGCAGCACATCGCGCCGTGTCGGCCAGGATGCGCCTGTCAACCAGAGGTAGACCACGCTCAGCAGCGCCGCCCCGGCCGCTCGGCCCGCGGTGACGAACAGCGGCGGCAGTTGCGGCGCATCGGTCGGTCCGACCGCCTGCCGTGTCATCGGCAGCGTCAGCGCGAAGATCGCCACCCCGAGCAGGCCCAGCAACAGGCCGCGCTGTTCGGCCGACAAATGCTTCATGCCCACGCTCATGCTTGCCCCATCCACACGGCGGTCAGCACCAGCACCGCCGCCATCCCCCGGTTGAACCACGCCAGCCGCGCCCCTTGCGCCAGCCAGCCCCGCAGCAGCGCACCCACCAGCGCATACGTGAAATTGCTCGTGAAGGCGAATGCCACCATCGTCGGCAGCACCACCACCAGCCGCTCGCCCACCGGCCCCGGCAACACCCAGCCCGCCGACACCGACAGCGCGAACATCCAGCCCTTGATGTTGACGAACTGCAGCGCCACCCCCTGCCAGAAGCCGATCTGCAGGCGCGCCGGGTCGATCTGCCCGAGCTGTGCCGTGCGCGTGAGCTTCCACGCCAGCCACAGCAGGTAGCCCAGGCCGATCCCCTTGATGCCCAGCCGCAGCACCGGCTGGGCCTGGATCGCCGTCCCCAACCCGACGCTGCACAACCCCAGCATCAGCGCCCAGCCCACCGGAACCGCCAGACAAAAGCGCAGTGCCCGCCGCAACCCGAGGTTGGCGGCCAGCGCGGTGGACAGCGTGGTGTTGGGGCCGGGGGTGAACGACATGGCCGTGCCGAGCGCGAGCAGGGCAAGGTAGTCGGCTGCGGTGATCGTGGAGAACATGGTGGCCAGTCTAGTGCGCCAAAACAGCACAGTACCAGTACACTTTGCACCAATACTGTCCACCACTGTATTGGTCAAGACAACGACACAAAGCCACCATGACGACGCCCCAGCTCAGCCGCCACAGCGACCAGACCCTGGCCGAACAGCTCGCCGCCCACTTCGCCCAGCAGATCCGCCACCGCCTGCTCTCGCCCGGCGCCCGGCTGCCCTCGGTGCGCGACTGTGCGCAGCGGCACGCGGTCAGCCCGCACACCGTCGTGGCGGCCTACGACCAGTTGCTCGCGCAAGGGCTGGTCGAAGCGCGCAGGCAACGCGGTTTCTTCGTGCGGGAACTGCGGCGCGATCTGCCGCTGCCCGCCGCCAGCCGCGCCGCCCAGACACCCGCACCGCGCACCGTGCCTTTCGACGCCAGCGCGCTCATCCGCGGCATGCTCGGCCGCAACAGCCAGCGCCCCGGCCCCGGCCTGGGCACGCTGCCGCCGAGCTGGCTCGATCTGCCGATGCTGCACAGCGCGCTGCGCAAGGTGCTGACGGAGGACCGCGGCCGCGGGGATGCCGCGGCGTCGCTGCAGTACGGCGAGCCGGCGGGTGATCCACGTCTGCGGGCGGCGCTGTCCGACCGGATCGCCGATTTCGGCGTGCGGGCTGCGCCGTCGCAGATCATCACGGCGGTCGGTGCAACACAGGCACTGGATCTGGTGTCGCGCACACTGCTGACGGCGGGTGATGCGGTGCTGGTGGACGAGCCGGGCTGGTCGGTCGAATACGCGCGGCTGACGCACCTCGGGATGCGTTTGCTGCCGGTGCCGCGCGGCCCGGACGGGCCAGATCTCGCAGTGATGGACGCACTGGCGCAGGAACACCGGCCACGGCTGTACGTGACCGTCTCGGTGCTGCACAACCCGACGGGCGGGATGCTGAGCTTGTCCACCGCGCACCGGCTGCTGCAGCTCGCGCAGGACCACGACCTGCAGATCCTGGAGGACGACACCTACGCCCACCTCGCCCCGGCCCACGCACCACGCCTGTCCGCCCTCGATGGCCTGCGCCGCACGTTCTATGTCAGCGGGTTTTCCAAGATCCTGGCGCCGGGCTGGCGGGTGGGCTATGTCGCGGCGCCCGAAGCACACGTCGAGCGGTTGATCGACGTGAAGCTGCTGTCGAGCCTGACCACGCCGGCGCTGCTGGAGCAGGCGGTGGCGGTATGCCTGGAGCAGGGGCAACTGCGCCGCCACGCGGAGCGGGTCTGCGCGCGGCTGGACGCGGCGCGCACCCGCAGCGTGCAACTGGCGCTCGGGGCGGGTTGCACGTTCGTCTGCCCGCCACAGGGGCTGTTCGGCTGGGTCGAGACGGGGGTGGACACCGAGCAGCTCGCCCAGCGGCTGCTCGACGACGACTGGCTGATGGCGCCCGGCAGCCTGTTCCATGCGCGCCGCCAGCCGTGTACGCAGATGCGGATCAACTTCGCGACGGCGCAGGATGCAGGGTTCTGGCGGGCGTTCGCTGCGGCACGGAATGCGCTGCAGCGGTGAGGCGTGCGGGGTGCAGGCCCGCTCAGGCGGGTTCGACCAGCGCCTTCTTCATCTTCTTCATCGCCGCAACTTCGATCTGGCGGATGCGTTCGGCGCTGACGCCATATTCCGCAGCCAGGTCGTGCAGCGTCAAGCCGCCGGAGCCGTCGTCGTTGACCTTGAGCCAGCGTTCTTCGACGATGCGGCGGCTGCGGGCGTCCAGCGCATCGAGCGCACGCAGCAGGCCGGGGCCAGCGAGTTCGTCGCGGCGGCGGGCCTCGATGGCGCGGGTCGGCTCGTCGCGGTCGTCGGCGAGGTAGGCGATGGGGGCGTAGGCGTTGTCCTCGTCATCGTCGCCGCTGGGGTCGAGCGCCACGTCACCACCGGCGAAGCGGGTCTCCATCTCGATGACCTCCTCGCGCTTGACGTTGAGCTGCTCGGCCACGCGGTCGATCTCGGCCTCGGACAGGCCAGCGCGGTGGGTGTCGCCGTCAGCGGCTTCGCCCTTGAACTGGCGCTTCATCGAGCGCAGGTTGAAGAACAGCTTGCGCTGCGCCTTGGTGGTGGCCACCTTGACCATGCGCCAGTTCTTGAGGATGTACTCGTGGATCTCGGCCTTGATCCAGTGCAGCGCGTAACTGACCAGCCGCACGCCCTGCTCGGGGTCGAACCGCTTGACGGCCTTCATCAGCCCGACGTTGCCTTCCTGGATCAGATCGCCGTGTGGCAGGCCGTAACCGAGGTACTGGCGCGCCACCGACACCACCAGCCGCAGGTGCGACAACACCATCCGGCCAGCGGCGTCCAGATCTTGCTTGTCACGCAGCTTGCGCGCCAGACCCGATTCTTCTTCAGCCGAGAGCATCGGAAGCCGATTGACAGCACTGATGTAGGCGTCGAGATTGCCCAGCGAGGGCACCAGCGCCCACGGGTCGCGCATGGAGAGTGCGGTGGAAGATGACGATTGCAGTTGCATGGTGGACATAGACTGTGCTTGCGTCCTGGAGTTCCCTTTCAGTTTAGCACTCGCACTCAGCGAGTGCTAAAGCCAAGAAAGCACGCAAAGGCCAGACTTGTGACAATGAACGATCGAAAACGAACGCCGCCCATGGACTGGTGGGACGGGGTGAGATTGCTGGTACGGGCGGACTGGATGCTGCTGGTGCGGGACCGCCGTTTTGCCGTGGCGGTTGCGGGAGCCTTGTTCATTCCGGCGCTGTATGCGCTGATCTACCTGTCGAGCATGTGGGATCCGAGCACGCGCACCGGCGCGCTCCGGGCGGGTCTGGTCAACGCCGACACGGGCGTGGTGTTCCGCGGCCAGGCCACGCGCATGGGCGAGGAAGTCAGCCAGACGCTGATGCGCCAGGGGCTGTTCGACTGGCACCGCTTCGACGACACCGAAGCCGCGAAGCTGGCGGTGCGTCGGGGCGAGTTGAACTTTGCGGTGCTGATTCCGCCGAACTTTAGCGAGCAGGCGCTGCCCGGCCGCGAAGCCGGCGCTGCCAAGCTGGTGATCTACACCTCCGAGGGCAACAGCTACAGCGCCGCCGGCTTCGCCAAGCGTTTCGCGCCCGAGCTGGCGCACCGCGTCAACGAGGCGCTCAACGAGCGGCGCTGGGACATGGTGCTGGCCTCGGCCGAGGGTTCGAAGCTGAATCTGGCGACGCTGCGCGAGCGGGTCGGACAGTTGCGCGACGGCAGCCGGCTGCTGGCCGACGGCGTCCACCAGGCCCGGCAAGGCGTGGCCGAGCTGACGCAGGGCATCAACCGGGCCGGCGACGCCACCGCCCAGGCCCAGCGCGGCGCCACGCAGCTCGCGGACGCCGGCACCCAGTTCACGGGCGGCTGGCGGCAGTTGTCCTCCAGCCTGCGCGCACTCGACGCCCACCGCCCCGCCGCCAACGATTTCGATCCCCTCAAGTCCGGCGTGCAGCGCCTCGCCCAAGGGCAGACCGAGCTGGGCAAAGGGCTGGAGCAGCTCCAGCAGGGCGCACGCCAGCTCCAGAACGGCGCCCAGACACTGCAGCACAGCGCCGCGCAGATTCCGCTGATCGGCGACGGATTGTCCGAAGGTGCGCTGGCGCTGGACAACGGCGCAGGGCAGCTCTGGCTGGGCCTGGGCCAGGCGCGGGACAGCAACCAGCGCCTGCTCGGCGGCACCCAGCAACTCCAGACCGGCCTGCAGACCCTGACCAGCGGATTCACCCAGTTCAGCGGCGCACTGCACCAGATCACCACCGCACTGCCCGACGACAGCCGCCTCGACGCCCTGCCCCACGGTGCGCAGCAGCTCGGCAGCGGTCTGCTGACGCTCGGAGACGGATTGCGCAAGCTCCAGGGCGGTGGCAACCAGTTGCACAACGGACTCGGGCGGCTGGAGACGGGCAGTGCGCAGTTGCGCGACGGATTGGCCCTGCTCGTGGACGCGCTGCCCGCCGACGTGACGATGCCCGAGGGCAGCGCACGCGGGCTGGCCGACTCGGTGGAACCCGCCCTGGAGATCGTGGCGCCCGTGCGCAGCGATGGGGCGGGGTTCGCGCCGAACTTCGTGCCGATGGCGCTGTGGATCGGGGCGGTGTCGGCGGCGCTGCTGTTCAAGCTGCGCCGCCTGCCCCACACCGCCGCGCCGCTGTGGCGCACGGCGCAAGTGACGGGCAAGCTGGTCTGGCCCGCCATGGTGGTACTGGGACAGTCGGCGGTGATGGTGGTCATGATGGTGGGCGTGCTCCACATCCGCGTCCACGACATCGGCCCCTTCGTCGCCACCGTGACCGCCGCGTCGCTGACCTTCCTGATGATCCTGTTCGCGCTGATCCGCTGGTTCGGCGAGCTGGGCAAGGTGCTGGGCATCCTCCTGCTGATCGTGCAGTTGTCCTCGGCCGGGGCGACGCTGCCCATCGAGCTGACCACGCCCTTCTTCCAGACGCTGCACCCTTACCTGCCCTTCACCTGGGTCGTGCGGGCCTTCCGGGCCAGCATGTTCGGGGCCTATGACGGCCAGTGGCTGGCGCACTGGACGGTGGTCGCCGTCTGTGGCGGCACGGCGCTGCTGGGGGCGATGCTGGCGGGCCGCTGGACGGTCATCCCGGCGGCGGACTACCGCCCCGGCATCGACTTCGACTGAGCCGCCGCCGGCATACCCGCCAGCACGCCCTGCGCCTCGAAGCTGCGCACCAACCGCGGCAGCGTCTCCGGCGTCATGGCGCGCCGCTGGGCGATGTCATCGGCATGGGCAGCAGCATGGGCAGCAATCGGCATTTGCCGGCACTGTCGCCCATCTCCTGCGTCAGGCGCTTGCGACAAGTCAAACTTCGGCGCCCCGCCGACCCCGCGCGCTCACTCCAGCCCGAGTTCCTGGATCTTGCGGGTGATCGTGTTGCGTCCGATGCCGAGCTTGTGCGCAGCCTCGATGCGCCGACCCTTGGTGACGGCCAGCGCGGTCTGGATCAGCCGGCCCTCGAAGCACCGGGTCAGATCGTCCCAGACCTGCGGGTGGCCCTGCTCCAGCAGTGCGCGGGCTTCGCGCTCCAGGCCATCGAGCCAGGCATCGACGGATGCGGATGTAGTGGCGACTGCCGGTGCCGTCAGGGCCACCGGCACTGGAGTCGATGCCGCCGTCGCCACCGGCAACACCGCCAATCCGGCGGCAGACTGCGCCGCCAGCGCGTGGACATGCGCCTGGATCTCGGGCGGCAAGTCCTTGGGGTCGATGGTCTGCGCGGGCGCCATCACGGTCAGCCAGTGGCAGAGGTTCTCCAGTTGCCGCACGTTGCCGGGAAAGTCGAACAGCGCGATCTGCTGCAGCGCGATCTCCGAGAGGCGCTTGGACTCGACGCCCAGCTCCTTGGCGCTGCGCTGCATGAAGTGGCGGGCCAGCGCAGGAATGTCCTCGCGCCGCTCGCGCAAGGCGGGCAGGCGCAGGCGGATGACGTTGAGCCGGTGGAACAGGTCTTCGCGGAAGGCGCCGTCGCGCACGCGCTCTTCGAGGTGCTGGTGGGTCGCCGCGATCACGCGCACGTTCGACTTCAGCGGCTGGTGGCCGCCGACGCGGTAGAACTGGCCGTCCGAGAGCACCCGCAGCAGCCGCGTCTGCAGATCGAACGGCATGTCGCCGATCTCGTCGAGGAACAGCGTGCCCCCTTCGGCCTGCTCGAAACGGCCGCGGCGCGTGGCCTGTGCACCGGTGAAGGCACCGCGTTCGTGGCCGAAGAGTTCGCTCTCCAGCAAGTCCTTGGGGATCGCCGCGGTGTTGATCGCCACGAACGGGCCGCCCGCGCGCAGGCTGTGCTTGTGCAGCGCCCGCGCCACCAGCTCCTTGCCCGAACCGGACTCGCCCGTGATCAGCACGGTGACGTTGCTCTGGCTCAGGCGACCGATGGCGCGGAACACGTCCTGCATCGCCGGCGCCTGACCCAGCATCTCGGGCACCACGGCCGTGGCCTCATCGACGCTTTCCTCGCGCAGGCTCTCGTCCACGGCGCGGCGGATCAGCGCCACGGCCTTGGGCAGGTCGAACGGTTTGGGCAGGTACTCGAAGGCGCCGCTCTGGAAGGCCGAGACGGCGCTGTCCAGGTCCGAGTACGCCGTCATGATGATCACCGGCAGGCCGGGGTAGCGGGCCTTGACCTTGGTGAGCAGGTCGATGCCGCTGCCCCCAGGCATCCGGATGTCGCTGACCAGCACTTGCGGGGCATCGTCCTCCAGTGCGGTCAGCACGTCGCGCGGGTTGGTGAAGCTGCGCACCGGCAGGTCTTCACGGGCGAGCGCCTTCTCCAGCACGAAGCGGATGGATTGGTCGTCGTCAACGATCCAGATGGGTTTCATGGGCGGTGTTGGGCGGTGTGCGCTCAGGGCAGAGGAATCTGTATCTTGAACAGCGTGCGCCCGGCTTCGCTCTCGCATTCGATCAGGCCGTGGTGCTGCTGGATGAAGTCCTGTGCCAGCGTCAGTCCGAGGCCCGAGCCTCCTTCCCGTCCGGAAACCAGCGGGAAGAAGATGCGATCACGGATCTCGGGCGGCACGCCGGGTCCGTTGTCTTCGATATGCAATTCCAGTGCCAGCCGATACCGCTGCCGCCCGATCGTCACCTGCCGCGCCGCACGGGTGCGCATGACGATGCGGGCATCGCCGTCGTCCAGCCGCCGCGCGGTCAGCGCCTGGGCGGCGTTGTGGGTGATGTTGAGCACGACCTGGATGAGCTGCTCGCGGTCGCCCCGGAACTCGGGCAACGAGATGTCGTAGTCGCGCTGCACCACCAGTCCCTTGGGGAACTCGGCCAGGATCAGCGCCCGCACCCGCTCCAGCACCTCGTGGATGTTCACGTCGGCCACCATGTGCGGGCGGCGGTGCGGGGCCAGCAACCGGTCCACCAGCGCCTGCAGCCGGTCGGCCTCGTGGATGATGACTTGCGTGTATTCGCGCAGCGCCTTGCTCTCCAGGTCCATCTCCAGCAACTGCGCCGCGCCCCGGATGCCGCCCAGCGGGTTCTTGATCTCGTGGGCGAGGTTGCGGATCAGCTCCTTGGTGACACGGGCCTGGTCGAGCGTGCGGGCCTCGCGGTCCTGGCGGGTCTGCTGCTCGATCTCGACGAGTTCCAGCAGCACCTGCTCGCCGTGGTCGATCTGCGTGACGATGGCGTGGACCGGCAGCGGATCGGCCGTGGTCGCGCTGGGCGGGCGGCGCAGCAGGGCTTCGAGCCGTGCGGTGGCGAATTCGTTGGCCACCACCGCGTCGAAGGTCACCTTGAGCGTGGCCGGATCGACGAACCAGTCGAACACCCGACCGCGCTGCAAGGCCCGCCGCGGCAGCCCCAGGGTCGTCTCGAAGGCCGCATTCACATAGACGCAGCGTCCATCCGGTCGCAGCACCGCCACCATCGTGGCCAAGTGATCGAAGGCGTCGAAGGCGTGGCCGGAGGTGGGGGATTTGAGCAGTTTCACAGGGCGGGCAGTTTGGTGAGTTCGCGCTTGAGGGCGGCGATGTCGGCTTCCTTGCGGGCGATGGCGGACTTCATCTCGGCCACGCGCTCCTGGTAGCGGGCAAAGTTGCGTTCGTCGCCGCGGCGCTCCGGCTCGCCGTTGTTGTAGTCCTTGCGCAGGGCGGCCAGCCGCTCCTCCTCCTTGGCCAGCTCGGCGTCGAGGATGCGCCGGGCGTCGCTGTCGCGGCTGCGCTGCTGGACCGGATCAACGCGCATCTCGCCGCTGGCGCGGCCGGCCGGCGCGGCACCGCTGGACGACCGGGCACCACCACCCTCTCCGCCGCCGCCACCGCCCCCACCGGCCGGACGCCGCACCGACGACTGCACCACCGTCACCGGCGCACCGTCCAGCGTCTTGCAGCCCAGCTCCGCCGCTTCCTTGGCGCTGTACTGGTCGGTGTAGAGGTTGCCAGGGCAGCGGTAGACCGGCCGCTCCTGGGCGCTGGCCGTTGTGGCACCGGCCACCAGGGCAAGAAAGGTCGCCGTGCGCAGCGTGCGGTGAAGGAAAGTCGTGCTCATCGCCGCAGTATCCCCCATGAAAAAGGCGGCCCGGAGGCCGCCTCTGCATCGCACCAGACCCGATCGGGGATCAGGTCACGGCGACATCACAGCAAAATCACAGCGTGTAGTACATGTCGAATTCGATCGGATGGGTCGTCATGCGCATGCGCTGGACTTCCTGCATCTTCAGATCGATGTACGCGTCGATGTACGAGTCGGTGAACACGCCACCCTTGGTCAGGAACGCACGGCCCTTGTCCAGGTATTCCAGCGCCTGTTCGAGGCTGGAGCAGACGGTCGGGATCAGCGCGTCTTCTTCCGGCGGCAGGTGGTACAGATCCTTCGTGGCGGCTTCGCCCGGGTGGATCTTGTTTTCCACGCCGTCCAGACCGGCCATCAGCAGCGCGGCGAAACCCAGGTACGGGTTCATCAGCGGGTCCGGGAAACGCGCTTCGACGCGGCGGCCCTTCGGGTTCGCCACATACGGAATGCGGATCGAGGCCGAGCGGTTCTTGGCCGAGTAGGCCAGCTTCACCGGGGCTTCGTAGCCCGGGACCAGGCGCTTGTAGCTGTTGGTGCCGGGGTTGGTGATCGCGTTCAGCGCACGGGCGTGCTTGATGATGCCGCCGATGTAGTACAGCGCGAAGTCCGACAGGCCGGCGTAGCCGTCACCGGCGAACAGGTTGACGCCATCCTTCCACACCGACTGGTGGACGTGCATGCCCGAACCGTTGTCGCCGACGATCGGCTTCGGCATGAACGTGGCGGTCTTGCCGTAGGCGCCCGCGACGTTGTGGATGATGTACTTCTGCAGTTGCACCCAGTCGGCGCGCTGGATCAGCGTGCTGAAACGGGTGCCGATTTCCATCTGGCCGGCGTTCGCCACTTCGTGGTGGTGGACTTCGACCGGGATGCCCATCGATTCGAGGATCAGGCACATCTCCGAGCGCATGTCCTGGCCCGAATCCACCGGCGGCACGGGGAAGTAACCCCCCTTGACGGTCGGGCGGAAGCCCTTGTTGCCGTGCTCGTAGTCCTTGCCGGTGTTCCAGGCGGCTTCTTCCGACTCGATCGAGCAGAAAGAACCCGACATGTCCGCACCCCAGCGCACGCTGTCGAACACGAAGAACTCGGGTTCCGGGCCGAAGAAGGCGGTGTCGCCCAGGCCGGTGGACTTCATGTACGCCTCGGCGCGCTTGGCCAGCGAACGCGGGTCGCGCTCGTAGGGCTTGCCGTCGGCCGGATCGATGACGTCGCACGTCATGATCATCGTCGTCTCTTCGAAGAAGGGATCGATGTTGGCCGTGTTGGCGTCGGGCATGAGCTGCATGTCCGAAGCTTCGATGCCCTTCCAGCCCGCGATCGACGAGCCGTCGAAGGCGTGACCCGACGTGAACTTGTCTTCATCGAAGTGGGAAACGGGCACGGTGACGTGCTGTTCCTTGCCACGGGTGTCGGTGAAACGGAAGTCAACGAACTTGACTTCGTTTTCCTTCACCATCTTCATCACGTCGGCGACGGTCTTGGCCATCAGGAGGCTCCTAGCGAGTAGCGAGATCAGAAAAAGGGGAGTGTTTTTGGATCCCCAGCCAAGCTGAGAACCGCCGAGCAATGTAGCAGAATCCATGCCCACGCTCACCACGGGACGGCCGCTTTGCACGTTGTGGCAGGTTCAGGCATTGCCATGCGCCACCAGCCAATACGCACAAAACTGGTGCAATCAACGCACCATTTCAGGGCCTGTCTCGATATGGGGCGCCTGCAAGCCCGCACGCAGGGCGGCGTAGGCACGCAGCAGGTGCTCGCCCGGCGGGCCCTTGACGCCGAGTTCGATGTGCCGGCCATGCACGGGATGGTCCACGCTGGGCAGGCTGAAGACCTTGATGCCGTCAAAGCGGGCCTCGATGTCGATCATCAGCGGCGTGAGGCTGGCCTCCATCGAGCCGTAGACGATGATCGACCGCTCCTCCTGCACCCCGGCGCCGTGCAGGTGCGCGTAGCGGGTGTCGAGCAGGGCCTCGATCATCGGGTGCGCCATCACCGGGAAGCCCGGCACGAAATGCACCTCGCCGACCGTGAAGCCGGGGATCTTGTTGTACGGGTTCGGGATGATCTGGGCGCCGACGGGGAACACGCCCATGTTGGTGCGGTGGATGGTGTCGGGGTGGGTTGGGTCGTCGCTCCAGCCTTTTTCGATCGCCATCTGGCGCACGCGCTCCATGATGAGTTCGTACGCCTCGGGGTGGAGTTCGAGCGGCACGCCCAGCGCCGCGGCCGCGCACTGGCGCGTGTGGTCGTCCGGGGTCGCGCCGATGCCGCCGCAGGAAAACACCACGTCGCCGCTGGCAAACGCCGTGCGCAGCGTCTCGGTGATGCGGCGCGGGTCGTCGCCGACGTAGGTGCTCCAGGCCAGCGACAGCCCGCGGGCCGACAGCAGTTCGATGACCTTGGCGAGGTGCTTGTCCTGGCGTTTGCCCGAGAGGATCTCGTCGCCGATGATGATGAGGCCGAAGTTCATGGGAGGGCGATGGGTGGGAAGGAATCGGAGCCGGTGGTCGGTCCACCCGGCAAGACAGGTGCGGCAGGCGCCGGCGTCACCACCGGCGGCAGCACCTCGACGGCCTGTTGGCGGCGCATCGCGTCGAGCGCCGCCAGGCTGTAATGCGTGAACCACAGCGACGCCAGCACGAACACCAGCGTGTACAGCCAGACGAACACCGGGATCAGCAGCGGCATCATCGGCAGCGCCAGCGCCCCCATCGCCCAGACCAGCGACGGCGCCGCGCCCAGGTAGCCCGACACGATGCCGATGACCAGCAGCGGGGCACGGTGGCGGCGCATCAGGGTCAGGCGCTCGTCGTGGGTGGCGTGGTCGGCGAGCGCGTCGTACACCATCACGCGGTAGGTCAGCCAGCCCCAGATCAGCGGCGGCACCAGCAAGGCCAGTGGCGGAATCACCCACAGCGGCAGGCTCACCACCATCACCACCAGCGCCGCCACGGTCGAACCGAACGACCACCACAGCGCCTGCCACCAGCGCCCGCCGTGGCGGCGCTCCAGCGTCTCGAACCGGCGGCGGGCAACCAGGCCCACCACCGTGGACCCCATGAACGTGGACACCAGCAGCAGCGACGCCACGATCATCACCGGCACCGTCAGCGCCACCACGACCAGCGGCCCGATCACGCTGCGGAAGGCGCCGCCGGTGAACTTGTCGATCCACGCGGTGACGGGCGCGAGCATCGGCGTGTTCAGCAGAAACTGCCGCACGCCCTCGACCGCGGGATCCCAGAAGAACCACGCCAGCCCGAAGGCCAGTCCGCCGAGCAGCAGCACCGGCAACAGCGACAGGAAGATCACGCGCGGCAGCAGGCAATAGCCCAGTGCGCGCCAGAAAGCATCAAGGACTTTGGACATGGGCGCCAGCATAGCGACTTGGCGCCCGCCGCGCTGATGCCCCGGCTCAGGCCCGCCCGACCAGCCGCAGCAGCCCCAGCCGCTGCTGCGCCCAGAACCCGCGCCCGTAATCGCGCCCGCCCTCCTCGGGGAGCTGGTCGCGGATGCCGGTCGCCGTGTCACCGGGCCGGCCCTCGAAGCGCGCCGTGCCGAACAGCATGTCCCACACCGGCAGCAGCACCGCGAAGTTGTGCCCGCCCAGCGTGCCCTTGCCGCCGGATTCGTGGCCGATGCCCAGACTGTGGTGGATGCGGTGGAAGTGCGGGCTGACCAGCAGCCGCTCGCCCAGCCAGCCGAAGCGCAGCCGCACATTGGCGTGCGAGAGGTTCTCGACGAGCTGCGACAGCGCCACCACCGCCACGAACTGCCCCGGCGCCACCCCGATCGCGTGGCCGAGCTGCACCAGCACCAGATCGACGACCACCGAGTCGAGCAGGTGGTTGCGGTTGTCGGTCCACATCGTCATCTGGCGCTGGCTGTGGTGCAGCGCGTGCAGCGCCCACCACCAGTCGAACTGGTGCTGGGCACGGTGGATGAGGTAGTTGGCGCAATCAAACACCACGAGGTAGAGGACAAAGGCCCCCAGCGCCGTGTCGCTCACCCCCGGCCAGAGCGGGGCGACCAGCGTGTCGAGCTGCCAGCCCGTGACGCCCTGCACCGCCAGCCAGCCGCGCAGGCTGTCCCACAGCGGATCCACCGCGAAGAACAGCGCCACCCGGAACAGCCCGAGCCGGTGGATCAGCGTGTAGAGCACATCCACCCGCACGGCGGCCCGATCCGCCAGCGGCTCCACCGGCCGCCAGCGTTGCAGCGGCCCGATCACCGCCAGCATCACCGCGATCTGCAGCAACCCGACCAGCAGCCAGCCAGTGGCGTTATAGGCATCCTCCAGGATCGAACCACCGCCGAGCGCGAACACGACCGGCTGCACGGCGGTTTCGTACAACCACTGCTGGGCCAGCCCGAAGGCGTCGAGGAGCGTGTCGATCATGGTCGGGTCGGCGTGGTGCGCAGGGTGTCGCGGTAGGCGGGGTGCTCGGCCAGCGTGGCGAAGCAATGGCCGCGCTGCTTCAACCCGGTGATCAACGGCTCCAGCACGGCCGGCGCCCACGGATCTTGCCGCGACCAGATGCCCAGGTGCGCCAGCAGGATGTCACCGGGGCGGATATCGCGCAACGCCTTGGCCAGCAGCGCGGCGTTGGGGAATTTCTCGCTCGACAGCTCGTCGCCGAGGAAGCCCGCCGGACTCCACGGCACATGCGCCCAGCCGCAGCGCGCAGCCGCCGCCAGCAGCGCGGGTGAGGTCTTGCCGCCCGGTGCGCGGAACAGCGGCGCCATGCGCTGGCCGGTCATCTCGGTGAAGCGGGTCGCCGGGCGTTGCAGTTCCGCGCAGTAGGCGGCGGCGTCCATCGGCACCGTCCGGTTCGCCTGCGGGCCGAAGGTCGGGCGCATGTCGAAGCCGCCGTCGGTGCGGTCGGCGCGCCAATACACATGGTCGAAGGTGTGCGAACCGAACAGGTGCCCCTCCTGCGCCCGCGCCTTCCACCACGGCGCCCACTGCGCATCAAGGCTGCTGCCGTCGGTCAGCGTCCGCTCGTTGGCCAGGAAAAACGTCGCCTTCACCTGCTGGCGTGCCAAGACCTCGGCCACCAGCGGCGCCACGCCCATGTGGCCGGTGTCGAAGGTCAGGAACAGCGGTTTGTCGCAGACCGCCGACTGCACGCTGCCGGCGGTCAGCACCAACGCAGCCGCCACCAGACCTTGCGCGATCGGGAGCTTCATCACGTCTTCACAGCCGCCCGGCGTGCTCCAGCGTCCACACGCCATGCGGCGACTTGCCGACGTTGACCTGCCGGACCACCTTTTTCTGCACGGTGTCGATCACCGTCAGCTTGCCGGCCCAGCGCGAGGCGACATAGAGGAGCTTGCGGTCGGGCGAGAGGTCCATGCAGTCCGGGCCGCTCGGCGCGGGGTAGGTGTCCACCACGGCGAGGGTCTGGATGTCGATGCGGCTGATGGTGTTGGCCACGCGGTTGCTGACCAGCACATGCCGCTGGTCGCCCCAGGCGCGGAAGGCGTGGGCGCCGGCGCCGGTCGGGATGCGCTTGATCAGCTTGGGCGGGTTGACGCTCACGTCATACGCCTCGACCACCTCGTCGCCCGTCAGACCGACCAGCAGCGTCTTGTCGTCCGCGCTCAGGAACACGTCGGCGGGCATCTTGCCGGACGGCACGGTCCAGCGCGTGGTCTGGGTGGCCAGGTCGATGGCGGTGATCTGGTTGTCGTCCTGCACGCTGGCGTAGACCACGCTGGACTTGGTGTCGATGATGACGTGGCTGGGGGTCTTGCCGGTGGACAGGCGCTTGGCCAGGGCCAGCTCGAACCCACCCGTGGCCGGGCGCGTGACGCGGTAGAGGTCGATGTGGTTGAGCCGGTTGGCCGCGGTGACGAACCACTTCATGTCGGGCGAGAACCGCAACTGGTACGGGTCGATGATGTCCGTCATCGTGCGCTGGATCTGGCCGGTGCGCGGATCGACCAGCGTGATCGTGTTGCCGACCGCGTTGGCGATCAGCAGCGACTTCTCGTCCGGCGAGAGGTAGAGGTGGTGCGGCTCCTTGCCGGTGGGCAGGCGGCGCAGCTCGGTCAGGCTCACCGGGTCGATCACGCTGACGGTGGCGTCCAGCGAGTTGAGCACGAAGATCGGCGGGCGGCCTGCCGCCACAGGAACGGAAGCCGCCGGAGCCGAAGCCGGCGCACTGGCGGCCGGCGCGGCAGCCTGGGTGGACAGGGATGCGGTACACGCCAGCAGCACGGCGAGGAGCGGGAAAAAGCGGCAGCGGCGCGAGGTCATGCGGGAGGGAATCCTGAAAGCGGTGCGGCAGTGTACTGGCGACGCCTGAAGCGGATTCCGGCGTCCGCCCCCTGCTTGACCGCGATCAATCGGGGGGAGCCGCTCTGCCGATTCAGGCCACGCCGTTCGCCTTGAACCACGCCACGCAGCGCGCCCAGCCGTCCTGCGCGGCGGCGGGGCGGAAGCTGGGGCGGTAGTCGGCGTGGAAGGCGTGCGGCGCATCCGGGTAGACGACGAACTCGGAACGCTGCGCCGCCACGCTGCCAGCGGCGAGCGCGGTCTTCATCTTCTCGACCGTGTCCAGCGGAATGCCGCCGTCCTGGCCGCCGTAGAGGCCGAGCACCGCGCCCTGGAGTTCACGCGCCAGCTCGACCGGGTGCCGCGGCGTCAGCGCCGTCGCGTTGCCGACCAGCCGGCCGTACCACGCCACGCCGGCCTTGACCTTGGGGTTGTGCGCGGCATAGAGCCAGGTGATGCGCCCGCCCCAGCAGAAGCCGGTGACGCCCAGCCGCGCCGTGTCGCCGCCATTGGCCGCCGCCCAGGCGACGGTGGCGTCCAGATCGCCCAGCACCTGCGCATCCGGCACCTTGCCGATGACCTCGCTCATCAGCTTGGCCATTTCACCGTAGCTGCCCGCGTCGCCCTGGCGCACGAACAGCTCCGGCGCGATGGCCAGATAGCCCAGCCGCGCAAACCGCTTGGCGACATCGGCGATGTGCTCGTGGACGCCGAAGATCTCGCTGAGCACCAGCACCACCGGCAGGTTCTTGCCGCCAGCAGGCGCCGCACGGTAGGCGGGCATCTTGAAACCGTTCACGTCGATCGTCACCTCGCCGACCATCAGCCCATCGGCCGGCGTGTTGATGACGTTCTGCGCCATGACCGGCAATACCGCGGCGGCAAATCCGCTGCCGATGGCGGTCTGGACAAAGCTGCGCCGGGAGAACTCCTGGGTGGGGGTGAGGCTGTCGAATTCGGCACGGTTCACGGGGTCGGTCATGGGCGGTCTCCTGTTCGGGGTGGACCCGCATTCTAGGAACGCACGGACACCGTTGACATCCTCCCCGCCCTAAAGGACGGGGATTCCTCCTGCGAGACGCGCATGTCCGCGCGCGGCGATGTTCCTGGCGGCGTTCACGTCGCGGTGGTGTTCCGCGCCGCAATCGCAGCATGTCCATCGCCTCATTCGCAGACCTGTCCTGCCTTTCGGACTGCTGGCGGGTATGCCCCCGCAGCGCGAGCAGGTCTGGGTTGTGTAGGCTTCATTCACCTCCTCGAACACGATGCCGGCCTGATGGCTCTTGTATTCCAGCATCGTCTTCATCATCGACCACCCGGCGTCCAGCGTGGATTTCGCCATCCGAGTCTTCACCATCGCGCCGGCCTGCACGTTCCCGACGAAGATCGCCGCGTTGCGCTCGACCAGCCCGGTGCTGAACTTGTGCATCGCGTCCTTGCGCGTGTTGGCGATCTTCGCGTGGATCGCGCGCACCCGGTTCTTCTTGCGCGCCCGCTGGGCGATCCCTAGCGCGCCCTCGTGCTTGCGGTACAGGCCGGACGCCAGTTCTTCACCGTCCGAGCACGTCGCCGCGGTCTTCAGGCCGAGGTCGATCCCCACCGATCCAGTGCCGGCCGACTTCGGCACGTCCACCTTGACGCACACGTTCAGGTACCACCGGCCGCGCGCGTCCTGCGAGAACGAGCCGGCGCGCAGATCGAACCGGCTCAGCCCGTAGCTGTCCCACAGACTGAACCTGTGCCCGAGAAAAGCGATCTGCCCGGCCTTGTACTTCGCGCCGCCCGCCTTGAACGGCACCCAGCCCAGCGAATGCTTCGCCGCCTTCGCGTTCGACACGCGCCAATTGAGCCGGGCTTTCTTGAACTGCTTGCGCCGGGTGGCGTATTCCTCGCACACCAGTTGCACCGTGGCGCTACCGATCCGCACGCCATCGCACTTCGAGTACCCCGCCGTGAGCTTCTGCAGGTCGAACCCGCTCAGCCACTCGCGCCGCTCCCGGAGTGCCCGCGCACTCGTCTCGTTGCAGTAGTTCCACACGAAGTTCACCTCACTCGCCATCAAGGACAGCACGCCCGCGTGCTTGTCCTTGATGCGCAGCTTGAGGGTCTTCACGGCTTCCATCCGACAACTGTATTTCCATACATGTCGCTTGACAAGCCGTTCCGGCTTGAACGCTCGACCCCGGGCTGAACCCCGGGGCTTGTCGCTTCGTCCGGGTCACA
>NZ_JAAFKF010000070.1 GCF_013299175.1 Sphaerotilus sp.
CCGCCGTGCCGTAGACGGTGTCGTTGCCGTAGCTGGCGTCGATGACGAGGTTGCTGCCCAGCACCGTCGTCGTGCGCAGGTCGATCAGGTTCGCGTCGCCCGTGTCCAGCAGCCTCACCACGCCGGTCGTGCCCGTGGCATCGATCTGCTCGATGCCGGTGCCGCTCCAGCCCTTGGTGCCGATGTCCACCGCGGTCGTGCCGCCGGTCACCACGATGCGGTCGAGTCCGGTCGTGCCGGTGTCCTTGTAGGTGTCGAAATTCTGGAAGACGCCCCAGCCGCCGGCCTCGTTGCCGCTGATGCGGTAGGTGTCGCCGCCCTCGCCGCCATCGACGGAGTCGTTGCCGTAGCTCGCAACGATGGTGTCCGCACCGGCGCTGCCGTAGATGGTGTCGTCGCCGTAGTTGCCATCGATGACGAGGTTGCTGCCGATCAGCGTCGTCGTGCGCAGGTCGATCAGGTTCGCGTCGCCCGTGTCGAGCAGCCTCACCACGCCGGTCGTGCCGGTCGCGTCGATCTGCTCGATGCCGGTCGCGCTCCAGCCCTTGATGCCAATGTCCACCGCGGTCGTGCCGCCGGTCACCACGAGTCGGTCGATGCCCGTGGTGCCGCTGTCCTTGTAGGTGTCCCAGTCCTGGAAACCGGCCGAGGCGTTGCCGCTGACGCGGTAGGTGTCGCTGCCGGCGCCCCCGTCGAGCAGGTCATTGCCGGACTCGCCGATGAGCAGGTCATCGCCCGCGCCGCCATTCAAGGTGTCATTGCCGGCGCCGCCCCACAGCGTGTCGTTGCCGTCGCCCGCGTTGATCAGGTCATTTTGTCCGTAGCCGAATATCTCGTCCGCGCCGGCCGTGCCGGTCAGGGTTTCTGCTGCCGAGGTGCCTGACACCACGATGGACGCGGTGGTCAACAGGGGCAGCACGGCCACAGCCGTCGGTTTGATGCTCATGGAGGGAACCTTTTCGCTTGTTTGTATGAGATATTTTTCATCAGCCGATTAACCGATTAGTCGATTCCCTGGCCTTATTTCCGCAGCACGAAAACAAAACTGCCTCGCAATGGCCATGAAACTGCCACAAAACCACCACAAAACTGAACCAGAACTGAATCGGCAACGCACGCAATTTATAAGCGAAAAGACCCCCTGCAGCGAGGGGGTGATCACCTCCGGTCCAGGGGCACACAGGGGCACTTTCGTGAATCCATCACGCCGGACGAAGCACACCAGTCGCCGCTGTCACGCCATGGGAAAGTCAGCGAAAAGTCAGCATTCAAAGGTATTTGCTTGAGCGAGCGATTGCGCGCAGAGATGCGCGCAAGGAAACAACCCTCAATCCCTGCCACACCGGAGCCACCACAAACTCTCGGTCAGTATTAGGTCAGATTCCACTCCTAGACTCCATTTTCGAATTATCTGATTCACCCGAATTGAATAGGAGAAATACATGGCAGATCCCGTGATCTCCCGCATCAGGGCAAACCCCAAGTATGCGGAATTAAAACAAAAGCGCAGCGGCTTCGGCTGGATGCTGACGCTGTTGATGATGGTCGTGTATTACGGCTACATCGCGCTGATCGCGTTCAACAAGGAATTCCTCGGCCAGCGCATGGGCGAGGGCGTGACGACAGTCGGCGTGCCCATCGGCTTCGGCGTCATCGTCTTCACGGTCATCATCACCGGCATCTACGTGCGCCGCGCGAACGACGAGTTCGATCGCCTGACCCGCGAAATTCTCCAGGAGGTCTCGAAGTGAGCCGCATGTTCAAAACCCTGATGGCCCTCGCCGGTCTGCTGGGCGCGGGTGTCGCGCTGGCGGCTGGTGCCGACATGGGCCAGATCGCCAAACAGGAGACCAACTGGACAGCCATCGGCATGTTCGCGGTCTTCGTGGCCGGTACGCTCTACATCACCAAGTGGGCTGCCAGCAAGACGAAGTCGGCTGCTGACTTCTACACCGGCGGTGGCGGCATCACCGGCTTCCAGAATGGCCTGGCGATCGCGGGCGACTACATGTCGGCCGCCTCGTTCCTGGGCATTTCCGCAGCCGTGATGGCCAACGGCTACGACGGCCTGATCTACTCGATCGGCTTCCTGGTCGGCTGGCCCGTCATCACCTTCCTGATGGCAGAGCGCCTGCGCAACCTCGGCAAGTTCACCTTCGCCGACGTGGCCGGCTACCGCTTCAAGCAAGGCCCGATCCGCGCGTTCGCCGCGTCGGGCACGCTGGTCGTGGTCGCCTTCTACCTGATCGCCCAGATGGTCGGCGCCGGTCAGCTCATCAAGCTGCTGTTCGGTCTCGAATACTGGATGGCGGTCGTGATCGTCGGCGGCCTGATGATGGTCTACGTGCTGTTCGGCGGCATGACGGCCACCACCTGGGTGCAGATCATCAAGGCCTGCCTGCTGCTGTCGGGCGTGACCTTCATGGCCATCATGGTGCTGGCGCAGTTCGGCTTCAGCCCGGAAGCCCTGTTCGCCAAGGGTGTCGCCGTCAAGGCCGCCATCGCCGTGAACGCCAAGGCAGCGGCCATCGCCGGTGCGGCAGCGTCTGCGGCTGCCGCCATGACGCCAGAAGCAGCCTCGGCTGCTTCGGCTGCGATGGCCAAGGCCAACGCGATGAACCCCGAAAAGATCGGCCAAGCGCTGATGGCTCCGGGCAGTTTCATCAAGGATCCGATCTCCGCGATCAGCTTCGGCATGGCGCTGATGTTCGGTACCGCCGGCCTCCCGCACATCCTCATGCGCTTCTTCACCGTCCCTGACGCGAAGGAAGCCCGCAAGTCGGTGTTCTGGGCGACGACCTGGATCGGCTACTTCTACGTGCTGATCTTCATCATCGGCTTCGGTGCGATCACGCTGGTGCTGACCAACCCCGAGTACGCCAATGTCGCCAAGGGCGTCATCAATGGTGGTGCGGGCACGGCCAACATGGCGGCGGTGCTGGTGGCCAAGGCGGTCGGCGGCAACGTGTTCTACGGCTTCATCTCGGCCGTGGCCTTCGCGACGATTCTGGCCGTGGTGGCGGGTCTGACCTTGTCCGGCGCGTCGGCGGTGTCCCACGACATCTACGCCACGCTGATCAAGAAGGGCAAGGCTGACAGCGCCGCGGAGCTGAAGGTGTCGCGCATCACGACGCTCTGCCTGGGTGTGCTGGCCGTGACGCTGGGCATCGTGTTCGAGAAGCAGAACATCGCCTTCATGGTGTCGCTGGCCTTCGCGATCGCGGCCTCGGCCAACTTCCCCGTGCTCTTCATGAGCGTGCTGTGGAAGGATTGCACCACCAAGGGTGCCGTGACCGGTGGTTTCCTGGGCCTGTTCTCGTCGGTCGCACTGACCGTCGTGTCGCCGTCGGTGTGGGAAGCCACGCTCGGCAACCCGAAGGGATCGGCCTGGTTCCCGTACACCTCCCCGGCACTGTTCTCGATGGCCATCGCCTTCGTGACCATCTGGCTGGTGTCGCTCATGGACCGCAGCGCGCAAGCGACCTCGGAACGTGCCGCGTTCGAAGCCCAGCAGATCCGCTCGGAAACCGGTCTGGGTGCCGACGGCGCTTCGGGTCACTGATCTGTCGCAACGCCATTCCCGCGCAAGCGGGAACCCACGAAACCCGGCTCGCATGCCGGGTTTTTTCATTTCCTACGCCAAATGCCGCAGCTTGATGAACGCCAGCGCCGCCATGACCGCGTCATTGAGCGCGTCATGCGCCTCGCGCCGCGGCAGATCCAGCTCGGCCATCACCGTGTCGAAGCGCAGATCCAGGGGCTGCTCGCGTGCGGGGCCGCGGAGCTTGCGCAACTTGTGGTCATGGAACAACGCCGACACCTCGATCTGCGGCTGCGGCAGGCGCACGCCCAGCATCGGGAACAGCACCCGGTTGAGCATTGCCACATCGAACTCCAGGAAATACCCCACCAGCGGCCGGCTGCCGATGAAGTGCAGCAACTGGCGCAGGGCCTCTTCCGGTTCCAGCCCTTGCGCGACATCCTGCTCGCGCAGGCGGTGGATGCGGATGCTGTCGGCGCCGACGCGCTTGCGGGGCCGCACCAGCAACGACAGTGCCTCGCTCGTCATCACCCGGTCGCCAACGATCCGCACGGCGCCGATGGCAATGATCTCGTCGCGGCGGGTATCCAGCCCGGTGGTTTCGCAATCCAGCGAGACCCATTCATCGGGGGGCGGCGCGTCGTACAGGAACCGCAGCCGCGGGTCCGCCAGATGCCACAGCATCCACGCGCGCCGGAGCGCCACCCACGGGCCGAATATCCCCGCCTGTCCGCCTGGACTCACAGCACGTCCAGATGAAAGTGCTGCCGCAGGTGCGCCTTGAAGCGTTTGACCACCGCCAGCGTGTCCTTGAGCAGATCGCGGTCCAGGCTGCCGAGCTGGTCCAGCGCGATGCCCGAGCCGGCGGGCAGACCCTGTTCCAGCGCCCGCAGCCCGGCGCGCAGCTTCAGCCCCATGAAGAAATGCAGGCTGTCCACCAGATCGGTCCCGAAATCGGCCGGCAGGTGCCCCCCGGCCAGCAGCGCCTCGATGCGGTCCACCGTGCTGGTGGCGGCGATCCGGTGTTCGAGCGCGAGGCTGCGCACCCCGTGGACCAGCGGGAAGATGCCGGCCTTCTTCAGGTCGAGCGGCTCCTTGCCTGCATCGCCCATGCCCATGCCGACACCCGCGCCCAGGTGCAGGAGGCGGTTCCACCAACCGCTGTCACCGCTGTCGGTCGGGAACGCGTCGATGGCGCCCGCAAAGCGCCCGAGCGTCCCGGCGTTGTCGGTGGCGTAGCGCCAGACCTGTTCGCGCACGCCCGCCAGCAGCGCCGCGTCCCCCGCCACGCGGTGCGCGTCGAGGAAGATCGCCAGCGACACCAGGTGGTCCGGGGTCGGGGCGAAGAGCCATTCGCGCACGGTGCGGGCGAAGTCGTCCTCGCTGTGGCGCCAGTCCGGGTTGCTGACCATGGTGCGGCCGGGGCATGGCGGATACCCGAACTCGGCCAGCGCCGCCGAAAAGCGGCCGCAGACCGCGTCGAGATCGTGCAGGCATTCGTGGCCATCGCGCAGGACCAGCCCGTTGTCCTGGTCCGTCTTGAGCAACTGCTCGCCGCGGCCCTCGCTGCCCATGACGAACAGGCAACTGTTGGCGACGAGGTCCGCGGGGGCGATGAGTTGCCAGGCGCGCTCGAACAGCGCCGCGTTCAGCTCCTGCACCAGCCGGGCGATCATGCCGACCTTGGTGCCGCTGTGTTCCAGCACGCCGATCAGGCGCGTGATCTGTTCGGCGGCGGTCTTCAACGTGGCGATGTCGTTCGCCTCCAGGATCTGCAGCGTGATGAGGTAGGAGTGGTTGGAGAGGTAGCTCAGCAGGTCGAGCTGCTGCAGAAAGCCGATGATCTGCGCACCCTCGGCCACCACCAGCCGGTGGATGCGGTGGCGGATCATCAGCGCCAGCGCGTCGAACAGCGGCGTACACGGGCGGATCGTCACCAGCTTGAAATTCGCCAGACCGCGCACCGGCAAGCGGTCCAGCGGCACGCCGCTCAGGATCGCCTTGGGCAGGCTGGTCACGGTGAAGATGCCCAGCCGCGGCGGCGTGGTGGCCGTGTCGCGCACCAGGACATTGGTCGTGCGCTGTTCGTGGAAGACACGGGCCACCGATGCCACATCATCGTCAGCGTCCACAAAATGCACCGGACGCAGGTACGCCTGATCGACCCGCGCCATGGTCAGCGACTGGAGTTCGTGCTGGCTGCGCCGCCCGGCCAGCGCGCCGAGCTTGTTCGACAGATCGGCGAACAGCAGCGCGCCGAAGGTGGCGTTGCTGGCGATCAAGGCCAGCACGGTCTGCCGGGCCAGCCGGTACAGCACCACCTCCTCGCTGGCGACAAAGCGGCTGCTGGTCCGGCCGGCCACCAGCCCGCGGCCGTCGAAGCAGTCGTCCGGGCCGAACACGGCCTGCTGCTCGTCGCCGTCCCACTGCTGGACATGGCCCTTGATGAGCACGAACAGGTGGGTGGGCGCGGTCCCTGGGGCCAGGATGACGGCACCGGCGCGGAAGTACTCGATGTCCACGCTGCGCCGCACCATCTGGCGCTCTTCGGCCTGGAGGGCGTCGAAGGGGGACGCGGCAAAGTTGAAGGCACTGGGCATGCCACGATTGTCGGGGGCGATGCGGGACAATCGCCAGATGTTCTCGACCCTGATCTCCCCCACCGATCCACCGACCGCGCGCGCCCGGTTCCTGCAACTGCTGGACACGGCGCTGGCCAGCCGCCAGTTCGTGCGACTGGCGCTGGGCAAGTACCGCGGCGGCGAGGCGGGGCTGGAGCGGCTGCTGGTGCGCCCCGTGATGCTGCGCGGCGAGGCCAGCCTGCAACTCGTCTACCGCCACACCACCAAGGACATCACCAAGAACCACCCGACCGCCGAGGCACTGCAGGTGATCGACCGCCTGATCGGCCCGGCCTTCCAGAACGCCCACCTGCACACGCGCACCCAGGAGGTCCAGCTCACGGTCAAGGAAAAAGGCGGGCGTGACAAGAGCCTGCTGCGGGTGGGCAAGGCCACGTCCGTGGAAGCTGGCGCAGCGGACGATGCATCCGACGACGAGGATGGCGCCCCCGCGCACAACCGCGAGAAGCACCGCCTGCTGTCGCTGGACCGACCGTTCTGGACCGATCTGGGTGTCACCACCGCGCAGCACCAGCTCATCCCGGCCATGTCACGCAAGTGGCGCCAGATCAACAAGTTCACCGAGGTGTTCGCCAGCGCGGTGGCTGCGTCCCCCTTGGCGAACGCTCCGATGGATCGACCGATCGGCGTGTTCGATTTCGGCTGTGGCAAGGGCTACCTGACCTTCGCGATGCACGACTGGCTGCGCGCACAAGGGCGCGTCCCGCAGGTCACGGGCGTGGAGCTGCGCGAGGAGCTGGTCGCGCTGTGCAACGACGCGGCGGCGCGCCACGGCATGGACGGCCTGCGCTTCGACGCGGGCGATGTGCGCCACTACACGCCGGTCGGGCTGGACGTGATGGTCGCGCTGCACGCCTGCGACATCGCCACCGATTACGCCATCGACTTCGGGCTGCGCGCCGGGGCGTCGATCATCATGTGCTCGCCCTGCTGCCACAAGCAGGTGCGCCCGCAGATGAAGACCCCGCCGCTGCTGCGCCCGATGCTGCAACACGGCGTCCACCTGGGCCAGGAAGCCGAGATGGTCACCGACAGCCTGCGCGCGCTGCTGCTGGACGCGGCCGGCTACGACACGCAGGTGTTCGAGTTCGTCTCGCTGGAGCACACCAACAAGAACAAGATGATCCTGGCCGTACGGCGCACCGAGACACCAGACGGCCACGCCGACACCGTGCGGGCGCAGATCCGCGAGATCAAGGCGTTCTACGGGATACGGGAGCAGTGTCTGGAGACGCTGATCGCCACCCGAACCAACATCCCCCACTGACCCATTGACTGGAGACGAACCCCCATGTCCGGCAACAATTTTCACGTCCACGGCCCCCACGACCACGAACTGGAGCACGCCGCCCACCACGGCGGTGACGCCTCGACCAATTCGATCGCCGTCGCCACCGCCGTGATCGCCACCGTCGGCGCGCTGTTTTCCTACATGGGTGGCGCCACGCAGTCCAACGCCGGGCTGTACAAGAACAACGCCGCGATCAAGAAGACCGAGGCCAGCAACCAGTGGAATTTCTACCAGTCCAAGAGCAGCAAGCAGAACCTGGCCGAACTCGGGCTGCAACTGACAGTCGGCGAGGTCAAGGACAACTTCACCAAGGAAGCCCTGCGTTACAAGACCGAGAAGGAAGACATCAAGGTCAAGGCCGAGGCGCTGGAAAAGGAATCCTCGGACTGGGACCACCAGTCGGACGAGCAACTGCACATCCACCACCGCTGGGCACAGGCCACCACCGTGCTGCAGATCTCGATCGCGCTGGCGGCCATTTCACTGCTGACCAAACAGTCGTGGCTCAAGGTCGGGATGTACGTCGTCGCGGGGGGCGGGGTGTTGCTGGGGGTGGCCGCCTGGATGCACCTTTGATCGCTGCGCTGCGCTCGTTGAGGTTCAGGTTCAACTGCGCCCGCAGCACGCCTTGAATTTCTTGCCGCTGCCGCACGCACACGGGTCGTTGCGCCCAGGCTTGGCCCCTGCGCGGCGGAACGTCAGCGCCTGACGATCGGCGCGCGAGGCAGCACGGCGGGCAGGGGCGAAGTGGCGGTAAAGCTGCGCCGCGCCCATCACCATCGCCTCGATCACCTCGCTGCGCACCGCGTCGTCGAAAGGCGGCGGGCGCATCGCCTCGTCGGGATCGTGCTCGTGGTGCAGCAGCATCATGGGCACCAGCACCTCGCCGCCCTGCGCGTCGCCCAGCACCTCCTGCCAGCCATCGGGCGAGACCCGCATGCCACGGACGAAGCCGGTCGCCCAGGCGTTGCCGGTGACGTGGCCTTGGGCATCGGCGGTGAGGCGCGGGACACGGGGGGCATCCGATGCATCGGCCTTGACCAGCTCCTCGGCCACGGCGCTCCAGTGGCGCGTCACCAGCCCGACGATGGCGCGGGCCTGGCCCTCATCGTCGAACGAGGCTTCGGCGTCCGCCGTTTCGCCCCAGACCAGCGGCAGCCACACGGCCGGCCCGACCAGATCGGGCGTGCAATGCAAGGCGCAGAAGAAGCCGTCCAGCATCTCCACGTTCATCGCCCCGGCGGGCAGGCTGGCGAGGAAGGCATCGAGCTGGTCGAGTTCGGCCGAGGTCAGGGGGGGCGTCTGGGTGGGGTCGTTCATGGCGGGGAGCGTATCACCGGGCACTTGATTTATGCTGCAACGATGCACGCCAACTACGACACCGACATCGTGGCCTGGGCCGCCGAACAGGCCCGGTTGATCCGCGCCGGCCGCTTCGATCAGGTCGATCTGGAACACATCGCCGAGGAGATTGAAGACGTGGGCAAGAGCGAACAGCGGGCACTGGCGAATCGGATGGCGGTGTTGCTGGCCCACCTGCTCAAGTGGGCGCACCAGCCCGAGCGGCGTGGCAGCAGTTGGGACAGCACCATCCGGGAACAGCGCAAGGCCCTGGCACGTCGGCTGCAGAAAACGCCCAGCCTGCAGCACTGTCTGAACGACACGGAATGGTGGGAAGACGCCTGGCTGGACGCTCGCACCGAAGCCGCCAAGGAAACCGGCATCGGCTTCGACCGCTTCCCGCCCGCGTGCCCGTGGACCAGTGCGGAAATCCTGGCCAGCGACTGGCTGCCATTGAACTGACCATCCCCTTCACCGCTCCAAACCGTTCCCGCCACCAGCCGCTTGAGTGCGGTCCGACAGACTTGGACCCGGCACCGGTCAAGACGGCACTGGCACCCTCACCTCCACCACCAGCCCCGGTCCCGGCGCCGCCGATTGCACCCGCAACCGCCCGCCATGCGCCTGCGCCACCAGCCGGCACAGGTACAGGCCCAGCCCCACCCCGCCGCTGCTGCGCCCGCGCGCCGCATCTGGCCGGTAGAACGCTTCGCCGAGCTGCGCCAGTGCCTCGGGCGCCACGCCTGCGCCGTGGTCGCGCACCGTGAAGACCAGCGTGTCGGCCTCGCGGTGGAGCCGGACGTGCAACGGCGGCTGGCCGTGGCGCAGCGCGTTGCCCACGAGGTTGCGCACCAGCAGCCGCCAGCGCGCCGGATCGACCCCGACCAGCCCGAGGTCCGCGTCCAGATCGAGTTCCAGCGCCACGTCCACCGGCACCTGCTCATGCACCGCCACCTCGACCAGCGCCGCCAGATCGACCGGCTCGCGCTGCAAGGCGGCATGCCCGGCAGCCAGGCGCTCGCTCTCCAGCAGGTCGCTGATCAGCTCGCGCATTTCACCCAGATCGCGCAGCAGCGCGTCGCGTGATGGCCCCTCCTCCACCAGCTCGGCGTTCAGCCGTGCCCGTGTCAGCGGCGAGCGCAGCTCGTGGCTGATCGACAGCAGCAAGGCCCGCTTGGCATCCAGCATGTGGCGCAACTCGCCCGCCATGGTGTTGATCTGCCCGGCCAGCCGGCCGAGTTCATCGCCGCTGCGCACCGGAATCGGCGCATCGAACTGCCCTTGCCCGTAGCGCACCGCCCCGCTGCGGATCTCGCCGAGCGGGCGCAGCCAATGCCGCATCACCAGGTAGGCCAGCGCCGTCAGCCCCAGCAGCAGCCCGAGCGTGAACCAGCCGATCGAGCGTGGCCGGTGGCGCCAGGGCACGTCGCCGAGGCCGAATTCGAGGGTGTGCCCATCCGCCGTGGTGCGGGTCAGCAGCAGCCAGCCCCGATCGGTGGCGTCACCGGCGGCGGGGGCATCGTCGTCGGGGTGCATCAGTCGGTGCATCGGCGGCATCGGGAATCCGGGGGGCGGCGGCAGCATCCCGCGGCGCTGTCCGCGCAGGTGCGGGTGCGAGTCCCAGCGGACCTGCGGCCCGTCGATGCGCAGCGACAGTGGCAGCCGCTCGACCAGTGCCCTGGCGCGACCGATGTCCGGTGGCACACCCAGCTCGTCGGCCAGCCGGTCCACGTAATCGGCCACCAGCGGACGCACCAGGGCACGCCAGCCACCACCGATGGCCCGCTGCATCCCGCCCGTGAACACCACCGTCAGCGCCAGCGCCAGCACCAGGAACAGCAGCACCAGCCGCACCCCGAGCGCGCCAGCGAAACGCCGCCAAGCCTGCAGCGTGGCGTTCATGGCTGGCGCGCCCCGGCGAAGGTGTAGCCGGCGTTGCGCAGCGTCTTGATGCAGTCCAGCGGCTCCAGCTTCTTGCGGATGCGGCTGACGAGGATGTCGATGGCGCGGGTGTAGACATCGGCCTCGTGGCCACGCAGCCGGGAGAGGATCTCGTCGCGGGTGAAGACCTTGTGCGGCTCGCCGGCCAGCAGCGCCAGCAGCGTGAACTCCGTCCCGGTCAACTCGACCTCGGCGCCTTCGCGCAGCACCTGGCGGCGGTCCAGGTCGATCGCCAGGCCCTTGAACACCAGCCGGCGCCCGGAGTCGGCGGCTTGCGCTGCCGGTGCCGGTGGCTGCCGGCGGCGCAGGATGGTCTGCAGGCGGGCAGCGAGTTCGCGCGGCTCGAAGGGCTTGGGCAGGTAGTCGTCGGCCCCGAGTTCCAGGCCGATGACGCGGTCCATCACATCGCCGCGCGCGGTCAGCATGAGGATGGGCAGGCCCGCCAGCGCCGGATCGCGCCGGATCTCGCGGCAGACATCGAAGCCGTCCATCTCGGGCAGCATCACGTCGAGGATGACCGCATCGAAGCCCCCCTCGCGCAAGCGCGCCAACCCCACGCTCGGGCGCAGTGCGCTCTCCAGCGTGAGGTCGAAGCGTTTCAGGTAGGCCGCCAGCGGAGCGGCCAGGTGGGCATCGTCGTCGAGGAGCAGCAGGCGGGGCATGGCCGCATCCTAGCGCCGTGGGTCCGACTGCTGCGCCAAGGCAACTCAGTCGCGGTGGCCGCCCATCATCCCGCGGCCCATCGGACCCCGCTCCATGAACACGCGGACCTTGGCCTGCTGCTCGGGCTTGAGGCTGTCGTAGAAATCGCCCATGGCGGCGATGACCTCGGGGGCGGAGGTGCGCAGGGTGTTGGCCTTCTGGTCCACGAGGGCCTGGGCGCCCGCGCGGTCGAACTTGTCGCCCTTCAGGAGGGCCTGCATCTCGGCGCGGGGCACCATGCCGCCGCCGTTCATGCCGCCCTTCGCGTCGCCTTTGGCATCCGCCTTGGCCGCCACCATCGCCATGCGCTTGGCATGGACCGTGTCGATCAGGGTGACGAGCTTGGCCTTCTGCGCGGCGTCAAGCGACAGCTCGGTGGTGGCGCGCTCGACCATGCGGTCGCGGTGCTTCTGCATGTCGGCTTCGGTGGGCTGGCCGTGGTGGCCCATGCCCATGTGGTGTTCACCGCGGTCGCCACGGCCCTCGCCGCGGCCCTCGCCACCGAACGGGGTGTGACCGCAGGCCGACAGACCGACCACGAGGCCGACGCCGACGAGACCGAACAGGGAACGCTTCAGGGAACGCTGGATCGAGGTACGCATGGTGGGTTTTCCTGGGGGAAAGCGTGTTGACATGGACGCCATCGTGCCCGCGCCGTGTGGCGCTGTCCTTTCCCGCAGGTATCGGCGTGTTTCGTTTTATGTCGCGATCCGCGCGTCCACCGACCACCGCCCCGGACCCCACAGCACCAGCCCCGCCAGCAGGCTGCCCCAGAACACGTGCAGCGCGAAAGCCGGCTCCGGCATGTCCGGCACGCTCAGCACCGCCACCACGTTCATCACCGACAGCCCCAGCGCCGCGAAACGCCCACCCAGCCCCAGCACCAGCAGCACGGGCAGCACCAGCTCACCGCCGGTGCCCATCAGCGCCGCCACGTCCGGTGGCAGCAGCGGGACGTGGTACTCGTCGGTGAACAGGGCCACGGTCGTCTCCCAGTCGCGCAGCTTGGTCAGCCCGGACAAGAAGAAGACCTTGGCGACGAACAGCCGTGCCGCGAGCTGCGCCGGCGCTTGCAGCGCGTCGCACAAGGAGAGGAAGCGGGCATGGCCGCGCCGCAGGGTGTCCATCGACAGGGTCAGCATGGGAGGTCTCCAGGGTGTACATCGACCCGCGCCAGCAGCCCATCGGCCACCGCTGGCGCGAGCCAGGTCTCGACATCGAAGCCGGGGACGCCGAGCGCCGCAGCCAGCGGCTGCGACTGCTCCAGCGCACGGCGCATGAATTCGGCGGCCGGTCCCGCCACGGGTGCCACGCGCACGGCCCAGTCCTGGCGCCAGACCAGCGCCGTCTCGGCACGCTGCAGCGCCAGTGCAGCGCGGGCCTCGGCATAGGGATCGGGCTGTGCGGTCTGCTGCGGATCGTGGTGGGCGCGCCAGAGGGTGGCGATCGGGTGCAGGCTGTCCACCAGGGCCAGCCCGGCGCATGGCCGCAGCACCAGCCGCTGCGCATCGGTGTCGCCCAGGCGCATCAGCGTGGCCAGATCCGGCACGACATCGGCCGCGCCCTCGGCGGCGGCGACGGCGGCGTCCAGCCGCGCCACGTCGGCCAGATACGGCAGCTCGGCGAGCTGTTCGGCCGCCGCCAGAAACGCGGGCAGGCCATCGCCCCACCGCGCCAGATCGCCCTGCCGCGGTGGCGACTGGCGCCAGAAGGCCCGCGCCATGGGCGCGAAGGTTTCGTCGCCGAGCATGGCCCGCACGGTCGGATAGCGCGCCGCCAGCGCCCGCTCGGCGTTGACGGCGGCATTGGCCGCGTAGACCGCCAGCCCGCGGGCCAGATCGGCGCGGGCCGGGGCGCGGGTCCAGCCGGTGAGTGCGCCGGGCTGGCCGCTGCGCAGGGCCTGCATCAACAGGCGCTGGCGGATGTGCTCGCGGTTCAGATCCTCGGGGTTCATGGCCACACCCCGCGCTGCACGGCGTCTGCCTTGGCGGCCTCGTCGAGCAGAACACCGAGGGCCGGCAGATCGGTGTCCCACTCGACGAGCGTCGGCACCGGTCCGTGGCGGCGCACGGCGTGGGCGTAGACCTGCCAGACGCAGGGGCGGACGCGGCTGCCATGGTCGTCGATGGCGAGGGTGTCAGTCTCCGTGTAGCCCGCCAGGTGGATCTCGCCGGCCAGTCCGGGGGCGAGCCGGTCCACCCAGGCGCAGGCGCGGCGCACGGCCGCCGCTTCGTCATCGCCCGCGTTCAGCGCGTTGACGACGAGGTTGTTGACATCGAGCAACACGCTGCAGCCGCTGCGCTGCGCCAGTGCGTTGAAGAACTCGGGTTCGGCCAGCGTGTCGTCGGCCCAGCCGAGGTAGGCGCTCAGGTTCTCGACCAGGATGGGCCGGCGCAGGCGCTCCTGCACCTGCTGCACGTTGCGCACCATGACCGCGAGTGCGGCGTCGGTGAAGGCAATCGGCAGCAGGTCCGCGCCGTGCCAGACCGGCCCGCCCCGCCCCGGATCGACCCGGGCAAAGCTGGCGTGGTCCGAGACGCGCACCGGCTCGACCGCCGTGACCAATTCGGCCAGCCGGTCCAGGTGCCAGGCGTCCAGCCCGCAGGCGCTGCCCAGCGACAGGCCGACGCCATGCAGGCTGACGGCATGGTCCTGGCGCAGTTCCGCCAGCACCGCACGGGCGGCACCACCGGGTGCGAAGTAGTTTTCGCTGTGGACTTCGAGGAAACCCAGCGGCGGGCGCTGCTGCCGGAGCAGCGCCGCGTGGGGTTGGCGCAGGCCGATGCCTGCAGGGGTCGGGGCAGGCATGGCGGACGCTCGACGCTTACTTCTTCATGCCCATCTTGGCTTCTTCGGCCGTCATGCCCTTCATGTCCTTGCAGGTGCCCTTGGGGACGTACTTCCATTCGTCGGCACCCATCTCGGCCTTGCTCTGGCCGGCGCAGGAGTGGGTGCCCGAAAGGTTGGCGCAGTCGTTCTGGCCGGCCTTGGCGATGCCGAAGCACTTTTCCTTGGCCTTGTCCTGCGCCGCAGCAGGGGCGAGGATGCCCAGGGCGAGGACGGATGCGAGGGCGGAATTGAGGATGAGGCGCTGGTTCATGGAGGTTCTCCGTTGGGTGGACTGTCGGGTGGACTGTGTCGCTGTTCAGCAGACAGGACTCTGTCGCATGGGAGCGCCGATTCCTTACACTGCGACCACAGAATTTTTTCGGCCCTGCACGCCGCCCCCGGATGACCGACTTCGCCCACCAGGTCCAGGCCCTGCGCCCGCAGTTGCTGCGCTACGCCCGCAACCAGTTGCGCAACGACGCCTGGGCCGAGGACGCAGTGTCCGAGACGCTGCTGGCCGCACTGGAGAAACCGCAGTCCTACGCGGGCAGCGCGCAGCTCAAGACCTGGCTGATCGGTGTCCTCAAGCACAAGGTGATCGACCAGATCCGCCGACACCGGCGCGAGATCTCCACCACCTCGGACGACGAAGACCGGGAAGATCTGGACGATCTGCTGTTCAAGGCCGACGGCCACTGGCAGGAAACCCCCGCCGACTGGGGCCATCCGGCGGCGGCGCTGGGACAGCGGCAGTTCTTCGAGGTGCTGGAGGCGTGCATGGAACACCTGCCCGGCCAGCAGGGCCGTGTCTTCCTGATGCGCGAATGGCTCGAACTCGACACCGACGAAATCTGCAAGGAAACCGGGGTCAGCGCGACCAACCTGTTCGTGCTGCTGCACCGCGCACGCCTGCGGCTGCGGGAATGCCTGCAGATCCACTGGTTCGCCGAGGCCCGCACACCGGCCCGGCTCTGAACGAAAGACGCCCATGCGACTGCGCCTGACCTGCAAGGACACCACCCGCCTCGTGCTCGAAGGCGAGGACCGCACGCTGGCCCTGGGCGAGCGGGTGCTGGTCCGCCTGCACCTGGGCATGTGCCAAGGATGTACCCGCTTTTCACGGCAGGTGCGGCTGATGCAGGGTGCGCTGGACGGCTGGCGACGCTACGCCGAGGGGGGTGACAGCACCGACGCCCTCCGCCCGCCTACGCCCTGACGCTCTGACCCGCTTGCTCAGCGACTGAATGTCATGGATTTCTTTGGAAATTTCAGCATTTTGTCAAGACAGAAATCGCCAATCAAGAAAACTTCAAGCAATCTGATCACGGATCCAGCCACTTCCATTGCACTTGGGAAGTTTGGGAATCGTGGCCGCAACAAACCTGGCGGTCTACAATGGCAAGACCCAGATCACGGGGGGCCATGGAAGGTTCAGGCTCGCACCAGCCAGCCCGCATCCATCCAAGACCTCCCCCTGGGTCAGTCCTGTCGCGATCAACGCCCCATGCCAGTACCGCCAACAGGCATCACAATACGGCCGCCACAGGCGTGCGGTATTTTCAAATCGGGCCTGTGTGCGGCGGGTTCGGCGTGTGCCATCCCTGTTTTTCTACCGATATCCGACAGAACGCCTGCAATCGATGCCCGAATGCGTAAATTCTATTTACACCACCAGACTCGGCGATTCGGTGCCTGACTTGCGGGACTGCGGCCAACTTCGATGGAAACATTAAGTTACGTTACCGATAATAGCAATGCCGCGGGGACTCTACCCGGCGAGTGGGAGTAACTCGAATGATCCGGATTTCCCGCCCGATTGCGCGCTGGTTTGTGCAGGCGCGCTACCCATCGGGCACCAATTTGTTGCCGATCCTGATGTACCACCGGGTGCTGGCAGAGCCAGACCCGTTGCAGCCGGATGTTCCGCACCAGGCGCTGCTGGCCGAGCAGTTCAAGACGCTGGCCAGTGCGTTCAATGTGCTGCCCTTGCATGAGGCCGCTGCATTGCTGCAGAACGGCGGTCTGCCACCGGGTGCGGCCTGCATCACCTTCGATGACGGCTACCGCGACAACCACGACCTCGCGCTGCCCCTGCTGCTGGAGCACAAGTTGCCCGCGACGGTGTTCGTGGCCACCGGCTACCTCAATGGCGGCCGCATGTTCAACGATTCGGTGGTCGAGACCGTGCGCCGCCTCGACACCGGAGAGATCGACCTCACGCGGGTCGGCCTGGGCAAGCGCCTGGTGAGCGACGTGGCCTCGCGCCGCACCCTGATCAGCGATCTGACCCGTGCAGTCAAGTACCTCGATCCCGTCGAGCGCGACGCGTTCTGCGAAGACCTCTGCCGCCGGGCGGGTTCGCACCTGCCGACCGATCTGATGATGGACGACCGCCAGGTCAAGGCCATGTCCGACGCAGGCATCGACATTGGCGGCCACACCGTCCACCACCCGATCCTGGCACGCATCGACGCCGCCACGGCCGAGCACGAGATCGAGACCAACCGCGACCAGATCACCACGCTGACAGGCAAGCCGCCGCTGTGCTTCGCCTACCCGAACGGCAAACCGAACCTGGACTACACCTCCGCGCATGCCCGCATGGTCTGCAAGGCGGGCTTTCAGGCGGCTGTTTCGACCGCCGTCGGGGTCGCCTCCGACGACGCAGACCCCTTCCAGCTCCCGCGTTTCATGCCCCGCGAGCGCAGTGCCGCGCAATTCGTCGCACGCATGGTGCGGATGGCGACCCACCGCCATCGACAGGTGGCGGATTGAGTTGCTACAATTTGTTACTGTTCTGTGTCCACGGAGACTCTCGGGTCCGATTCATGGCAGGGATTTCTAACGCAGCGGCCCTGACGCCCCTGCCATGCGGGACCACACGATGAGCGAGCAGTTCGGCGCCAAGGCCATGCTGCGCTCCGCGCTGCTGATGACCGGATCCACCTATGTCGCCTACGCCGCGGGGCTCGTGGCGAGCATGCTGGTGGCACGCGGGCTGGGTCCGGCCGACTTCGGTCGCTACGCCTACCTGATCTGGCTGTCGGGCGTGCTGGTGCTGCTCATGAACAACGGGCTGACCACCTCGGCGATCCGCTTCGTCTCCGAGTCGCTCGGGCGCAACGACCACACCGGCGCACAGGCCCTGCACCGCTGGTTCCAGAAGCGCCAGGGCTGGTCGGTGGTGGCCGTCGGCACGCTGTTCCTGCTCGGCCTGCCCATCCTCAAGCCCGCCGGCTGGGAAGGCCATCTCGCCTACTTTGCGCTCGTCGCCCTGCTCGCCTCGGCCGCCAAGGCCTGGTACCTGTTCAGCATCTCGGTCGCCAAAGGCCACGGCCGCTTCGGCGTGGAGGCCAGTTCGGTCAGCGTGCTCAGTCTGGTCAACCTGATCGGCGCGGGCGTGCTGGCAGCCCTGGGCGTGCCGCTCGAAGGGTTCATGCTGCTGTTTCTGGTGGTGTCCGTGGCGCATCCGCTCATGGCGACCTTCCAGTTGCGCCGCGCCAACATCCGCAAGGGCGGGCGCGATTGCGAGGAAAGCCTGCTGCAGCGCGTGCGACCGCACCTGTTCTGGACCATGGTGAGCACCCTGGTGTTCGCCTTCAGCAACAAATCGGTCGAAACGTTTCTGCTCAACAAGCTCGCCGGGCCGGAAGCTGTGGGGTTTTTCACCATCGCGGCCACCCTGACCCGCGGTGGCGTCGAGCTGCTGTCCACCGGGCTCACGACGGTGCTCATGCCGATGATGGCCAACGCCTTCGGTGCGGGCGGGCGTGACCGGGTCAACCGGATCGCGGGTGACGCTGTCCGGTATTTCCATTTCCTGGGCTTGCTGCTCACGGGCGTGGGCTTCTTCTGGGCTACTCCCGTCATCGCGCTCATGTACGGCGAGAAGTACGCCCCTACCGCCTTCGCCTTGCAGATGATGGTCATCATCCGCGGTTTCACGCTGTCCCACGCAGCCTTCAGCGCCCTGCTGTCGATCACCGACAACCAGCGGCTGCGGGCGGCGGAGTCGGTGTTCGCGGTGGTGGTGAGTGTGCTCACGGCACTCTGGCTGGTGCCCCGCTACGGCCTGATGGGCGCGATCTACGCCCACATGGTCTCGACGGCTGCCGTGTTCCTGTTCGCGTTTGGCTGTGTGCGGATGGTGCTCAAGGTGCCGCTGCCCTACGGCGATGGGGCGCGGATGACGGCCGCCGCCCTGAGCGCCGCGGCCGTGTCGATGGGCGCCTTGATTGCCACGGATGCGCCCTCGGCGCTGCACCAGATACTGGTGGGGGTGCTGTACGTGCTGACGTATCTGGCCTGTACCCTGGTCTTCAAGGTCTGGAACCAGTACGACCTGGCGATGCTCGGCAATCTCGGCAACCGGATACCGGCGTTCAAGCGGCTGGCATTTTTGCTGGTCCCCTGGGCACGGCACATCTGACATCCCCGACATGGCGGGCATGGCGGGCAATGAATACCCCAGGCTCTACACCAACCTTGAATGAAACTGAATACGGTACGGCCCAGTGTTTGTTCTGCGCCGATTCCGTGTGGGAAAACTTCCCTTTTTGTGTGACTTCTGAAATCATCCGCGAGAATACCAAGAGAAACACACTGCCCCACGAATGGGCATTCCGGAGTCAGAAGCCATGTCAGGAGTATCTGTCAGTCCACCCGGTCTGATCAGCGTTGTCATTCCGGCGTACAACGCCCAGCACTCCTTGCGTGCGACCCTGGACAGCGTCTTGGCCCAAACCTGGACCAACACCGAAATCATCGTGGTGGACGACGGCTCCACCGACCACACCGCCGACCTGCTCGCTTCCTACGGCGATCGGGTGCGCGCCATCCGCCAGCCCAACGGCGGCCTTGCCAGCGCCCGGCGCACCGGCGTGGCCGCGGCCCGCGGTGAACTGATCGCGCTGATGGATGCGGACGACCTGTGCCGGCCGGAGCGGCTGGCGGTGCAAGCGCGGGTGCTGCAACGCTGGCCCGAGGTCGTGCTGTGCTGCAGCGATTTCGACTCCTTCGACGAGCAAGGCCGGGTCAACGTGGCCTACGCCAGCCGCTACTACGCCACCATCGGCCGCGCTCCGCAGGGCATCCACTCGCTGCTCGCGCAGGCGGACGTGCTCGATCTGCACGGCTGCCTGCCACCAGACACTCCCGCCGAGCGCACCGGCCCGACCACCGTGGTCCACCGCGGCGATGCCTACCGTGCCGTGGCACACGGCAACTTCGTCCACCCGCCGACCATCCTGTTCCGCCGCCGCCTGCTGGACACCGTGGGCAGCTTCGAACTGGAGGCTGGCTCGATGTGCGACTGGGATTGGGTGGTGCGCGTGGCCGGTGCGGGATCGATCGCCTTCGTGGAACGCCCGCTGCTGGACTACCGCCTGTCGTCCACCCAGATGTCCTCGCCGCGCCACCGCATCCGGGCCAGCACCGACACGCTGCGGGTGGCCGAGCGGATCTGCCGGCGCGATGAGGTGCTCTACCTGGCCGATTTGCCGCATTTCCGGGCGGATCTCGGTTTTTTCTGTGCCGATGCCGCCGATGCCGAGATCGACAACGACAAGCGCAAGGCGGCGGAGCTGCTGCTGCGCAGCGTCGTGCGCTTCGGGCGGGTGGATGCGATGACGCTGCGCGTGCTGCTCAAGCTGCTCACGCCCGGCTGGGCGCTGGCCGCCAAGCGCCAGCGCCGGGCCTTGTCGGGAACGTGATCAGTCCGCGGCGGCGGGTGTCGCTGCGGAATCCACCGTTGCCGTGGCCAATGCCGCCGCTTGCTGTGCTTGCTGCCGTTGGCGCCGCCGACGCAGCGCAGCCTCCAGATCGAAGCGCCACGCCGGGGTGCGCAGCGTCGTCCAGGTCATCTGCTCGTCCAGCGTGGCCAGGTTGACCTTGTAGCGCGACTCGCCGGCCATGAAGTCATAGACCCGGTGCCCTTGCGCGGCGTTGTGCTGGGCGGCCAGCACATGCGCCACCAGACCGGGGCGCGCGTGTTTCTCGATCAGGCCGTACTCCAGCCCCGACTGGTAGAAGTACACCCGCCCACCGCGCACGAAGCTGTAGAGATAGGCCAGATCCTGCTCGCCCACGGCCACGCGCAGCAACTGCACGCCGCCCTCCAGCAGGTGCCGCTCCACCAGCGTGCGGTGGAAGCGGGTGAAGAAGGCATTGCTGAACGCCCCCGGCTCGCCCTGCGCCACCCAGTGCGCCTGGTGCAGCGCCGCCAGCCGGTCCAGCCAGTCCAGCCCCTGCGCCACGGTGGTGGCGGCCTCCAGCGTCAGCGCGCCGAGGCGGCCGTACTCCTTCATGCTGCGGCGGATCTGCGCGCGGGTGTTGGCGCTGAGCAGCTTCAGGAAATCGCCCCCCGCCTCGCGCACCGCCGGCAGATCCACCGCGTAAGAACGGCGCACCCAGTCCTCGCGCGTCACCTTGCGCCCGCTGGTCTGCGCGGTGTCCGCCGGCCAGCCTCCTCCCGCCAGCCCCGGCAGCGTCACCTCGGTCACGCCACGCAACTGCGCCAGCCAGTGGCCAAGCATCGCCGCACGCGCAGCCGGCGCGTGGTCCCGGTCGAGCAGGAAATCGTTGTGTTCGACGGTGAGGATGTCGAGTTCGGGGCGGCCCGTGGCGTGCAGAAATGCCGTGCTGCAAAACCGCAGACCGAACCGCTGGCGGGGCGGGCCATCGACGACCAGCGCCAGCCCGACGATCTGCCCACCCCGTCGGGCTTGGAGCAGGCGCGGCTGAACGGTGGGCGGCAGGGTGTCCAGCCACACGCCGATCCAGGACCACGCGGTGAAGAAACTCGCCTCGGACCGGGACTCAAGGGCCAGCCAGTCGGCCTGCAAGCGAGCCCGCTCGGGCAAAGGTGTCAGGGACAGGGCATACGCGGTTCGGGAATCGGAGGGCAAGGGAGTGGAGGTCCGAACAGTCATGTCCACATTGTCGCCGCAGCACCTGCCCGCCCGATGACGGCAGGCTTGGCCGGTCCCTCAGACTCGCCGATCTCCCCTCACTTGCGCATCAGCGTGCTCTTGCCGAAGAGACTTTCGATCAGATCGACGGCGAGTTCGGCCGTGCGGTTGCGCTGGTCGAAGGCGGGGTTCAGCTCCACCACATCCAGCGACGCCAGCCGCCCGGTGTCGGCGATCATCTCCATGCAGAGCTGCGCCTCGCGGTAGGTCGGCCCGCCCGGCACCGTCGTGCCCACGCCCGGCGCGATGTCCGGGTCGAGGAAGTCCACGTCGAAGCTCACGTGCAGGTGGGTGTTCGCGTCCAGCGTGGCCAGCGCCAGCTCCATGGCATGGCGCATGCCCATCTCGTCGATGTAGCGCATGTCGAACACCTCCAGATCCTGCTGGTGGACGAAGCGTTTCTCGCCCTCGTCCACGCTGCGGATGCCGATCTGGCGGATCACCTTGGGCGAAATCGCCGGAACGTGGCCACCGATGCCGATCAGCTCGTCCGGGCCGAAGCCACACAGGCACGCCACCGGCATGCCAT